>NZ_BALG01000096.1 GCF_000315235.1 Paenibacillus popilliae ATCC 14706 | reverse complement strand
TGTAAACTCGTTTCCATTTTGAATCCATCCTTTCGTATGCGTGATGGATTCATTGTGACTGTTTTGACTTGCTATGCACAGGTGGGATTGGTTTGACGCTTACCTTACTGTGAGTAAGAACCTTTTTTTATAAAATTCCTCAATTTTAGCTCACCAAGTGGCGTTAGCATTTCCAAGGGCTGGCACCTTAAGGTTTAACAATAATCTTACACCTACTCTCACATGTAACACTCGTTGGATTATTTTTTGCACTGCCGTTATTACTAGTATCTACTGTAGTAGTACCATCCTTTGATTGATGAATCTTAGTAGCAAAAACAGATTGCGAAAAAACAAGCATTGAAACAATCGTCATACTTAAAACAAATAAATTTTTACTTTTCATTTACTTTTCACCTCCTTCCCTCTGTATTTCTTAATCAATTCTTCATATTTTTTCACTAATTTTTTATATTCTTTAGTTCCATCTTCAACTAAAGTTCCATTCTTAGTTATACTTACATTTTTAAACCCATCAGTAGATGTAAAAACAAAACTATCTTTTTTATCCTTACTACCTACATCAGTAACAACAAGCTTATTATCTTTACTAACAACAGTAAGTTTGTCATTCTTACCAATAACATTAACTTTACAATCACCTTGGCACAAAACAATCTTTTTATCAGCATCGTCTTTACTACTCGTATCTACTACAACTCCACCATCTTTTGAAACTTCAACAGCAACAGCATTAACCGATTGTCCCATCATAAACATCAAAGCCACAGAAAAAATTACACTAAGTAAGTTCTTAAACCTCATTATAATTCCTCCTTCTCCAAATCACTTTATCATGGATATTTTATCATGTATATCAAAAAAAATCCACATAATTCTTTATTCTACCAACTCAATCCACCCAACAAATCCGCAAGTTCTTCCTTCGCTTCTGCTATCTGCTATCTGCTTATTCGTTTTTCCTCAATAACACGTAAGACGCATCTTGATCGCTAAAGGACTCAAGCAAACGAAGCAACGACGCCGTACGAAAGCACATCAGCCCCGCCAACGCAGAGCCCAAGCT
>NZ_BALG01000097.1 GCF_000315235.1 Paenibacillus popilliae ATCC 14706 | reverse complement strand
AAACCAATCCCACCTGTGCATAGCAAGTCAAAACAGTCACAATGAATCCATCACGCATACGAAAGGATGGATTCAAAATGGAAACGAGTTTACACAAAGTTATTGACAGACCCCATTACCGCTTATCAGACCAGCGGGCAAACGATGAAAGCCTGGTGCAAAGAGCACGACCTGACCGTTCATCAATTAAAATATTGGCTCTACAAG
>NZ_BALG01000098.1 GCF_000315235.1 Paenibacillus popilliae ATCC 14706 | reverse complement strand
TCCAGATCAACCGTTCTTAATACATCCTTGATGTCTGCCTCCGACATTACGTTTCGAATCGAAGCTAAATATTTCAAATTCTGGAAGGCAGAGTGATGTTCAAGGAAGCCCGGGGTCTCAATAATTACGCCGGTACGCGCGGGAAAATCAGCATCCTTGCCGATCTGTTGTCCGAACACGTGGATGGTGCCCGCGTCCGGTGCCAAAAAACCACATATCATTTTAAAAAGCACGGATTTTCCGCTCCCGTTATGGCCGATAAATCCATAAATTTGCTGGGGGAGCAGTGCAAAAGAAATATTTTCAAAAATGGAAGCATGTTTAAAACGTTTCGTTAGCTGCGTCACTTGGATTGCAGGTTCTGTCACCTGGAACACCCTCCTCAATTCATTTCAATCATAACCGAATTCGATCTTGTCATATTGACATAGATGAAGATAGCCATAGTTAGGATATTGATCGTGTAAAACAGCGACAAGGGCATCCCAAGCGAATCTGGCGATAACACATTGGT
>NZ_BALG01000099.1 GCF_000315235.1 Paenibacillus popilliae ATCC 14706 | reverse complement strand
TAATCGTCGTATAGCTGCCGCCACCGACTACCCCACGCACAGCTGCCAACGTTGGAGACTTACCCTCTTGTAACAACTTTTCTGCCGCCGCCCAAATCTGCTCCTTCGTAATCCGTGCTACTCCTGCCATGTAAAATCACCCTCCATATTGTAGTATGTTGTATATTGTATGTAGTATGTAGTATGTAGTATGTAGTATGTAGTAATTACATTATACTACATACTACAATATATTACAATATGATTTTTTCATAATTTTGCTAAGTCATGAAGTAGCTGCATCCTATTATAGTCCCGAGCTACAAAAGCCTCCAATACCGCAGTCATCAACTGACTACGGCTTAACTGGAGACGAGCAGCAATACAATCTAGCTGCTGCACTAGGTCAGGCGACGGATAAAACTTTACAGGCGGCGTCCTCATATAGCCCCCCCCTGTTTCGGATGCGGTCGCATCCTCTATCCGCACTACAACCTTGCCACTCGGAGTCTATTTTTTCGGACTCATCCAAATTTATTTATTACATAAATCATGTATAAACGACATCCTCTTATAATCACGATTAACAAACGCCTCCAACACCGTAAATATTAAATGACTACGACTACCTTGGAGACGACTAGCAATAACATCTAACTGCTGCACAAGCTTTGGCGACGGATAAAATTTTATAGGCGGCGTCCTCGACATATAGCACCCCCTCACCCAAAAACTTATTTTCATACCAAAATTATAACCTTCTAGTTCTTATAAGGACAATATTTTATTTTCTGAACTTATAAATATCTGCCTTTCAACTTTAGCGTTGTCTACACTTAATTAAAGTGAAGGTGAGAAAATGCAAACAGAAACATTCAAAGTTATAGGCTTAAAAATTCGGGAGTTTCGGAAACTGCGAAACTTAACGCAAGATCAGCTTGCAGAAGCTATTGATTCGACCGGTTCATACATTGGCCGAATTGAACGCGGCGAACAAAACGTTACACTGCATACGTTGGAAAAAGTAGCCGAAACGCTTCAAATCAGCGTTTTCGATCTGTTTGATATAAAGCAACGAAACGCGCTTAAAAATACACTGATATGGGAAACGGTATCCCTTCTACTGGAACAAAGTGAAAGCCGCCAGCGCAAAGGATTGAACATCTTGAAAGAAGTCTTCAAACCCGAATAAGGGGGGAAGTCTAGGAAAAATCTCCGCCCCAGGCCGATTTCTGTTAATTGGCCTTTTAATATTCTTTTATCAACCTCTGTAATAATCCAAAACTTTTCGCTTACCTCACTTGTATAAAGACATCTTTTTTCATCTTGTAGTCGCGGCATAGGCTAGCAGCCTGCGTGTGGGCATCGGCCGGATGCGGTCGCACCGTGGGGCCCTCCCTGCCGGGCTCCACCCACGGACACTTCCGCATCCCTCCTCATGCTCATAATAGTTCTTTCCGTTACCTTTTGTCCCACTGTACATGCTTACTCTCTCTCCTTTAACCACCTTAATTCTCCGCGCCTCTACACAAATGACATATTAGATACCACCTATCGCCAGACCAACAAACCTCAAAATGATAAATATTTAATTACGTTTACAAACCCATTAACGACTGCCAAAACTGCTATCCGCCCAAAGGAACGTACATACTAAAGAAACGAAGCGCAAACGAACCTGTTGTTGCCAGGTCGTGACGCTTCGTTTTTTTAGTATCCTTTTATTTATCGCCATAATGAGTACGGAAAGCATAAAATTCAATCATTCCATCATTGATGCGATAAACCAACCGATATCAACCGCATCCTATCGTAGTCCCGAGCTACAAACGCCTCTAGGACCGCAGTCATCAACTGACTACGGCTTAGACGAGCAGCAATACAATCTAGCTGCTGCACAAGGTCAAGGGGCGGATAAAACTTTACAGGCACCTGCCGCATCCGGCTCCGGTGCGCAATTACCAAAATAACATGCACAAATAATTGTGATTTTAAATAGATTAAGCAGCTTAAATGGCCAGATATTATTAGCCTTACGATGCTTAACATCATACTCAATGCCCATGTCTAGATGCGCCTGAGTGCCTATGTTTGAAGTTGAGTTGAGTTGGAACCCGCCCTCCAAGGACTCATTAACACCATTAATTTCTTTTCGGATGCCCCATGTTATCAACAAGCACAGCAAAAAAGCTACTCCAAACCAGTCTGTATTGTGGAAAACATTCCCTTCATGGCGTGTGTATGAGATAATTAATGAGTGGTGAAAAAGTGCTTATTTCCGAAATTTTATTATAAAAATGGAGGTGGTGAAGAGATGGGGGTGAATTTTGTTTTAGAATCTACTATTCAAATAATTATGATTTTTCTCTATTTAAGTCTACTTGCTCTTTTTACATCTTTAACTTTCTTTTTCATGTCTGTTGGCAAATATTTTTCGAAAAATAAGGATAGAATTAGTCGATTAGAAGCGGATATGATAAAGTTGCAAGAAAAATTAAATAAATAAATCAAAGAAGCATCAGATTTACTGATGCTTCTTTTTACACTTTCTAATCACGAACAATGGAACGTGCAGTGAAAGTAATCACTCCGTCATTTGCATACTTAACCGTAATTGTTGTCGTAATATTATAAGTTTTACTAGACCACTCTATTCCGAGATTGGCAGTCGAAACAAATTCAGCTCGTGAAGAAACGGTTCTTTCATTGTTCTCTAAAATAGAGCTTTGTTGAGAAATACTATATGGGGCGCCTGATTTTGTTCCTACAGTACTTGTAGAGGTTATTTCTGCGTGTCTACTATAAATTTTATAATCCGTCACAAGATGTAACTTATTTAATAGATTAATGTGATATTGAGCGTCATTCGTAAACCGTTGACCGATTCGGCCAGTATATTGTTGCTCTCCTGTGTCTCTTAAAACTCCTCGTTTTACCCTTTTGTTTGCTCTAGGAGCTTCTATAATGTCTTTCATCATGCTATCAATCATTTGATAGTGTATTTCTTTCAATTCTTCTTTGTTAGAGAAAGCTACTCGTTCTCCTTTCCCATTCGTTTGAACTGATTTTCCAGAAGCTTTTGTTGTTGCAGGTACTTCTTGAGCAAACGCAGAAGTGGCACTTAAGATAGTAAACGCTGAAAGTGCTGTAACTAATAATAATTTTTTCATATATAATTCCCCTTTACGGTATATTTACCAAGGTGAATATACCAAAAAAATACTATATACGGAAGGTAAAATATACCATCACCTGATGTTTTCAATAATTTTACACATGCAAAAAAGCCACCTCATAAGGGTGGCTTTATGCACCATTGTATATTGACTTGTTTTGTCGTATCACTTCTCAAAACTCATGGAATGGGGTATACTTTATTCATCAATGTTCCCGCACTCGTTTTGGCTCCCCTGCCTGGCGGGTGTTTTTATTTTATTTTTATCCATGAGTTCTTTTTCCTCTCCCATATATCTTACCTCTCTTGCTCTCATTATCTTAAGTGCTTCGCGCTCCGCTTGCATCGTATGCAAAACATTCATATCATCCGTAGTCTTACGCTTTTCTGATAACAGCAACTTAAGCATCTGAATATCCATGTAACGTTTTCTCTTCTTCCGCACCTCTTCCGGAAAATCACGCTCCGTCTCATCCTCGTAATCCTCACACATCATTACAAACTTTTTCATCGCCTCAATCATCATATCTGCATCTGGAGGCAACTCCTCATTGAGTACCAGCTTTTGCAAACGACCTCGAATCTGTGCAACCTCGCGACGCTTTTCGGTGTCAATATCCCTCAACCTAAAGAGATAGTTCTTACACTGCACAAACTTATCCGGATCTCCTTGCTGCAATACCCGCCAAAATGCAGAGTCATGTACAAAACGTGTAACCAAATACGTCCAGAGCATTGACAGGCCATCATAACGCAAAAGGTAGTCCATGGAGTCAAAAACCCTTGTTTCTCCTGTAGCCATATTTGCAAAGTCCCGCATGTAATCCCTGCGTATCTCAAATTCTACGTTCCAAACCCTATCGACATCCATGCCCCGCCGTTCATACAAATCAAGAAAATAGTCCTTACGTTTGTCCTTAATCTCTTTTGATTTGTTATATATGCGTAGCTGGCATCGCGAGCGGTCACCAAAATATACCGTACCGAAT
>NZ_BALG01000100.1 GCF_000315235.1 Paenibacillus popilliae ATCC 14706 | reverse complement strand
TCGGGGGCCCCCCCCCCAGCCTGTCTATCGCCATGAAGCCGATATTGTGGCGGGTGGACGCGTACTGCATGCCCGGGTTCCCGAGCCCTACAATCCATTTCAAGACGGCTCCTCCTTTATTAATGCCGATAAGGGTTACTTCTCTGACCAATGGTCAAAGATGTAACCCTTACTATTCTGACTCCTTGTGATTATTGCCCCAAGTCACGATACGCGAATGCCATTCTTATTCAATCTCGAACAGCTTGCTGATGGACAATTCTTCATGAACGCGAATAATGGCTTCACCCATTAACGGGGCAACCGACAGCACTTTCAATTTACTGGAAGGATTCTCATGGTCGATTGGAATCGTATCCGCCACAATCACTTCTTTGAATGGTGAATTCTCCAATCGTTCCATCGCTGGGCCGGACAGGACCGGGTGCGTGCAGCAAGCATACACATCCTTCACGCCCGCCTTCACCAACGCGTTAGCGCCGAGGACGATCGTGCCCGCCGTATCGATGATGTCATCGATGATGATCGCTGTCTTGCCTTTGATATCGCCGATAATGTTCATGACCTCGCTCACGTTCGGCTCTGGACGGCGCTTATCGATAATCGCCAGCGGCGCATTCAGGAAGTCGGCCAGCTTGCGCGCACGTACGACACCGCCATGATCCGGCGATACAACAACAATGTTTTCCAATTGCTTGGATCGGAAGTATTGGGCCAGGATAGGCACTCCCAGCAAATGGTCTACCGGGATATCAAAAAATCCTTGAATCTGTGTTGCGTGCAAATCCATCGTAATCACGCGATGTGCGCCTGCCGTCTCAATCAGATTGGCTACCAGCTTCGCTGTAATCGGATCGCGGGAACGGGCCTTCCGATCTTGTCTTGCATAGCCGTAATAAGGAATGACGACATTAATACTCTTGGCTGACGCGCGTTTGAGAGCGTCGACCATGACAAGCAGCTCCATCAAACTGTCGTTCACGGGATCGCATGTCGACTGTACGACATAGACGTCGCAGCCACGAACGCTCTCGGAGAGTTTGATCTGAATCTCGCCATCGCTGAAGCTTGTCGTTACGGCATCTCCCATAGGAATGCCGATGTACTCAGCGATTTGATGCGCCAATTTGGGATTGGAGTTGCAAGTGAATATTTTCAACTTGGAATCACAATACGTCATGATTTTGAATAACCCTCCGTGCCGGTTCTTGTTCATTGAAGTTCTACATTTCCCGTTAATGACAATGCGCGTTCAAGTCTATCAACTTAATGCTACCCTTTACGTAAGCTTAATGCAACTGTTACCATTAGGAGTTCTGCTCTTTTTTTGCCTTTGCACGGGCGCGGATCTTGTCCGCGTAACCCGGCTTATTCGTCTGCCGCTCACGGGCAATGGCGAGATCGCCGGCAGGGATATTATGCGTAATGGTTGAACCGGCGACGACATATGCTCTATCGCCCACCTTGACCGGGGCGATCAGGTTGACATTGCTGCCAATGAATGCGTCGTCTCCGATTTCGGTAACGGATTTATTATGTCCGTCATAGTTAACGGTAATCGCGCCGCAACCAATATTGACATTCTTCCCTACCAACGCATCCCCTATATAGCTTAAATGCGATACCTTAGCATGATCGTCCAGAGAAGCATTCTTAATCTCTACGAAATCGCCGACCTTCACATGCTCCCCCAGCTTGGCGCCGGGACGCAAGTATGCAAATGGCCCGATACTGCAGCTGGTGCCGACGGCCGCCTCCAGCAAGATCGATTGCTTGATATGCACGCGATCACGGATAACCGAATCGGTCACCTCGCTGTTCGGGCCGATCACGCAATCTTCCCCGATGATTGTACGCCCCCGCAGTGTCGTCCCGGGTTCAATAACGGTATCCGTCCCAATCTGGACCTCCGCTTCGATATACGTCTGCGCCGCATCCGTAATCGTCACGCCATTCACCATATGGCGCTTGTTGATCCGTTCCCGCATCAGCCGCTCGGCCTCCGCGAGAGCGCAGCGATCATTGACGCCAATGGACTCGGCTTCATCCGCCGTACAGTACGCTTGTACGATCTCTACTTGCGATTTCAAAATACCGATAACGTCGGTCAAATAATATTCCTGCTGAGCATTCTGGTTCGTAATTTGCTCCAGTGCGGTGAACAGCTTCTCATTATCAAAGCAATACGTGCCCGTATTAATCTCCCGAATGCACCTTTCTTCCGGCGTGCAGTCCTTCTGCTCAACAATTTTCATGACCGAACCGTCTGTTCCACGGACCACGCGGCCGTAACCGGCCGGCTGATCCAGTTCAGCCGTCAAAATCGTTGCCGACGCTTGTGCACCTTCATGAAGCTCCATCAACTGCGCCAGCGTCTCGGAAGTAACTAGCGGAGTATCACCGCAAATGACGAGGGTCGTTCCTTTGTCCCCGTTCAAAAGCGCCTTGGCTTGCTTCACGGCATGTCCTGTCCCAAGCTGCTCCGCTTGAAGCACGAACTCTGCCCGTTCGCCTAGATAGCTTTGAACCGCCTCGGCGCCATGCCCCACAATGACAACGGTACGCTCGCAGTGCACCTGCTCCACCGCATCGAGTACATGGCCCACCATCGGTTTTCCGCACACCGGATGAAGCACTTTATAGAGCTTAGACTTCATACGTTTGCCTTGTCCGGCGGCAAGCACAATGGCTATTCTTTTCAAAGTGTCCAACCTCCTGCTCTCCCTTTAATTCCATAGTAGAATATATCTCATTATGAACAAAAAGAAAAGAGAGCCCCCTATGATTGGCTCCCTTTCTTTGCAACCCCATAATTACCTAGACGCTTACGCGCCTTCTTCAATAACTTCCTCTTCCGTTGCCGCACGCTCGTATTCAGCCAGTACCGCAGCTTGAATTTTCTCGCGTGTTGCAGATGATATCGGATGCGCAATATCGCGGAATTCACCATCCGGCGTCCGTTTACTTGGCATGGCAACGAACATGCCGTTGTTACCATCGATAACGCGAATGTCGTGAACGACAAACTCATTATCAATCGTAATGGAAGCGATTGCTTTCATTCTCCCCTCTGTGTTGACGCGGCGGAGTCTGACATCAGTAATTTGCACGTGTGTTCACCACCTTTTTCCATCAAGACTTGGTGTATAATTCCACACGCGCAACTAAAATCCTTCTTAATTTTGCCACAAAAAGCGCTTTTTTTTGAAATTTTTAACGGCCTTTAACCGTTTCGACATTCTTCGATCTAAATCGTAGCGATTAGTTCGATTTCGACAAGCACATTTTTCGGCAGCCGCGCCACTTCAACGGTGGAGCGAGCCGGCTTATGCGAACCGAAATAAACTTCATAAATGCCGTTAATTTGAGTGAATTGATTCATATCCTTGAGGAACACGGTTGCCTTGAGCACCTTGTCCAAGGAGGTCCCCGCCTCCTCCAGCACAGCCTTCAAATTGTGGAAAACTTGATGGGTCTGCTCCTCGATACCACCCTCCACAAGCTGGCCTTCCGCAGTCAGCGGTATTTGACCAGAGGTAAATACGAGATTGCCCCACTGCACCGCTTGGGAGTAGGGACCTATCGCTGCAGGAGCCTCTTTCGTCGCTACAGGAACTATTTTTTCAGACATGGCGTATCCTCCTTATTGATACATAATGCATGTTCACATAGACCGGTTTTCAACACCGCCTCCGATCCCTTATTTGACTCCATCGAAATAATTACCCGGCTGAACAACAAGCTGTCGTTCGTTTGAGTCCTTCGTTCCGACCCGGACCAGGGAAACATAGTCATGAAGCAACCGTTCTCCCTTCGGAACGTCTTCGGATTCCACCAGGACGCCGACACCAGCTACCATCGCATTGAACTCATACAGCAGCTCGATCATGCCGTGAACCGTTCCGCCCGCGCGCATGAAATCGTCCACGATCAAGACGCGCGAACGCTCCTTCAATGCCCGCCGGGCCAATGTCATCGTATGAATGCTCTTATGCGAGCCGGATACATAATTAATGCTGACGGCCGATCCTTCCGTGACGACATGGTCCCGGCGCACCAGAACCACCGGCAGGTTGAGATGGTCGGCCGTCGCGTAGGCAATAGGGATCCCCTTCGTCTCTACCGTCATGACGACGTCGATCTCGCGCCCTGCGAATGCAGAAGCGAACATACGCCCGATATCATTCATAAGCGCCGGTTGGCCGAGTATATCCGTAATGTAGAAATAACCGCCGGGCAGTACGCGATCAGGCTGCTCCATAACGGTGCATAATTCCTCAATGACCGGTAGAGCCTTGTCCGGACCGCATTTAGGCATGAACTTCACGCCCCCCGCCGCTCCGGCAAGGGTAAGCAGTTCCCCTGTCCCTCCCTCTTCGAACACTTCCTTGATAATCGCCAGATCTTCGCTAATGGACGATTTGGCTGCACCATAGCGTTCAGCGAAGGTCGTGAGTGGAATGAGCGTATGGGGCTTCGTCATCAGGTATTGCGTCATTTCCACCAAGCGGGCGCTGCGCTTCATTTTTTTCATCGTGACTCCTCACTTACAAAAACCGAATATTATAATGTAAATATTACATAAATGTACGTCCATTATCAACAATTATTAATATGTCAAGGCGGCGCTCGTACAAGCGCATCCCGCTTTGCGGCATCAGTTCTCCTGGCGTGAACCGAGCAGGCGTACCGCATATACTTCCTTGCAGAAGCCTCTTAGTCCGTTATAGATCCTCGCTATCTTCGACTCCCTCGACACGAGCCCGAATACGGTAGGCCCGCTGCCGGACATCAGGACGCCGTCTGCGCCCAGCTTCACCATCGCGTCCCTCAGTTGCTGCACCTCGGGATACAGAGGCAGCGTTACGTCCTCCAGCACATTGCCAAGCGATCGGCACACCCCATCGAAGTTATGCCCGTCGATGGCCTGTACCATTTCGGCTAATGAGGGATGTTCCGTGATTCTACCCGCGCGCAAGCGGCTGTAAATATCTGCGGTGGACACATTGATCGGCGGCTTGGCTAGAATCACCCAGCACTGCGGCGGATTCACTATCGGCTGCAGCCGCTCTCCTCTCCCGCTTGCGATGGCCGTTCCTCCGGTAACGCAGAAGGGCACGTCCGAGCCGAGCTCCGCCCCGAGCGCTTGCAACTCCTCATCCGGGATACCGAGGCGCCACAGCCGATTCAGTCCCCGCAGCGCCGCTGCCGCGTCGCTGCTGCCGCCTGCCAATCCGGCGGCCACCGGAATTTTTTTATCCAGGTGAATATATACGCCCTGCTTCACTTCATACCGTTCCTTAATCAGCTTCGCCGCCTGAAATGCCAGGTTCTTCTCATCCAACGGAATGAAGCCTACCTGGCTGGAAATGATAATGGTGTCGCGCAGCAGTTCCTCCATCTCAAGGCGATCCGCCAGATCTACCATGGTCATGACCATCTCTACTTCGTGATAACCGTCGCTGCGCTTTCTCAGCACGTCCAGCAGCAAATTGATTTTGGCCGGTGCTTTCTCGTATACCTTCACTCACGTTCACCCTTCTTTGTCCTACGAATCGCTTAGGTTATTATAACAGACTCTACTGGTCAAGTCATTCGTGCCAGCCAGTGCGCACGCCACAACAAAAAAACGAGCAGGTGAAGTGCACCTGCTCGCTCAGAAAGAAGAGGAAGGATCATGATTTCTTGGCTGCCGCTTGCTCGGCAAGTTGAATGGCACGTTTGACCATATCCCCGGCGTCTTTGGCACGAATAGCACCCCATCCATACTCCTGAACGGTGTCATAGAAGCCCAGATCTTTGGCCAGCTCCGTCTTCAACTCCTCGGACATGAAGCCGCTACGTCTTCTCCGACCCATCGCCATACCTCCTCGCAAGAACCCTTCCGGATTCATGGGTATTGTGCAATTCGCCGCATGCTCCCGTGTATGCGGTATGTCTATAATGTGTATTGATCGCCGGATCGTTATTCGTTCGGGGGTGATCCGAAATACGGAATAACAAAAAGGCAGCCCCGAAGGACTGCCATCCAGTTCGCTCAGCCGCGAACATATTCAATCTTCATCTCGCCGTTCTCGGCGCATACGGTTACTTCGACCGTATCTGTTAAAATATCTGCATAGCTGTAGGATACACGCTTAAATGCGTTCTGATCCTGGTCCAACTTGACAATAAATACCGAAGGGTAGGTCTCTTCTAACACGCCCGTGCGTTCAATTGTCTTACGACGGCCTCCATTCGCACGAAGCATAATCTTCTGCCCTACATGAGCTTCAAGACAGCGTCGAATTTCAAACAGCGCGTTTCTCGCCATTTCAGCCACCACCTCTTTCCTTGTCCATTATAAACAATTCAAGAGGTGTTGTCAAATTAACAAATAAGTATAACAACAATCTTAAATTAATGTCAATGTGTTTTTTCTCCAAATTGTATAATATATGATGAGAATTCGTTTTTTATTCAAATAACGGAGGGTGTAACTTTCAAAGTCGATAACTCTTTCCATTTCGGCATGCCAATCCGGTAGCTTCCTCTTGTCTCAATTCCGCCGAGCCCATCGATTCCCGACATCGTATGGGGCGAGATTTCTCCGATCTTCACCATGTCTTTGACTGGGGTGTAGGAGGCCCTGACCGCTACATAGACCGGATCAAGCGCGTGAATCATAATTCGCCCCGGAGAGCTGGCGAAATTGGCCCCTGCCTGGAGCAGCGCTTCGAAATGGGACTGGCATGCACCTGCTACAATCGCCATCAGATCGAGATGGCGTTCGAACTGTCTGGCAATGTGAACGGCATTGACGAAATTCTGGGAGTTTTTGTAGCTTTGTAAATTGTACAGATCACGCTGCTTCAGTTGCTTGAGCACGCCGTCATGGCCTGTCAGCACCACAATGTCGGGCTGTACTACCGGCAGTAGCCGGTACAGTGAGTCTGCCATGTTCGCCTCCGGTACATAGTGGCCCTCCACAGGTACCCGCAGTTGCCGATAGATTGCCAAGCTTTTCTGTAAATAATTCGGATCTCCGTCCAAGTGTAACACCTTGCCGGGCATTTCGAAATAAGCTGATGAATGGACCGGATCAGCCATTGAAATCTCAGCCTGCTGCCGTTCCGATTCTCTCCTGTTCTTCTCTTCGAGCGCTTCCACCGACTGCAGCATCTTGAAATGCGCCTGGCGTCTCCGGCGCTTGACGGTCGACTCAGGTACCCTCACCAGATCATGAATCGGCGAGTCTGCGATCAGGCGGTAATCCGTGCCTTTAATGATAGCCTTGTCTTGATGGACCGTCTCAACGCGGAACGTAATATCGCCGCCATAGGACTGGCGTACGACTAAATCTCCTTGCCTCATAGGATCGATCACCTCTCTTCGATCATCCTATGGGCAGATGCATCATTTGGTTCTTATTGATTTGACGATACTGCATCCTTCCCACCCTTGAACCGGTCATGAAGCACACTGGTGAAGCGGGCGAATTCTTCAAGCGACAGCGTCTCTCCGCGACGGTTCGGATCAATGTCCGCATCCGCGAATGCCTGGCTCAGCAGTTCCGTTCCCCATGCCGTGCCGTATTTGGCCTTCATATTGTTCCACAAGGTCTTCCTCCGTTGGGCAAACGCCCCCTGGATAACCTCGAACAGGAGCGCTTCGTCTCTCGCCTCGACCGGCGGCTGTTCCCGGATGCGCAGCTTGATAACGGCCGACTCCACATTCGGCTGCGGGATAAAAACAGAGGGAGGTACGATGCACACCAACTGCGGTTCACTGAAATATTGGATCGCCACGCTCAAGCTTCCATAATCCTTCGATCCAGGTTGGGCCGCTATCCGTTCGGCCACTTCCTTCTGAATCATGACGACGATGTTTTTGACCGGGAGCCTTTCCTCCAGCAGCCTCATCAGAATCGGGGTCGTTACGTAGTAGGGCAGATTGGCTACGACACTGACCTTGTCCATGGCCTGGAACTGGTCCCGGAACAGCTCGCCCAGATCGACCTTCAGCACGTCCCCGTGGACAACCCGCACATTCGGGTAGGGCTCCAGCACTTCGCCCAGAATCGGAATGAGGCGCTGATCGATCTCCACAGCCGCTACTTGCCCTGACTGCTGCGCCAACTGCTCCGTCAAGGCTCCGATTCCCGGCCCGATCTCCAACGCGCCTGTCACGCTGTCCAGCTCGGCTGCGTCGACGATGCGCCGCATAATATTCATATCGACCAAAAAATTCTGGCCAAGGCTTTTCTTAAAAGAAAATCCGTGCTTGCGCACAATCTCCTTTGTCCTTGATGGGGTTGCGATATCAATCAAAGGCTTGTTCATTCTGTCGTTCTCCTTCCGTACCTGATACGATATGTGCAGAAGCCCCCGCCTCCTGCTGCTCGTCCAGCCTGGCCAGCGCAGCCTCGAACTCCTCTCGTGAAATCTGGAATATGCGGCACCGCTTAAGCAGTTGCTTTGCATTGCAATATCCGATACCGAGAATCTCCCCCAGCTGGTTCCGACGTTCGGCTGCGCCTGTCTGGATCGTCAAGCCCGCTTCCACAAGATCCGGCCAGACGAGCACTGCGTGGGCCGACGGGATCTCAGTCCTTACTTGGGCCAGCGCCGCACGAACCGCCTCCGGCGATGCGTTCTCTACACCGAGGTCTCCCTTGGCTATCGCCTCATGCCGTGGCAAGAAGGCGTGCTTGCAGCCAGGCACCCGCTCCGCGATCTTCTTCCGAATCCGTTCCCCGGCATGATCTGGATCGGTTAATATAATCACACCCCGGCGCTCCTGTGCCAAGGCGATGCGCCGTATCGTCATCTCGCTGACGGCTGAGCCCCCTGTCTCGATTGTATCGGCCTCCACGGCCCGCTGAATGGCTACGGTATCATCTTTCCCTTCCACGACGATCACTTCTCGAATCACAAGTACTGCTCCTCTCGCTTCCGCTGCTGCTCTACGTAGAAACACAAAAGAAGAGGGAATTCCCTCTTCTTAGCATGACATAAAACGTTGTATCTTACTATATATTATAACGCCGCCCTAATTCAATTCCGGCTTTACCGGACCGATAACATATACGGTGTATCCGTATTTGCGGCCGAATTTGTGGACAGTGCTGCTGCTGTCGAAGTAGATGTCAATGATGTTGCCCTTGACTGCGCCGCCGGTATCTTCTGCGCGGCGGAATCCGATGCCTTCAATGTACACCCACCAGCCGAGCGGAATCACGTCTGGATCGACGGAGATAGTGCGACCTTCGGATACGATAACCCCGGATGCCGTCTTCGACCCTACAGAGCCCTCCTGTTCGGTATAGGCGGTCAATTCCACATTTTTAAGCACTTTTTTATAGTTGAAATCAACGCTTCCGTCAGACTTGCTGCCGCCGCCGGCAGACAGCACAGCGACTTCAGGCTCTGTTTTTGTGCCGTACGCCACGATTTGGTTCACTTGCTTCGTTTTTACCTGTTTATCCACCATTTTAGAGTACACAAGCTTGCCGTCCTCGTAAACTTTCTCGATCTTCTGAATGACCAGCCCTGCCTGGCCTTTTTGCAAGGTCTTTGTCTTGCCCTTCATCAAGGTCGGATCGGCTTTTTTTACCGTCCGGAACGGAACGGTTACTTTTCGCTCCTCCACATTTTTGTGGACGTCGATAATCCGGATATGCATATTTTCCGATACAGCGGTCTTTTTTTCAGGGATGACCTTATCCTCCGGTTTAGCGGGTATATTCAATTCGATCAGTGCTTCGCTAACCGATTTCTTTGTCGTGTAGTGCGTTTCTTTCTTACCGCCCATCATAATATTCACCGGCATGGCGCGCTCGATGATGACCCAATCACCATCGGCGATTTCCGAATCCAAAGGCTTCGATATCACATCATGAGCCCCAACGGCTATCGCGTGCTCATCCAAAACATCGCGCAGCAGTGATTCCCGGGTTACTAAAGCTTCTTCTCGTCCATCCACATAGACAGACAGCGTCTTCTTGGACGCGCTGTATTGAAATAATACGGCTATCAAGGTAATTACAAGCACCATAACGGCGATGACAGAGACAATACGAGCATTTTCATGCTTCCATCGCATTGCGAGCGACATGCTGGATGATCGGGGTTCATGGGTTTCGTCCTGAACGAGCTTTCCCACTTCTCGGTCCTCCTTACATAGTCCCGCCGTCGAGTGTTACGCATGATTTTTGGCTGACGCGACTATTTGAAGAATGTTACGAAGCAACCTTACGGTTCCTTCGCACCAACACCAGTAACGGTTGTTCCTCACCTCCTGTTTCTTACACCTATGACATCTTTCTTTTCTTTATTCAAAATAAAAGAAGATTTCAAGAAAAAAACAAAAGAAGCCTAGTGGAAGAGGCAACTCTTGAACATGGCTTCTCATTGAAACCCAAACGTCATCAGTTAAGGACGCACGAGGACCCCTCTCTCCGTACGCTGACGAGGTTAGCTGTCGGGTTCGGGCTGCGAGAGTCGCCCTGTCGCTGCGAACCGGCTCATGGCTCGGCTGCACCGAATTCACCCCAAGGAATCAATCCACGCGTTCAGCCATGCAATAGCTGCACCGCCAACACGCCATTTGGTTCCCCCGCTCTCCGCTCAAGGAGATTAAGCGATACTGGTTGGTTGGAACAATATTCAAGTTTTCGTTTCGAACATCTGTGAGAAATCATATCGTGTTTGTAATCACCTTGTAAAGACAGTATCAATTCCGTTTTGAGCGAAAAAGGGTTAAAAAAAAGTAACAATTTTGCATTTTCTCAATAGAATCCACTTATTTGGTGGTCTACATCTTTATTTCATCGGTTTTTCATCGATTTTCATCACATGTCAAAACATGTCAAAACATGTCAACGCATTTTCAGTCGTTATTCTGCAAATTTCTTCAAATTCCATTCCCTTTAATTCGGCTACCGCTTCGGCAACGAGACGAACATAAGCAGACTCGTTTCGTTTTCCTCGAAATGGATGAGGCGTTAGATATGGGGAATCCGTCTCGATCAGCAATCGGTCATCCGGTATGTGGACGAGTACTTCCTTTGGCTGCTTCGCGTTTTTGAATGTAATCGGTCCGCCAAATGAAATATAAAATCCCATGTCAAGGCACATTTTAGCCGTTTCCCAGCTTCCGGAGAACGAGTGCATGATGCCGCCCACCTCGCTAGCCCTCTCTTCACGCAAAATCCGGACGACATCCTCATGGGCGTCGCGGTTATGAATAATAATCGGCAGCTTCAGCTCGCGCGCAAGCCCAATCTGTTCTCGGAACACGCGCTGCTGCACATCCTTAGGAGACGTGTCCCAATGGTAGTCCAGCCCAATCTCCCCGATGGCAACTACCTTTTCATGCTGTGTCAGATCGGCAATCCACTGCATATCCTCGGGCTTCATCGTGATAGCATCGGTTGGATGCCAGCCCACGGCGGCGTAAATAAATTTGTATTTCTCCACCAATGCCACCGTCGTCAGGATTGTCTCTCGGTTGAACCCGATGTTCACCATTCTCGTGACTCCATGCTCGAAGGCGCGGGCGATGATCTCTTCCCGGTCGGCGTCAAATGCTGCATTATCTAAATGGGTATGCGTATCAAATAACATCGAAGTCACTCCTTCATGATGATTGGTATACTTATCTTACCGAATGAACGCGGCTTGCTGCCATTTGGCCGCCCCCGCCTTCCATAGATGAAGAGACGGCCAGCCGTTATCCGTTCTCGCCGGGCAGGAACATTTGCCGCACATCGGCAGGAAGCGCATGCTGGACCGCTTCCAGCTTGTCCTTCGGAAAGTAAATATAGTGCTTCCCTTTCCGGATACCGCTGATCGATTGGACAATATCCGATTTCTTCGATAACTCCATCACGCGGCCACATGGATCAAGCAGCAAAATATGCTGCTGCGTCGGCTCATCGCCTGCCCGGTACACATCGTACGGATTGTCCGAAGGCGAATCGAACATCAAGTCGTACTCCGGATCCAGTCCCGCTTCTGTCCATATTTGGGACAGTCGGCACTCAGACGCTTTGACCAACTGATCCGCCTCCATATATTTGTATAATTTACGCTCCATAAACCACTCGCACAGGTCGGCCAACCGCTCATCCTTCTCCAGGCGCCACTGCATGAACGTCGTCTGTACCAGCGCTTCATCCAGCTTCAAATAATCCGAAGTCCCAATCGTCCCCTCAAACAGCGAGATAAGCGGCGGCAAAAAAAACTGAAAAGCAAACCCTTCCCGGTACAACTCTGCTGCTCGCTTGAAAATATGGCGTAGCAGCATCTCGGAGCTGCGGGTCACCGGATGGAAGTATACCTGCCAGTACATCTCATAACGGGAGAGTAAGTAATGCTCCACCGCATGCATTCCGCTCTCCTTCACGACGATGCGATCCTTGTGCGGCCGCAGAAGCCTCAATATTCTATCGAGGTCGAAGGTGCCGTAATTGACGCCGGTGAAATAGGCATCCCGCAGCAAATAATCCATCCGATCGGCATCGAGCGGTCCGGATACAAGATTGACGACAATCGGGGATGCATACGATTTGCGAATGACGGACGCGACCTTCTCAGGAAACCCGGGATCGATTCTAGCCAGCACGCGGTGGATCTCGGTATCTCCCAATATAAGGCGGCAGGTCCAATCCTCGTGGAACATGCCGAAGGCCTCTTCGATCGAATGGGAAAACGGGCCGTGTCCCACATCATGCAGCAAGGCGGCGCACAGGGTAAGCAGCCCCTCTTCTTCAGGCCAATCCGCATACCGGTTCCGTTCGAATTGAGAAATGATCCGGCGCGTAATCTCATATACGCCAAGCGAATGGGAGAAGCGGCTATGCTCCGCCCCATGGAACGTGAAATAGGAAGTCCCCAACTGGCGGATCCGACGCAGCCGTTGAAATTCGCTCGTATTGATCAGATCCCATATTGTTCGATCCTGAACATGCACATAATTATGAACCGGATCCTTGAACACTTTTTCTTCTTGCAGCATCAGGTATCCCTCCTTGATTTCATGTGACGGATGCAGCGTAATCCGTTACGGGTGCAGCAATCGACTATAAAATGACACCCATTCCATTTCGACAGCATTTTCACATTTGGCGGAGTTGTCGAAAAACGATGGAGGCGTAGCCCCTAATGGAAATTGGATAACATATAATACCATAAAATTATAAAAACGGGAATAGATACATTGAAATCAGATAAAAGAATAATAAAAACCATAAATTAGCATAAAAAATATCCATTTTATCGGTTGACTAATATGGGAATGGTTGGTACGATAATAAACAGTCAAGCAGAAAATTGTCGAATCATGACACAATATGTAATTAAGAGGAGAGCGTTGAATATGATGAAGTCCACTGGTATTGTTCGTAAAGTTGATGAACTGGGTCGTGTCGTTATTCCAATCGAGCTTCGCCGCACCTTGGGTATTGGTGAAAAAGATGCGCTGGAGATTTACGTAGATGGAGAGCGCATCATGCTCAAAAAATATGAACCTGCCTGCATCTTCTGCGGTAATGCAGAGAACGTTACCTACTTCAAAGGAAAAATTATTTGCCACGAATGTATATCAGAAATCCCTCAACCTGTGACAAAATAAAAAAAATAGGTTATAATAGTACTAATCAACTTGTTAATTCTAACCTTTTTCATATCTTCCTTGGTGCCTTCATGGTTCAGAACCCGACCATGAAGGCCTTTTTTTTGCCTTGTATAGGATGTTCAAAACGTCCGCTTTTGATCACGACGTGATGTAGGGAGTGTCTCGGAAGCAGCTCTACCTTAAGGCCCCGGCTTCCGAACCCTCCGGCCCATCTGAATGATCCGGAATCATCATTTGTCATCTTCCTCCCGCTTCTCCTGCAGCAGCGCTTCATAGATATCCCGTTTCGAGACGCCTCTATCCTTGGCCGCTTGCTTCATGGCCTCTTTACGGGCTATCCCCTGCTCCTTATAATGCGCCACATGCTCCTGCTCACTCAGCTCACTCCACCAGATGGTGTCCGCCCCTGCCCCCGCTCCGCTTCCGCCGCCTTCCACGACGATACAATACTCTCCGAGCGGAGGCTTCTCCTTAAGGAAGGCCAGACAATCCGCAATCGTCCCGCGCACGAAATGCTCGTACCGCTTTGTCAGCTCGCGCGCCAGCGTGACGCGACGCCCGGAACCGAATGCTTCGGCCATCCGTTCCAGCGTCTTCCCCACCCGATGCGGCGATTCATAAAAAAGCAATGTGCCCGCCTCCGCCGCCGAGGAAGCTAGAATGTCGGCTGCCCGCTTCTTCTCCCGGGGCAAAAACCCGAGGAAGGTGAACCGGTTCGTCGGCTGCCCGGAAGCGATAAGCGCGGACAACGCCGCATTCGGACCGGGGATCGGGATGACCGGCAGTTCCGCTTCGATCGCCATCGCCGCCAGATCGGCGCCCGGGTCGGATATGGCCGGAAGCCCGGCGTCGCTCACGAGGGCGATACGCTTCCCCTCCTGCATCAACCGAATCAGTTCCGGACCGCTGGCCTGCTTATTGTGCTCATGATAGCTGTATAATGTCTTGCCTTGAATCTCGAAGTGACTGAGCAGCTTGCGCGTCTCGCGCGTATCCTCCGCCGCGATGATATCCGCCTCCCGGAGCATCCGCACGGCCCGGTACGTCATATCCTCCAAATTGCCAATCGGAGTGCCGACGAGATAGAGCCGGCCGCCTTCATCCTGTCCCTCATAGCTGAATTGCTCATTGATCTCCATGTGACCCATCCTTCAATTGCGGCGACTCGCCGTAATAGATATCCATTAGTTCCTGGCAATACGTATTTCCTTCATTATAAACGATTAACGGCGGGAGAATACGCACGTCTGGCTTGCCATCCCGTACCGCTTCAATCAGCACCATATTCGCTTCCGTTCCGATGCGCGGATGCACGAGACGAATGCGCTTCGGCTCGACCCGGTATGCCCGCATCAAAGCGATAATATCACCCAGCCGGGAGGCGCGATGTACCATTGCCAGCTTGCCGCCCGTTCTCAACCAACGGGCCGACCGCACGATCACGTCCTCCAGCGTACATGCCAGCTCGTGGCGAGCGAGCGCCTGATGCTCGCTCAGCTTCGGCTCTCCAGCCTGCAGCGGCATATACGGCGGATTCACCGTAATCAGTTCATAGAACGGACGGTCCGCATCCGGTTCGAACTCCTTCAGATCCCCTTCGTGAATTCGGACGCGCCCCTCCAGCCCGTTCAGGGCAACGCTGCGGCAAGCCATGTCCGCCAAGCGCGGCTGGATCTCCAGCCCTTCGATTACGGCTCTTGTCCGTGTCGAGAGCAGTAGCGGAATGGCCCCGTTGCCGGTGCACAGATCCATAATTCGACCCTTGGCAGGAACCGTGGCGAAACGCGCCAGCAGAACGGCATCCATCGAGAAGCTGAATACCTCCGGGCTCTGAATGATGCGAAGCTCGTGGGTTAGCAGGTCATCAATCCGCTCCGAAGACTGCAGGATGACGCTCTCCTTACCATGTCCCTTCATTTTATATCGGAAACTCCTTCCTGTCTCATGTCATTATATCGCCTGTCCGATGCAGCCTGGATATGAAGAAAAGCCGTAGGCAGGAATCCGATTCCCTATCACCTACGGCCCTTGCTATTTATTTAGGAAGGACAGACAAAACAAGCAGTCGCCTTCCGTTCGTAAATGCCCATAATAGACATTGCAAATATGGAAGCCTTCATGATACAGCCGCGCCAAATTGTCGTATCCTTCGCCTACCACATTCCCCTGCTCTTCCCCTTCGGCCTTCCGGGCATCCGCCGCGGGTGCGGATGCTCCTTCTGCTTCGACGATGGATTCCAACTGCTGTTCCTGATGCTCCTGATGGAGCAATTGGCGCAGCCGCTGGTTCTCCATGCGAAGGCGTTGATTCTCTTCCAGCAGTTCCTTGACGACGTATTTCAGCACACCCAGCTCTTGATGAAGGTCTCCCATATGCGTTTCCATTTCATGAATTTGCGCAAAAATGTCTTTCTTCTCCAAGTTCCCACCCCAGAGCGTGAAAAATACGCTTCTTTATTTCACTACGACGTCGTCAAAAGGAAACTCCTTCACTTTGTTGGTATCCACCAATTGAATGTGAACCTTCCGTTCACCGGCATTCAGGCCGACGACCTTGCCTTCGCCGATCGAAGTGACTACCCATTTCCCTACCGCCGGAAGCTCTTCCTTGACGCTCTCATAATTATCATGCTCGTATTTCAAGCAGCACATAAGCCGGCCGCACAGACCGGAAATTTTGGTAGGATTTAACGATAAATTCTGATCTTTGGCCATCTTAATGGAGACCGGCTCGAAATCGCCGAGCCAGGACGAACAGCATAAGACCCGGCCACACGGGCCGATGCCGCCAAGCATCTTCGCTTCATCCCGCACTCCAATCTGCCGCAGCTCGATCCGGGTCCGGAATACGCTCGCCAGGTCTTTGACCAACTCGCGGAAATCGACTCGTCCTTCGGCCGTGAAATAGAAAATAATTTTGTTCCTATCAAATGTATATTCGACATCAACCAGCTTCATCTTCAACTGATGAGCCCGTATCTTGTCCATGCAAGTCGTGAAGGCATCCTTCGCCGCCTGCCGGTTCGAATCCACCAGCGTAGCGTCGGCCTCGTTGGCAATGCGGATAACCTTCTTCAAGGGAAGTACGACATCATTCTCACCAACCGTCTTCGGGCCGATGACGACTTTGCCGTATTCAATTCCCCGCGCCGTCTCGACGATAACGTGCTCATCCAGTTGAACCGGCCATTCCACCGGATCGAAGTAATATATTTTGCCCGCTCTCTTGAAGCGGACGCCGACCACGTTATACAATCATGTACCTCCTTGCACTCCAACCAGAAACTGTTCAAATGCAAGCTGCGGACTGACATTGGCGCGTACTCGCTTCTGCGCTTCTGCTACCGCAGCCATGCATCGGATCCATCCCTGCGCCGACTTCGACCAGGCTATTCTTCCTATTGCATCCATCTGATCGCAAAAGACGAGGTTCTCCTGTCGGTTGAATTGATAATTCAGCATATCACGAAACCAGAGGTGGAACAGACGGAACAACATGTCCGTATGTTCTCCAAGCTCGGTCTTGAACACCTTCTGTTGTGCCATTAGAAGTGCGGAAGAAAATTGTGTTCCACACTCCTTTCCTAATTGTAACATTACGTTTCTTAGTTCTGCAAACCAATTCTGTTGGCACAGTTCCCTGCCTTCCCCTATTCCGTTGACGAGATGAACCGCCGCCCGGGCCAGCAAAGCAGAGCAGCCCTCCTCAACCAATGCCGTGTAGATGATCTGAGGATCCAGCGGGGTAAAAGGCACCCATTGCGAGCGCGATTGAATCGTAGGCAGCATCGCTTGTCCATTGTTCGTAATCAAGATCGCGACGATCGGGCTCATCGGTTCTTCCAAAAATTTGAGCAGGCTGTTGGCCGCCTGCACGGTCAGCGTCTCCGCCTGCTTCACAATATACACTTTGCGGCCTTCTGCATGCGTGCGATATGAAAACTCCCGCTGCAGTTCCCGAACCTGATCGATTTTGGTACTCTGTCCTTCGGGTGAAATCACATGCACATTCGGGTGGTTGCCATGCTGGATCTTGCGGCATGACAAGCATTCATCGCAAGCGTCATCCGTTGCGTTCTCGCAGAACAGCGCCTTCGTAAAGGTGGTTGCCGTCTGCAGCCGCCCCGTTCCCTTCGGCCCACTGAACAAATACGCATGCGAGACTTTACCCGAACGCAGGCCGTTCTGTAATAGGATCTTCGCCCGTTCCTGTCCGATTATTTGTTGAAACGACATCACTTGTGGTCCTTCCATTCCTGAATGGCTGTCAAAAGGTTAAATTGATCAGCATGCCGCGAATTTCTCCGACCCTTTGCAGCAATTCGATTTTGCCTTGTTCCGTCTCCAACAGTTCCTCCGCCAGAGCAACCAACGCCTCATCGATCTCCTCGACCAGCTTGTAGCGCTTATTGCGACCCTGGCGATCCCATCCCCGCGAGTCGCGCAGCGTGATGCCCCGGCGGACCGTATCTTCTAAGAACCGCTTCACCAGATTCCGGTATTGCCGAAGTTCCCTGACGGTCATTGACTTCGCTAGTCGTTCTCCTTGACGATAAATATCCTGCAGGCGCCGCTGCAATTCGCCTCTGCCCGCTTGGCCGTCCTGCTGCTGCATTATATCCGCAAATGATTTCTGCTGAATGGGCTTCGCTACTGTTTCCCCTAGGCGCACATCTTGGCCAAGGGGCCGGAACCCTGGATTAATCTTCATTTGTTATCCACCTGCATTCTATCATGCTCTAAATTGAGTGTTCAAAGCCAACTTGGTAAATGACCTCTCTAAAATTGTTCGAACCGATCCACAGGCATTACGAAAACTGTCGCACCGCCAACTTGCACTTCCACCGGAAGCGGCATATAGGAATCCGTCGTTCCGCTAAGCGGGGTAACCGGCGTCACCAATTGATCACGCACCTTACAATTGTTACGGATGACATTCAGAACCGTGCTGACTTGATCATCATTGATACCGATCATAAAGGTTGTATTGCCTGCCCGCAGAAATCCCCCCGTACTGGCCAGCTTGGTGGCACGGAAATTCTCTTTCACCAGCGCGCTGGACAACCGATTGCTGTCTTTGTCCTGAACAATCGCCACAATCATCTTCATACCTATCATCCTCCTTGTGATTGGTTGAACTCGCTTTACCCAAGAATGAGAATATGGTTATTTATTTACACATGCGAGGCCCGAAATCCTGCGTTCGCTCAGATAAAATGTCGAATATTTGCTCCTGAATTACCGTTTTCGGGTGCGAGGCATCCACGCAGACGATTCGGTCGGGATATTGCCGGGCGAGCCGTTCATAGCCCTGCCGGACCGCCTTATGGAATGCCAGCTGTTCCGTGTCCAGCCGGTTCACTTCACGGCAACGGTTCGATCGGATGCGTTCCAGTCCTTCTTCCGGATCAATATCGAACCAGATCGTAATATCCGGCATCGCGTAATGTACGGCGAAGCGGTTAATGTCCCACACCTCTTCCATACCAATCCCCCGTGCATAGCCTTGGTAAGCAAGACTGCTGTCGACGAACCGGTCGCACAGCACGATGGATCCCCGTTGGAGTGCTGGCTCGATCCGCTCTACCAAATGCTGACGCCGGGCAGCCGCATAGAGCAGCGCTTCCGTTCGCGGGTCCATGCTGACATGCGCAGGATCGAGAATCAGGCTGCGAATCTGTTCGGAAATCACGATGCCGCCCGGTTCCCGCGTCATGACCACGTCGAGCCCGCGTTCCTCAAGCCGCTGCGCTAACTTGTGCATCGCGGTCGTCTTCCCGGCTCCTTCCCCTCCTTCCATCGTAATGAACCACCCTGGCCAATCGCTTCTATTCATACTGTGTCTCCTCTTCCGCGCCGTTAATCTCATTCGCAAATATTTGTATCGTCTGAAGCGTTGGATCCCCGGCTCCGTGACATTTCCCCCCGGCTCCAGCCAGCCGCTCAAGCTGCCGGACAACTGCCTCAGTCACGCGTTCGCCACGGTAGAGCAGCGGTATCCCTGGCGGATAGGGAGTTACCGTCTCGGCCGCAATCCCGCCGACTGCGGCGCTTGCCGGTACCCGCACCGTCTTCTCCTGAGGCGCATCGTACATCGAGAACGGCACTGGCTCGGAGCAACTGGCCCCAGCAGTATTCTCGATCATGTCATTCTCCTGCATCGTATTATATGTAGGCGCATCGCCAATGGTCATCGCTAGCACTTCTAGAGCTTGGGCCAGCCGTTCCGCGTCGACCATCGACGTGCTCAAGCTGAGCGCCGCCACCACGTACCGGGGATCGGCCATCTCGGCCACGCAGCCATGGGCGGACAGCTTGTCCAGCAACTCGTAGCCGCTGAGCCGGTCATACCGATCACGAAGGACGATTTTAAAAGGATCTTGATAATGATATGCTGTCAAGCTTCCCGGTTCCTCTATCAGTTGGAACGCCGGTATCGCCTGAATTCGCTCGCGTAGCCAGCGCGCAGCCTCCAGCCCGAGCTCCAAGGCGGCTGCTCCATGCCGGTCTAGCCAGTAACGGCTTAAATCGAGCGAAGCCATCAATGGATACGAAGGGCTGGAGCTCTGCAACATCGTTAACCCCTGCTTCAGCCTGTTCCGATCGAGACGAGGCCCCTGCACATGCAGCATGGCGCTCATCGTCATCCCGCCCAGCATCTTATGCGTCGACTGGACGACCCCATCCGCTCCCATCGAGAGGGCGGAAGGGGGGACGGACGGATGAAATCCGAAATGCGCCCCATGCGCCTCGTCCACGAGCAAAGGAATGCCATGGTCATGGACAAGGCGGGCCATCTCACTTATATCGGTACCTATTCCATAATAATTAGGGTTCGTTATCATGACAGCCTTGGCCTGCGGATAGCGGTTCAGCGCCTCGCTTACCGTCTCTACACCCGGCACAGCCGCCAGTCCGCTTACAGGGTCAGTCCGCGGAGTTAGGAATACCGCCATCGCCCCCACTAGCATCAGGCCGTGTAAAATCGATTTATGGACATTGCGCTGTACGATGATGAGATCGCCTGGTCGGGTACAGCTACTCAAGAGAAGCCCCATATTGCCCACTGTGCTTCCGCCTATAAGAAAATGCGTCTCTTCGGCACCGAAGCAGCGGGCCGCCAGACGCTGCGCTTCCGCGATCGGACCGGTAGGGTGATGCAGATCGTCCGTCCCCTCCACTTCAGTCGTGTCCATGGCGAGCAGCGAGGCCATGCTGCGCAACAGCTCGTTGCCCGGGTACGGCCATTCGTCCGCCATCCGGCGATACATTTCGCCATCCTTATGCCCCGGAACATGGAAGGAGGCCGAACGGCGCTCCATATAGTCTAGCATCGCGCCAACCAACGGCGCCTGCTGATAAATGTGACGTGAAAAGGATTCTTCTCCGTTATATGCCATGAAGTCTGCCCCTTCTTGTTCTTATTCCTTCATTGTATCGTAAATCGGGCAGCGCTTCATCATCCTGCGGGGAAACGACAAAAAAGAGCCTAAAAAGATTCAGGCTCCCTTGTCTGCTACCTTATACATTCATGTGCACCCATAACCGTTTTAACCGATGAATAAAAAAAGGATATTTCCGGTCCTGCACGTCGGTCTTCACCATTTCCTGTTCGCAGGAGGTGCAAATAAATTGATTTACAACCACGATGCCGTCCTCTGTTGCTTCACCGCAAATGATGCAGTGGGTCTCCTGATGTTCCATGGCCATCCCACCTTCTATAATTTTATCGTTAGTATGCCCCGGACTCTTAAAGTTATACCAGTTTCATAGTTCATTTCACATATTTATATATGTATGAGGAATGGCCGCATTTCGTGTAGGTATGGCCTGTACCTCTTTTGCTGCTTCAAATCTGCCCTCGATCCCCACTCTCTTCTACATTTTCATAGATCAAATTCCGATATATATCGTATTCCTCAATTCGTGACGCAACCAAAAGGAGGAGCTTCCTTGAGCAGTAGTGAGCGCACCTTTTACAATTATCAGCTCCTAAAGCGGATTCGGTTCCATCGGGTATTTACGTACATGTACCTGCTGTTCGGTGCGGCCGCGCTGACGGCATCGATAGGAATGAGCGGTCTATGGGGAGTCGCCTATATCGGCGCTTCGTGGGTCGTTATCGCCTGGATTCATTATGTAATCGCGCGTTCTATCTTCGTGATGGACCGGTATACATTCAAAAAGCGATGGATATGGAGATTCAATCTCCCCTGGATCGGCTTCCTACCGCAGGATCAACAATTTGTCAGTCTCCGTTACTGGAGAAAAATACTATGGCATACAACGCTCATCTCTTTGCTTATCCTGTTGATGATGATGCCCTGGCTACCGCTCGGCCTGACCTTACAGTTGTTCTTCTGGCACCTGTGGACGATAGCGCCGCGCCTCTACGCCACCTTCACCGCTCAATCGGCAAGCAAGGATGGGCTCATCAAGCTGCCTGCCGGAGAGATGTCCGTATATAAAGCATAATATACGAAAACACCCCTAATTTAAGAAGCCACTGAAAAAGTTCCGTTAATTAGAGAAAGGTACAGTCACTCATGAAAAATGAGGAGATTGTACCTTTTTTTGTATAATTGAAGCATTACATGTGAGCGGGTGAATCCAATGATACAACAACAGACGCTGATCGTGAGTCCATATATCGATCTTTATAAACATGATTATTCCCAAGGATAATATGCTTCGTCAAATTAATGAACTTGTTGACTTTTCTTTTGTGTATGAAGAATTGAAAGAGCGTTACTTTTTAGATAACGGCAGAAATGCGATTGATCCGATTCGAATGTTGACGTGCTTGAAACGGAAGGAGACGTTTGCGAGCTTCTAAAAATAAAAGAACCGCTCAATCTGCTCAAAGAAACAGTAGCAGATGACCTTGAATAGTTACGAATTTCAGAGGATCAAGATGCAAAAATCGGCCACAAGAGCGCGGATACATCGTTCTTTGGTTGCCATGACCGAGGAACGGATGATTACAGTAGCCGTTGTTACAACGGGCGAGAAGAACGACGGTAAGCAACTTCAGAAGCTAATTGAAAAAAGCATGCGGCCGGTATGGAAGTCAAAACGGTCATTGGGACACAGCTTACTCCGAAAAAGATAACAGAGTATTAAATCTGGCGAGCACACCGAACAAATGGCGTTCCAGGAAAGCGAGTACTTTAAGGAAAAGGCCAAGGAACGCTATAAGATTGAAGCAAAGAACAGCGAACTCAAACACAGGCACGGTTATGACGTAGTGTCATCTTCGGGTCTTGTTGGCATGGAGTAAGAGACTCGTCGTAAAAGAGCTCATAAAGCCCTCCCTGAACATCCAAAGACGACCCTATCCCACAAAATTGGGATAAGGGCCGTCTTTTTTCGTGCACTTTTCTGTTATTCCGTCAAAACCACAAGTTCTTCAGTAGCCTCGACGAAAGTCAGTGGTCTCTGTCTGCTTGGCAGCGTCCTACTCTCCCAGGACCCTGCGGTCCAAGTACCATCGGCGCTGGAGGGCTTAACGGT
>NZ_BALG01000101.1 GCF_000315235.1 Paenibacillus popilliae ATCC 14706 | reverse complement strand
CTCTTCACAAACATCACTCGTTGTTCAGTTTTCAAAGAACAATCTCATTTTTTCTTGCCGTGCCGCGCCTCTCAGCGGCGACTTATATAATATATCATACCTTTCACCTTCACGCAATAGGTAAAATATTACTATTTAAAATTTCAAGTATATTTGCCTTTTCTGACCGAATATATCCCGGTACAGTCACTATATCGGAACAGAGCTGGAGCGATAACTCTGGTCTCGTTCCTTACTATTATTATAGAAGTTTCCCCGTCGTACTAAATTTATTCCCCATTCGATTTAGCCGACCAGATAAGGCAGCTGCGCCCGCCTTCCACGTTCCAAGCTGCCAAGTTGCCAAATTACACAGGCGAACGGTCGGTGTATCAGACTGAACCTTGATTTCACTGCAGGCGATCCGAATTTATCCCGCCAAATTGTAAGGCCCCCAGGCGCCCGTACCTGTCGGCAGCGCCTCCATCCACTGTCCGGCAGACTCCCGGTACCATAACCGATCCACTCGGTCTTTCGTCACGTTGTCGTCATATCACTCTCCTCGTAGACCCTATCCTGGGCAGCTCCAGGAACCGTCACAGGAATGAGCCCGAATGCCCTTCGCCAAGAGGTGAGAAATAAAGTGTTGCCGATATCATATACATAGCAATCTGTTTTCTAAATGTCAGTTTCCATTCGTAGTTTCTTCGCGATAACCCGGCGGCTGTTAGACGCACAAAGCCGGCCCTCTTGGCGAGAGCCGGTCTCCTTGGCCGCTCTATATTATGAATTACTGCGGTCTCGCATATGCGGGAACAGCAGTACATCGCGAATCGAAGGCGAATCGGTCAGTAGCATAACGAGGCGGTCAACCCCGATACCCAGTCCGCCCGTCGGTGGCATGCCGTATTCTAGGGCACGGATGAAGTCGTCATCCATCTCATGCGCCTCGTCGTTGCCATGCTCGCGCTCTTCCAGCTGCGCCTCGAAGCGCTGGCGCTGGTCGATCGGATCGTTCAGCTCTGTGAACGCATTGGCATGCTCGCGAGCCACGATGAACAATTCGAAGCGATCCGTAAAGCGCGGATCCTGCATATTTTTCTTCGCCAACGGCGAGATTTCCACCGGATGCCCGGTAATAAAGGTCGGCTGAATCAACGTCTCTTCCACGAAATGCTCAAAGAAGGCGTTCAAAATATGCCCGAACGTGAAGTGATTCTCCACTGGCACTTTATGCTCCTTGGCCAGCGCATGCGCCTCTTCGTCAGTCATCTGTGCCGAGAAATCGACACCGGTCACTTCCTTGACGGCGTCAACCATCGACAAGCGGCGCCATTGCGGAGTCAGATCGATATCAATGCCCTGATAACGGATCTGCATCGTGCCAAACACTTCCTGCGCGATATGCGCGATCATATTTTCCGTCAGACGCATGATATCTTCATAATCGGCATACGCTTCGTATAGCTCGATCATCGTAAATTCAGGGTTATGGCGGGTAGAAATCCCTTCATTGCGATAGACGCGTCCGATTTCGTATACCTTCTCCAGACCGCCGACAATGAGACGCTTCAAGTGCAGCTCAATCGCGATCCGCATGTACAGCGTCATATCGAGCGCGTTATGATGCGTGATGAACGGCCGCGCCGCCGCGCCACCCGCGATCGCATGCAGTGTCGGCGTCTCCACTTCCAGGTAGCCGAGCGAGTCCAAATAACGGCGCATCGATTGAATGATGCGGGAGCGTGCAATAAAGGTCTGCTGCACGTCCGGATTCATGATGAGATCGACATAACGCTGGCGGTAGCGCATCTCCACGTCCTTCAAGCCGTGATACTTCTCCGGCAGCGGATAGAGCGACTTGGATAGCACCTCCAGATCCGTTACCTTTACTGACAGTTCGCCGGTCTTCGTCTTGAATACCTTACCGCTTACCCCGATAATATCGCCAAGGTCGAGCATCGTGAACGCCTCATACTTCGCAGCAGGGACCGTGTCCTGACGGACATAGATCTGTAGGCGGCTGCTCAGATCCTGAATATGGGCGAAGCTCGCCTTGCCCATCTCCCGCTTCGCCATCATGCGTCCGGCCAGACTGACGATAGCGCCCTCCGTCTCCAGTTCTTCCTTCGTCATGCCATTATATTTATCCAATACAACCTTGGCTGTATGTGTGCGGCTATATTTGGCACCGAACGGATCAATGCCGAGCTTCCGCAATTCGTCCAACTTGTTGCGGCGAATCTGTAGCAATTCACTTAATTCGGTCTCTTGATTGACGACATCCGTCATACGTTTCACTCCTTCTATTGCTCCGCCTGTCCGGTTGGCATCAGCCCATTGCGGATCATTCCATACCGTTATCATAACACGAAGGGCCGCCGGGATATAGTCAATGATTGTCATCGGCCCGACAGCTTGTCTAGCAACGGCCGACTGCCCCCAATATCAATGCCGACGATGAGAAAAAAAGCTTCCCTAAAGGAAGCTTTCATCTGTTATGTCCCCGTTGCTGCTGTCGGATAACCGCCGCTATGCGAGCTGCTTCTTCGCTCTTGCTAGGTCGTGGCTTAGAGCTTGATATCGACGATTTTGTATTGAATCACGCCCGCAGGCACGCTGACGTCTACGACCGTGCCCTTGGCTTTGCCCAAAATCGCCTTGCCTACCGGACTCTCATTCGAAATCCGGTTCTTCAATGGATCGGATTCCGCCGAACCAACAATGGTATACTCCATCGTGTCGCCAAACTCGAGATCCTGAACGATAACTGTGGAGCCAATGCTCACGGTATCCGTATCGATTTCGTCGTTGTTGATGATGCGGGCGTTGCGAAGCATTTTTTCCAATGTAATGATACGACCTTCAATGAATGCCTGTTCGTTCTTCGCGTCTTCATATTCGGAGTTCTCACTGATATCCCCGTATCCGATCGCTATCTTGATTCGTTCCGCCACCTCGCGGCGTTTGACGGATTTGAGATTATCGAGTTCTTCCTCGAGTTTCTTCAGACCCTCCTGGGTCAGAATGACTTCTTTATCACTCATCTTACCGATTCTCCTGTCATGATCATTATTTTCGCATGCGAGCTTCGGGCCGCTCTCGCAGTAAGCAACGCCGGCTTATCGATGCGAATGAATTAATCTCATCATATGGCATCACGGCCACATGATGCCCCCTTTCCTTCGCGCAGGCTTGTTCCAGATTCCCGATATATCCATGGGCACGCATCAGCCCGTAGCTAATTTTCTATTGTTGAATTATATGGGATGATTTTGTAAAAGTCAATGAGACGCTCCACTGAAGTAATAACACTTGGATGTAGGTCCTATCCTGAATTAGGCAGCAAAGAATGGTGTCGATATTATTCCATTCAATCCAATATTGATAAAATCAGCAGGGCATATCGCCCTGCCGCATGCATTCATCTAGTTGGCCATACTTTCCTTCGCTTCAATGCCGGCAACATAATCCTCCAGCAACCGCACCATCTCGTCGCGCTGCGTCTCTTCCATCACCTTGTCCTTGACGCGTGCCGCTCCCGGCAGTCCCTTCAAGTACCAGGCCAAATGCTTGCGCATTTCCCTGACCGCCACCTTCGCCCCCTTCAACGCGATAAGGCGATCCATATGGATAATCGCAATGCGTACCTTCTCCACCGGCGTCGGATCCGGAAGAAGCTTGCCGGTAGTCAAATATTCGACGGTCCGGTACAACATCCACGGATTGCCCAAGGCGCCACGGCCGATCATGACACCGTCGCATCCCGTCTCATCAAGCATGCGCCGCGCGTCTTCCGGCGTCGCCACGTCGCCGTTCCCGATAACCGGAATCGAGACCGCCTCCTTCACCTCACGAATGTAGCTCCAATCCGCCTTGCCGGTATACAATTGCTCCCGCGTGCGGCCATGGATGCTGACCGCCCGACCGCCTGCACGCTCGATAGCCTTGGCGTTGTCCACGACATAAATATGCTCGTCGTCCCAGCCGATGCGCATCTTGACCGTAACCGGCTTCTCCACGGCATCGACAACCGCCGACACCATCTCATAAATTTTGTTCGGATCGAGCAACCAACGCGCGCCCGCATCGCATTTCGTCACCTTCGGAACGGGACACCCCATATTGATGTCGATAATATCCGCATTCGATTCTTTGTCAACAATTTTGGCCGCTTCCACCAACGACTTACGGTCTCCTCCGAAAATCTGCAAACTGAGTGGCTTTTCCCGTTCGTCGACATATAGCATTTCTCTCGTCCGTTCATTGCCATGGACGAGCGCTTTGTCGCTAACCATCTCCGCGCACACGAGGCCGCAGCCGAATTCCTTCGCGATCAGCCGGAACGCCGGATTGCAGACGCCTGCCATCGGCGCCAGCACGACTTGATTTTTCATTTCGATGTCGGCGATTTTCAACACATCGTCCACTCTCCTTTCCCTCGTTGTCCTATTGAATGCACCGTCTTCTCATCGTGAGCCGGGTCGTATTCATTAGGGCATGCCAGGATTTCATTTTACCGAAAAGGAGGATCAGATACCAGTTCCTCTTGCGAACGCCGGTTCCCAGACAATGCGCCCCATTGTAGCTTCATCCAATCTCTGCCATCCCCGCTCTATCTCGCCCAGCACGGATACCGACATGCCCAGCTGGTCGGCTAGTGCTGCTGGGTCAAGCCTTTTAATTTGCGGAAGGCGAGGACTCGTCGGGCCAACTGAAGCGTGTCCACTTCCGAATCTCTTCCTTCCCATCCAGTGTTCCCAGGGCACGGTGAACGAATGCATGTAGCCGGCTATTATCCAAAGGCACAATGTCCGTCAGCGGAATGAGCACGAATAACCGCTCTTCCATCCGCGGGTGAGGCAGCGTCAATTCTGGCAAATCTATCTCGAATCCTTCCATATATAACAGGTCTAGATCGATGACGCGGGGTCCCCAGCGAACATCTCGAACCCGTCCCATCTCCAGCTCGATGTCCAGCATCACGTGCAGCAGATCCTGCGGTGCCAGCGTACAAGCCATCCGGGCCACCATATTCAAAAATGGACGCTGATCCGTATAACCGACCGGCTCCGTCTCATAAATGTCCGAGCATGCGACCACCCGAATTGCGGGGTGGGCGTCCAGCTTCGCCAGTGCTTCCCGCAGAGAGCGCTCCCGATCGCCAAGATTGGCTCCAAGCGCAATATAGGCCACAGCTTTCCGTTTCATCTCATTCATCGGCAGCCTCCACCTGAACGATCTCCTCCGTCTCCCGAGCCCGCGTAATGTCTATCGTCACACCCTGGAAATGAATATCGAACGGCGGGTGGGGCTTCGTTACCCGCACATGAGCCACTTGAATCGCGGGATAGCCATCCAGCAGCGTCTCGGCAATCCGCTCGGCCAACGCCTCCACGAGCAGATACGACTGCTCCTCTACAATGGATTTGACGGAATAAAACACTTCGCCATAATGAACGGAGTCCTCCAGCTTATCGGATTGCCCCGCCTTCTGCAAATCGATCTGCAAATCGAGATCGACGATCCAGCGCTGGCCCAGCGTCCGTTCCTCCGCGAACACCCCATGCTTGCCGAAAAACTCCATTCGATGGAGCTGCATCCGATCCGGCTTCACGACTCTCATCGCCCCCACTCCTTTCCTCCCTTTATATGGCCGCTTGCTGTCAACGGTACAGCACCGCGTCGCACATCCGCGCCGTACGGGCGATCGAGACGACATCATGCACGCGCACGATCTGGCAGCCCTGTGCAATGCCGAGCGCCACCGTCGCCGCCGTTCCTTCCACCACATCGTCGACCGGCAGTTGCAGCGTATCCCGGATGAACTTCTTGCGGGATGTGCCGAGCAATACCGGATATCCTAACGCGCACAGCTCGTCGAGATGACTCATCAGGACGAGATTGTCCTCCCTGGTCTTAGCGAAGCCGATTCCGGGATCGAGCCAAATCTGGTCGTCCTTCACTCCCGTCGCTTTGGCCAACACTACGCTTTCGAGTAAATCCGCCTTCACCTCATCGACGAACCGATCATATCGCCGTTCCAGTCGGTTATGCATCAAGATAAGAGGACATCCATAGCGGGCGGCGACATGCGCCATCTCCGGCTCCTTCCTGCAGCCCCAGATGTCATTAATAATATGGGCACCTGCCTTCAGTGCTTGCCGCGCCACCTCCGCTTTATACGTATCCACCGAGATCGGGGTCTGCGGCAACTCCCAGCGCAGCGCCTCGATGATCGGCATCACCCGTTCCAGTTCTTCCTCCTGCCCAACGGGCTGATGACCCGGACGGGTCGACTCCCCGCCGATATCGATAATATCGGCTCCGGCTTCGAGCATCTCCTCCGCGTGCCGCAGGGCCGCGCCCACGCGGTTGTACCGGCCGCCGTCCGAGAAGGAATCTGGGGTCACATTCAATATTCCCATAATTAGAGTGCGCTGACCGAGAGTCAAGGCACCATTCGCCCAACGATAGGTTCGTTGCCGCCATGTCGGCTGCAGCATGTTCAACATCTCCGATCTATCATAAGCTCTTGTTCATGAATGTTGTGACTATAATAATGGGCCGCCACGCCTCGTCCTTCATTCATAGTTTGTCAAGAATTGCGCACCGTCAGGGAGCGATAAGCGTCCAGCAGCGCCCGGGTGTAGCTTCCGATTCGTCCCCCGCTCACTTCGGTCATCTGTCCTGTCTCATCCCATAGCATAGTTATCGGGACGAGCTCCTGCACTGAGTTCGTCATGAAAATTTCGTCTGCCTGAAGCAGGTCATCCCAGCGGTACAGCCCTTCCTCCGCCACAAGCCCGCAGGCCGAAGCCAGCTCCAGAACGGCCCCCCGCGTGATGCCGGGAAGAATGCCCGTTGCAAGCTCTGGGGTACAAAGTAGGCGGCCCATAAGGAAGAACAGATTGCTGACGATGCCCTCCGCCAGCCATCCTTCCCCACTCAGCATTAACCCTTCCGACCCAAGAGTTGCCGACCCATAGCCGGCCAGCTCACGCTTGGCGAGAATATTATTCATGTAATGGCTCGACTTGAAGCGCCTGTTCCCCTCGGGCCGGTTGCGCGCCAGCCGCAGCCGCTGCAGCGGCTTCCCATCTGCATACAGCGCATCCGGGACGTCTGGCAGCGGCTTGACCAGCACAACCGTCACCGGGGTGGCGTAATCGCCGCCCGGTAAGCCGATGCCGTTCTCGCCGGCGCTTACCGTATACCGGACATAGGCCTCTTCCAGATGATTCGCAGCCATGACGGCCCGGATATGGGCCTCTGCCTGCTCCGCTTCGGCCGTCCAACGGATTCCCAACTCCTCGCATGCGCCGGCCAGCCGGTCCAGATGCCGGTCCAGCAGGAAGGGACGGCCGCTATACGTGCGCATTGTCTCGAACAGGCTCATGCCGTACAAAAAGCCGTGGTCCATCACGGAAATCGCGGCTTGATGACGCAGCACCAGCTCTCCATTCCAACCGATGATGCCCGTCATCGCACAAGCGCCGCCATGCTCAAGAAATTGCGCAGCATCTGGTGGCCATGCTCGGAAATAATCGACTCCGGATGGAATTGAACGCCAACAAGCGGATATTCCTTATGCTGCAACCCCATAATCTCTCCTTCGGCCGTCTTCGCCGTAATCGCCAGGCAAGCCGGCAGACTCGCCCGATCGACGATAAGCGAATGATACCGGGTCGCCGTGAACGGATTCGGCAAGCCGGCGAAGATCGATTCGCCCTGGTGAAGGATCGACGACGTCTTGCCATGCATCAGCCGTCCGGCACGGACAACCTCCCCACCGAAGGCTTGGCCGATCGCCTGATGGCCGAGACATACGCCCAGAATCGGGATGCTGTCCGCGAAATGCTCAATGACCTGCAGCGTGATGCCCGCTTCGTTCGGCGTGCATGGGCCTGGGGACAGCAGTAGATGATCCGGCTGCAGCCGTCCGATGTCCGCGATATCGATCTCATCATTGCGGTAGACCCGCACCTCTTCGCCGAGCTCCCCCAGATATTGCACCAAGTTGTACGTAAACGAATCATAGTTATCAATAACTAGAATCATCCTGAACCGCTCCTCTCGTCTGCCTCTGCTTCATTCTCTCCCGGCGGAACCTCATCTGCCGGAACACTCTCGCTCAACTGCACTGCCTTCCATAATACCTTGGCTTTGTTCAGGCATTCGGCATATTCCCGTTCCGGGTCGGAATCGATCACGATGCCGGCCCCCGCCTGAATATAGCCTATCTGGTCTTTCACCACCAGCGTACGAATAATAATATTTAATTCCAAATCACCGTTATAGTCAATCCAGCCGAACGACCCGGTATATGGCCCGCGGCGGACCGGCTCCAACTCCTCGATAATTTCCATCGTACGCACCTTCGGCGCACCGGTGATCGTCCCGCCGGGGAATGTCGCTTGGATGACATCAAAGGCATCCTTACCCTCGGCGAGCGTGCCGTGCACCTCCGAGACGAGATGCATGACATGGGAGTACATCTCGATGACCATCAGTTCATCCACCCGCACCGATCTATAGGCTGAGATGCGGCCAAGGTCGTTGCGCTCCAGATCGACGAGCATAATATGCTCCGCGCACTCCTTCTCGTTGGTCCGAAGCTCCTCCGCCAGGCACGCGTCCTCTTCCGGTGTACGGCCGCGGCGTCTCGTCCCGGCTATCGGGCGTGTGCTCACGGCGCCTTGCTCCAGCCGAACCAGCAGCTCCGGGGAGCAGGACACGAGCTGGAACTCGGGGAACCGAAGTAAACCCATGTACGGGGACGGGTTCAATGCGCGCAGCCATTCATATAGCCGATCCGGCGTCTCCCGCAAGCGGCGGGACTGGCGCATGGACAAGTTCACCTGGAACACATCCCCTTGCCCGATATAGTGCTGAATGCGGCGCACCGCATCCTTGAACTCCTCCTTCGGAAATGCCGAAGCGACCCCTTCGAACGCCTCAATATCTATCGTCTGCAGATCATGGCCGCGAACGGACAAGGAGCTTGCCGCTTGGCGCGGGCTGAAGCTCGCGGAAGCCCGTTCCTGCCATCCGTCCCACTGGTCCTTCATCGCCTGCGCCCGCAATGCCGCTTCCTCATACTTCATGGCAAGAGCAGCACCAGCCGCTTGCTGCCCGGCATTCCCGTCCGGCCAGCGCGTCATCACAGCGCAGTACAGCCGCCCCTCCTGCTTGTCTACAATCCACAGCTCATCCATTTGCACAAATACGTAATCCGGCAGCTCCAGATCATCTGCCGCCGACTCGGGCAGCCGTTCAAGGGAACGGGCGACGTCATAGCTTAAATACCCGATGCAGCCGCCAACGAACTTGGGTATCCCCTCCACCTTTGGCGCTCGGTAAGGGGACATCCATCGCTTCAACAGTTGGAGAGGCTCGCCTTCCTCCCGGCGGGCCGGCTTGCTCCCTTCTTGAATGAACGCCTCCCGATCCTTCCCGGTAATGACAGACACGGGCCGGCATGCCAAATACGTGTACCGGCCGTCCTTGCCGCTCTCGAGTACGGTCGCATGAGTGCCTGCATCCTCCCATACCGGAAGCCAGGAAGCCAGCGCCTCATGCCCCCATTCATATTTCGAAACATAAGGAAGTACGGTGTATCCTTCCTGTACCCACCGGCTCCAATGACCGGCTGTAATGATCGCTGCTTCACGCAGGGACATCTGCTCCACTTCTCCACCTCGTCATACCGTTGATCTCACGCCTATGACATGAATCACCGGAATCGTTACCGTAAGTATAAACAAAGAGCCCCGGGAAAAAAAGGAACCCCTGCATATCCAAAAAACCCCTCTCCACCAGAAAGCGCGCAGGGCAATGACTTGCCCGCATGCTCCTGATGGGAGGGGATATGCGATAAATCCAATCTATTCATTCTCGAAAGTGAACAGCGATGTGCTCAAGTAGCGCTCGCCATTACTTGGAACGACAGCAATGACGCGCTTCCCTTCGCCCAGCTCGCGGGCGACCTGCAGGGCCGCATGAATGGCCGCTCCCGATGAGATGCCGCACAGAATGCCTTCCGACTTCGCGACCTGGCGGGCCACCTCGAACGCATCTTCATTATCCACCGCAATGACTTGATCGTAAATGTCGCGATTCAGAATCTCCGGAATGAAGTTCGCCCCGATGCCTTGAATTTTATGCGGTCCCGGCTTGCCCCCCGACAGCAGCGGAGAAGTGGATGGTTCGACCGCGACCACGCGGATCCCCGGGAAATTTTCCTTCAGTACTTCACCGGTTCCCGAGATCGTTCCGCCGGTGCCGATTCCGGCCACGAACGCATCAAGCCGACCGTCCAGCGAACGAATCGCTTCGACAATCTCCGGCCCTGTCGTCTCCCTGTGCACTTTGACGTTCGCCTTATTGTTGAACTGTTGCGGCATGAAGTAAGCAGGATTCTCCTGAACAAGCTCCTCTGCCTCCCGCACGGCCCCGTTCATTCCTTCCGCGCCCGGGGTGAGTATAAGATCTGCACCGTATGCGCGCAGCAGATTGCGCCGTTCGATGCTCATTGTCTCCGGCATGACGAGAATCGCCTTGTAGCCTTTGGCTGCTGCCACCATAGCCAGGCCGATCCCGGTGTTACCGCTCGTTGGCTCAACGATCGTATCGCCAGGCTTCAGCAAGCCTTCCCGTTCTGCCACTTCGATCATGCTGATTGCGATCCGGTCCTTTACGCTGGCTCCCGGATTCTGATATTCGAGCTTGACGTAAACCTCGGCACTCCCTTCCGGCACGATGCGGTTCAAGCGTACCAGAGGGGTGTCCCCAATCAATTCGGTTACATTATTGACGATTCTTGCCATAACGATGCCCTCCTGCCATTATTTAATATCTCGGTCTTGCCGCGTGTACATCCGTATGATTTACTAATTTCCGACTAAATAACTTGGTTTTATGTAATCTTACCAATCCACCTTTAGGTTGTCAATAGCGCACGCAAAGGTTATGCCAAAAAATGGGGGCTTGCTCCAAACTACAACAACCAGTACCTTTGCATGACAAAAAGGGATAATCGCAAGGGCGGTCGAATCCACTCGCTCTTGCGGTTATCCCTTTTATTTACCCGTTCACGGGTACTGCCGCGAAAACGACAGCATTATACTTTTTGCGAAGCCCCTCTTCCAACTCCTTCAGTGGGGGCGATTTGGTTAACGCCACATCGCGACGGGCCTGCACCTTGATCGCGGCTTCCCCCTCTGACTGGGCTTCGCGCTTGCCGATTACGGTGAGAATGGCGAATCCATCACTCACTTCAATCGGCTCCGAGATATCTCCTACCTCCATCTCGCGCGCCGCTTCCAGCTCCGTGGGGGAGAAGAACGGATCATTAGCGTCGATCCATCCGAGACGACCTTCCTGATAGGAGGAAAATTCATCGACCGACAATCTCCCTGCCAAGGAGGCGAAGGTCTCTCCGTCCTTCAGCTTCGCCAGCACGTCCTCCGCTTCCTCGCGGATCGGCACGACAATATGAGCGAGCTGATACACATCGACAGACTCGTAAGCATCCCAATGGTCCTGCCAATACCGGTCAAGCTCCTCCTCCGACACATTCACGTTATGAGTCGCGATCTTCTCCAGCAGCAGCCGGTGATGGATATCCTGCCGAATCTGCTCCGGACTCATGCCCAACTGGTCCGCCATTGCCTGAAAATAAGCTTCGGGGCTTTCATATCCACGCATTTGCCGCGCAATCTCTTGTTCCACTTCTTTCGGGCTTACTTCAATCCCTAACGCTTCCGCTTCCTTCGCTGCCGCCCTGGCCGTCAACATCTGTCCCATAACCTGCACGCCATACTGTCGCTCCAATTCCTCTTGCCATTCCTGGCGCGTTACCTTTTCCCCGCCGACGGTTGCCACAACCGTTGAGGAATCGGGGGGAGCGCTCGCATCCGGCGCTGCGGAAGGGCGATCATGCTTGAAGATGAGCATGCCGGCGAGCACCAAGATGCAGGCACACAGAATGAGAATGCAGCCCCATAAGCTTTTGACTTCTTTCGTCATATCGCTTGCTTCCCTTATCCCGTTATTTCCGTGTTAGCCGCTCCTACCTCCGGGTCGCCCACCCTATCGACCGATTCGGATGCGGAACCACGATCCGGGTCCCATCGTTCGATGCGGGGCTCGCCTTCGGCCCGTGCTCATCCATTGCGACTTGTCCGGCTAGGCTTGTTGTGCCTGATCACGCAGTTGTTCCAGCTCTTCTCTTTCAAATGAATACTTCTCGTTGCAAAAATGACAAACGACCTCCGCCTGGCCATCCTCTTCAATCAGTGCTGTCAATTCGCCCTTGCCTACACTAATCAATGTCCGCTCCACCCGCTCCTGGGAGCATTGGCATTGGAAGCGGATCGCCATCCGATCCATAACGTTCGCGTCACTAATAATCCAAGTCGCCAACTCATCCAGCTCCATGCCTTGATCCAGCAGAGAGGTTACGGGAGGGAGCATGCTGAGTGAATGCTCGATCTGATTGATCTGTTCGTCGGTCAGTCCAGGCAGCAATTGTACAATGAAGCCTCCCGCATGCAGGACCGAATTGTCGACGTCCACCAGCACCCCGAGGCCTACGGCAGACGGGGTCTGCTCGGAGGTGGCGAAGTAATACGTGAAGTCCTCCGCCAATTCTCCCGAGATGATCGGGGAGCTGCCGCGATACGGCTCCTTCAGGCCAAGATCCTTGATGACATGGATGAAGCCGCTTCGTCCGACCGCTCCTGCCACATCCAGCTTGCCTTGGGTGTTGCTGGCCAAATGCACCTGCGGATGCGTAACATAGCCGCGCACCTCGCCATGAGCGTTTGCATCGACGACAATCTGTCCGATCGGCCCATCGCCCTTAATCTGTACGGTCAATTTCTCATCGCCCTTCAGCATGGCGCCCATCATGGCGGCAGCGGTAACCGTGCGTCCAAGCGCAGCCGTCGCCGTCGGGTAGGTACTGTGGCGCCGCTGCAATTCATGGACCAGCTCGGTCGTGCGTACCGCGAAGATGCGGACCTTGCCGCCCAGCCCGGTGCCGCGAATCAGCATGTCCTGCATCATCTCCCTCTCTTCGGGTTGCTGTCCTAACCTATCGTTCATGGGAGCCTCCTGTACTGTTCTTATTCTACGACGAGTTAGGCCGTCAAAGGGTTACAATTTGTTCCGATTATAAATAAGGCGCAAGCCTTCCAGCGTCAACAACGGGTTCGTCGTATCAATAGTTCGCGATTCGCTTGCAATAAGCTCCGCCATGCCGCCGGTGGCGATAACGGTAGGTTCGGCTCCAAGTTCGTTGGTTATACGGTCCACGATGCCGTCCACCTGGCCAGCGTATCCAAAAATAATACCGGCCTGCATGGAATGAACCGTATTGCGCCCAATCACCGACCTGGGCTTCGTCAATTCAATCCGCGGCAGCTTCGCCGCCCGCTGATACAACGCTTCGGTAGATACGCCAATGCCCGGCACGATCGCGCCGCCGATATAGTTGCACTTCACGTCGATGACATCGAAAGTCGTCGCCGTCCCGAAGTCAACGACGACTAGCGGCTTCAGACCGCCATACCATTCAATCGCCGCCACCGCGTTGACAATCCGGTCCGCTCCCACCTCACGCGGGTTCTCGATACGAAGATTGACACCGGTCTTGACGCCAGGTCCAACAATGAGCGGCACCTTATTTAAATACTTCTTGCATAGCATCTCCATCGTATTCATAATCGGCGGGACGACGGAAGAAAGAATGACGCCTTCAATATCCTTAACCGACAGCTTGGTCATCGTGAACAGATTGTATATCATGACGCCATATTCATCTGTCGTCGACTGGCGGCTCGTCGACAAACGCCAGTTATCTAGCAGCCTGTCTCCTTCGTATACACCCAGGACAATGTTGGTGTTCCCTATATCGATAACAAGTATCACGGCCTACCCTTCTTTCTTCTCATTCAAGTCCAGGCTGATGTCCAGGGCGTGAAAGGAATAGGTCAATGCGCCGACAGACACGACGTCGACGCCGGTCAGCGCCTTGTCACGAATCGTATCCAGGGTGACGCCTCCCGATGCTTCGATGAGGGCATGTGGCGCGGCTTCCCGGATCAGGGCGACTGCCTCGCGCATCCGTGCCATGTCCATATTGTCCAACATAATCATATCCGCTCCAGCCCGCACCGCTTCCTTCACTTGCTCGATCGATTCAGCTTCGACCTCAATGTTCATCGTATACGGAACATGAGCGCGTGCCCGGCTTACCGCCGCATCAATCCCTCCGGCACCCTTGATGTGGTTGTCCTTGATCATAACGGTATCATACAAGCCGAAGCGGTGATTGCTCCCCCCACCGACACGAACCGCATATTTTTCGAGGGCACGGTGGCCCGGGGTCGTCTTGCGGGTATCGACCAGCTTCATATTCAATCCGTCAATGGCTTGAACGAACTTGTGCGTCTTCGTCGCAATCCCGGACAGGCGCTGCAGCAGGTTCAAAGCGAGCCGTTCCCCACTCAAAATACTGTGCGTGCTCCCTTCCACCTCCGCCAGGACGGTGCCGCGGGCAACAACGGCTCCGTCTTCGGTCTGAGCCTTGAACCGCAGCGAGGGATCCACAACCTCGAACACGGCTTCGGCTACCGGCAGTCCTGCGATTATGCCCTCTTCCTTCGCATGAATAATGCCGCGGGACTGGTGTCCAGCCGGAATGGTGTAGGCTGTCGTGACGTCGCCCGTTCCTATATCTTCTTGCAACCACGCTTCCAACTGTCGGCGCAGAGCCAATCGTTCCAAGCTATACAATGCTCACTCGCTCCTTCGTAATTCCATATTCACGATGCAGCAGGGTATGCGTACACCACGTCTCGTCATCCCGCTCGGGGAATTCCTCCCGCGCATGAGCGCCGCGGCTCTCTTCCCGCCACAAGGCGGACTCGGCAACCAGCATGGCGCAGACCAGCATATTGGCCAATTCATACTCCTCCCGCTTCGACAACCGCATAGCGAATATAGCCGCTTGGCGCTTCAACTCCCCTAATCCCTTCATCAGCCCGTCCGCATGACGGCGCAGCCCGACATAACGGACCATCACCTTCTGCAGCTTTAGCCGCCGCTCCACTATCGGCTGGAAGCATAGCTCATGATGATCACGCTGATGCGCGGCATGCGGACAAGCCATCGCCCGCGGTTCAAGTCCGGCAATCCGCTCCACGATCCGCTTGCCGTACACAATCGCTTCCGATAATGAGTTGCTAGCCAGACGATTTGCCCCGTGCACGCCGGTAGAGGATACTTCGCCGCAGGCGAACAGACGGCGAATATTGGTCTCTCCCCACAAGTCCGTCTTAATGCCGCCCATCATGTAGTGGGCAGCCGGCGATACCGGAATCCAGTCGTTCGTTAGATCAAGGCCATATTGGAGGCAGGTATCATATATCGTTGGGAAGCGATGCTTAATCATCGTCTCCGCCTTATGGGTAATATCCAGATAGACGAAGGTCGACTTGGTCGCTTCCATCTCGTTGACGATAGCCCGGGCTACGACGTCGCGGGGTGCAAGCTCCAATTGGGGATGATATTTCTCCATGAAGCGCTCTCCCTGGATATTGCGCAGGTAGGCGCCCTCGCCCCGCACCGCCTCGGAAATGAGGAAGCGCGGCACCCCTGGATAGCTGAACACGGTCGGATGGAATTGAATGAACTCCATATCCTGAATATAAGCCCCTGCGCGATACGCCATAGCGATGCCGTCACCCGTAGCGACCTCCGGATTCGTCGTATAGCGGTACAGCTGACCCGTCCCGCCGGAGCAGATGATCGTAGCCTTGGCGCTGACGAAGATGCGCTTACCGTCTGCCCGCTGGACAATCGCGCCACAGCATTCACCCGCATCGGTAACGAGATCGATAACGAAATGATCGTCCCAGAGTGTGACCTGCTCCTGCTGCTGGACACGATCCACCAAGGCGCGCACAATCTCATATCCGGTGGCGTCGCCGTTCGCATGCAGTATGCGGCGATGGCTGTGCGCCCCTTCCCGCGTCAAGGCAACAGCCCCGTTCTCTTCATCGAAGGATGCGCCCATCCGTATCAGCTCCTGGACACCAGCCGGGCCCTCGTGGACAAGCACATCGACCGCTTCAGGGACACACAGGCCAGCCCCGGCAATTAATGTATCCCGGTGGTGGTAGGCCGGGGAATCATCGTCCGCGAACACCGCCGCAATCCCGCCCTGCGCATAGCGCGTATTGCTGTCGAACAACGACTTCTTCGTTATTACCAGCACCCGCTGTTCCCGGCTTGCCTGGATAGCAGTATAAAGACCAGCAATACCGGCGCCAATCACAAGGACATCCGTATGGACATGCTTCAGATCTTCGAGTGCAAAATCTATCAAGTAACGGGGAATCCGATTCGCCATTGCCTTCACAACCTCGTAGATGGATTCTTTTGCTTCGTTATATATGAACAGAAGAGTAGCGCATGCTACTCTACTTGACTTGTAACATGCGCTCCAAGGATAACCGTGCTGTTTCGGCAACCTGCGGCGGCACATAAATTTGCGGCTGCATCGTTTCGAGGCATTTCACGAGTTTTTTGAGATTATTTACCTTCATGTTCGGACAGACGAGATACTTCGTGGCGAAGTGGAATCGCTTCTCCGGACTGTCGTTCCGCAATGGATACCCGGTGCCGTCCTCTGTCCCTACAATAATATCGGTCGCATTCGATCGTTTGCAATAATCGATAATGGCAGTTGTGCTACCGACGAAATCACCCATGGCCACAACTTCCGGGCGGCATTCGGGATGCACGACGAACGGCGCGCCCGGATACTTCGCCTTCATCTCCATCACATCCTTCACCGTCAGCATGTCATGCGTATTGCAGTAGCCTTCCCATTTAATCAAGGAACGGCCGGTCTGCTGCTCTACATAATGGCCAAGGTTCTTGTCGGGAACCCAAATGATCTCTTCCGCATCCAGCGAAGCGATGACCTTCACCGCATTGGAGGAAGTGCAGCAAATATCGGTCTCTGCCTTAATCTCCGCAGAGGAATTGATATAGGTAACGACTTTGGCATTCGGATGCTCCGCCTTCAGATTCCGCAGCCCGTCCACATTGATCATGTCGGCCATCGGGCAGCCCGCCCGCTCATCGGGGATGATGACCGTTTTGTTCGGAGCCAAGATTTTGGCGCTCTCCCCCATGAAGTGGACACCGCAAAAGACAATAACGCCTGCGTCGGTCTCAGCGGCCTTCTGCGCCAACAAGAAGGAATCCCCCCTGAAATCAGCGACTTCCTGAATCTCATCCCGCTGATAATAATGAGCTAATATAATGGCGTTACGCTCTTTCTTCAACTGCATCAACCGTTTACGGAGCTCCTGCTTCTGCTCTTCCTTCCGTGCCAGCGCCAGTGCTTCCAATGTCACCTTCAACCCACTCCTTGGCCTTGTCATTAACCTATAATTTACACACACCAACCCACGGTGTCAATTCGGAATGCGGACCCAATTGCCGTAAAAAAGAGCGTACCGGAAGGTACGCTCTTGCAATCGCCCGGAGGGCGGCCCACGTAATTGCGGTTATTGTTCGTCTTTCTTGTCATTCAGCGACTCATCCTTGTCCGCAGGCGCCGACGGCTCAGATGTCGGTTCCGCCTTCGGCTGCTCGGTAGAGTCACCGCGAATGTCAGCCGGCGAAGAGCCGTTAGAAATATCGCCTGTCGGCGAGCCGGATGGAGGACCCTCCCATTGGGTCGGGCCAAGCTTCTCCGGCTTACCTACCAGATTCACCCTCACATCGCCCGTGGTCTCGAAAACCGGCGAGCCGGATTCAGGCTCATCCGTCGATGCAGGCGTTCTCTCGCTCAGCTTGCCTTCCTCGATAAGTTGCTTGATCTGCTCCAACTCCAAGGTCTCGACCTTGAGAAGCGTATTCGCGATCAAGCTTACCTCGTGAGAATGCTCCGTCAAGAGCTTCTTCGCTCGCTCATAACATTCATTCATGACGCGCTGCATCTCTTGGTCGATCTCGTACGCAATGGAATCGGAGTAGTTTTGTTCGTGACCGAGGTCGCGGCCCAGGAACACTTCTCCTTGACGATTGCCGAACTGCATCGGACCAAGCTTCTCGCTCATACCATATTCCATAATCATGCTGCGCACAATGCGGGTTGCCTGCTGGAAGTCGCTGTATGCGCCGGTGCCAATCTCGCCGATAAACAATTCTTCGGCGACTCGGCCCCCGAGCAATCCCGTGATTTTATCGAGCAACTCCTGTTTCGTCACCAGCATGCGGTCTTCCTTCGGCAGCATGATGACGTAACCGCCGGCACGGCCGCGCGGAATGATTGTCACCTTGTGGACCATATCCGCATGCTCCAGGAAGTAACCGATCACCGTATGTCCGGCTTCATGGAATGCAACAATCCGCTTCTCACGCTCGCTGATCATGCGGCTGCGCTTCTCCGTTCCGACGATGACTCGGTCGATCGCCTCGTCAACGTCCGTCATCGTAATGTCCTTATGATTTTTGCGGGCTGCCAGCAGCGCCGCTTCATTCAGCAAATTCTCCAAGTCGGCGCCGGTGAAGCCGGTCGTCCGCTTGGCGATTGTATCGAGGTTCACGTTTTTGTTCAACGGCTTATTGCGGGCATGTACCTTCAGCACCGCCTCGCGGCCCTTCACATCCGGGCGATCAACCGTAATCTGACGGTCAAAGCGCCCAGGGCGAAGCAATGCCGGGTCTAAAATATCCGGACGGTTCGTCGCTGCAACAATGATGATGCCTTCGTTGGCGCCGAAGCCATCCATCTCGACCAGCAACTGGTTGAGCGTCTGCTCCCGCTCGTCATGGCCGCCACCCAGACCGGCGCCCCGTTGACGGCCGACAGCATCGATCTCGTCAATGAAAATAATACATGGCGCATTCTTCTTCGCATTCTCGAACAGGTCGCGGACCCGGGATGCACCGACACCGACGAACATTTCCACGAAGTCGGAACCGGAGATGCTGAAGAATGGAACGCCTGCTTCCCCTGCAACGGCACGGGCCAGCAACGTCTTACCGGTGCCCGGAGGGCCATTCAGCAGCACCCCCTTCGGAATGCGGGCGCCAAGGGCTGCGAACCTGCGCGGATCCTTCAGGAACTCGACAACCTCTACTAGCTCTTGCTTCTCTTCATCCGCACCTGCGACGTCTTCAAAGGTAACGCGCTTCTTCTCTTCATTATACAAGCGTGCGCGGCTCTTCCCGAAGTTCATTACCTTTCCGCCGCCGCCCTGCGCTTGATTAAAGAAGAAGAAGAACAGGATGAACAGGATGATAAATGGAATAATCGACGTCAGGAACGTCAGCCAGAGGCTTTGTTCCTCCATTTTTTTCCAATTAATCTCCAGTGATTGCTGATTATCCCCGGCGTTCATTAACTCTTCGACGGCCGGATTGCTATCCGGAATATACGTTACGAACTGCTGGGATTTCGCCCCTTCTGGAATCTTTCTATATTTCCCGATGACCAAATAAGCCCGACCTTCATATTGAACCGTCATTTCTTCTATATTGTTAGCCGAAAGCTCTTTGCGAAACTGGTCATATCTTGGTGTGTCCGTGGCTTCATTGCCGTTGCCGATGAACTGGACAAATCCTACCACGACCAAAAAAAGAATCAGATAAAAACCAGAATTCTTGATGAACCGATTCATCCCCAACCTCCTCTCAAGGACACGAAATTATTGTATCATAGCACGTAATGCCATCACAACTTGACCAGCAAGCATGTAAGGCATGTGTCTTACTTGGCTTCATTCGAGTAGATCGTTGGCTTCAATACGCCTATATATGGAAGATTGCGGTAGCGTTCGGCATAATCCAAGCCATAGCCGACGATGAATTCGTCGGGAAGCACGAATCCTTTGTAGTCCGCTTCTAGATTAACGGTGCGGCGCGCCGGCTTATCGAACAGCGTCACGAGACGAATGGAATTCGCCTTGCGGCCTTGAAGCACTTCAATCAGGTAGCTGAGCGTTAAGCCGGTATCTATAATGTCTTCAACAATGAGCACATCCCGGCCTTCCACGGATACATCCAAATCTTTAATAATCCGTACGACACCGGAAGACTTCGTGGAAGCTCCATAGCTGGATACCGCCATGAAGTCCAATTCCAACGGCACGGTAATTCGCTTGACCAGATCCGCCATGAAGACGAATGCGCCTTTCAGGACACAGATGACCAGCGGGCATTTCCCTTCATATTCGTGGCTGATCTGAGCACCTAGTTCCTGGACCTTCGCCTGAATTTGCTCCTCGCTGATAATTACCTTTTCAATGTCGTTATACAATGATGGGCCCCTCCTAGAGTCAATACTGAGAACTTACATGAACGTAAATTACATCATGCGGTCAGGTTGGGCGGAGCATAATCACTGCTGCGCCGGAATATGCGCACCGCCTTCCAGTTCAAGCCGCAGGACAAGGTCCGTTGAGGGCCGGACCAGCGCGGCATCCGAACGCCGAACGCCCGGTACCCACAAGATCTTCCCGTTGGCATCCGTCACGATGGGAACGGTGCCGCGAAGCGAGGGCGCGATTTTGGCATCGACGAACATATCTTGCACCTTTTTGCTGCCATTTAACCCTAAAATACGCATTCGATCGCCGTTGCGGCGATATCGGACACACAGCGGCCAACACAATTGCTCCGCATCGAATAACGCCTTCGCCTGTCCCGAGGGGACCCGCGTTCCTTCGGATGCGGGGTGATGGACCGCTTCCTGCGCGATGGAAGATCCGCTATCGCACTCTATAGCCCAATGCAGTGTACTGCCATTCGACGGTATCGGGAGACTGCCCGATTCATATATACGATCGATTGTCAGATCCCGCATATCCGGTCCATTCTTCATGTAACCGATAGGTTGGCGCAGCCATAGCAAACGGTCGTATTCTCTCCGGAATTCGACTCCGGAAGCTGCATTCGTCTTCCACGTGGATGGCTGTTCCCGGATTGCCGCATTCCGCAGCGCCTCAACCGTGTCGAAATCAGCTTGTTCCGCTTCCCGCGTGAGATAGTTTAATATTAGTTTAATCAACCTGCGTTGTAAAGCAACATGTACTTGTAGAAGCGCCCTTCGATCAAGAACGACGCCGTCCAGCGACGGTGACTCCATTGGAACGCCTTCTCCATCCTTTACTATCCTCGCCACGCGCTGAAACCACTGTCGTGCCTGTTCCTCCATCCAATCATTCTCTTCCCGCAGCACATCGGCGGTGCGGCATAGGGAAGCGACCAGGCCCGGGTTCTCCTGCTCAAGTCGCGGCATAACGTCCAACCGGACCCGGTTGCGCAAGTAATCGGTCTTGGCATTGCTGCTGTCCGTCACGTAAGCGATGCCGCGCAGGCGGCACCACTCCACCAATTCCGCCTTGCGAACGCCCAGCAGCGGCCGGACGAAGGAGAAGCCATCTGCCTCCCGATTCCAAGCCATCCCCGACAGCCCCGTGCTGCCGGTTCCGCGTAGTAGCCGCATCAGCACCGTCTCTGCCTGATCATCAGCATGATGCGCCAATGCGATTACCGATGCCTGCTCGCGGGCAGCGACTTCCTTCAGGAAGTCATAGCGGAGCTGCCGCGCTGCCGCTTGCGCATTCATCTTATGCTCCACCGCCCAGCCCGGAGCATCCACTCGCTCCATCGCGAGTCTTATCCCGAGCCGCTCCGCTTCCCGCTCGACGAACCGCGCTTCTTCATCCGACTCCTGCGGGCGGAAGCCGTGATGCACGTGGGCGATGATCATCCGTTCGCTTCCCGGTTGATGTCCGATCAGGGCAGCAATGGCATGCAGCAGCAGCATGGAGTCCGGTCCGCCCGAGACCGCGATCACGATGCGGTCGCCATCGTTCCATAGCCGGTGCTGCTCTACGGTATCCCGCAGCTTCTCCGTCCATTGCCGCCACGCATATTCGCTATCATTGCCCGCGTGCCTGCCCGGTGCCGTCATGTCTACCCCCGATTCCTTCCATTATTTCCTGCTGCCGCAGACTCCTCTTCCCCGAACATGCCGAGTCCGAGGATCTGATTCCTTATGTTATAAAAGAGACCTGCGGATAAACGTATTTACTATGTATAAATTCAATATAACACAATATGTCCCATTAATCGAAACCCCATGCCCAAAAAGCGATGCTCGCCGCCAACAACAGCACAGACACGACAAAAACCCACTTCAGCCACGACGGCGTAGGGCGGTTCAGTGGTTTAGCGGAGCGATGCAGCTTCCGTGTCCGTTCATGCCACAGGCGGCATGCCTCCTCCGGGGAGGAGAATTCCCCGCGCAAGGCCGGTGCCAGCCATGGCTCATACGATCGCACCCGGGGGTGGTTCCGGGCGATCTCAATTAGATCCTTGATATCGCGCGTCTGCGGGAGCGTTGTCTTGATCCGTTCCCGAAGCTCCTGCTCGGCCATCAACTGAATCGTCATGACCGCGAAGGAGAACAGATCATACTGGAAGTCGGCCGTTCGCGATCCGGCGTGCCAATACCCACGGTCATACCATTCCGTGAATTGCTTTACGCTTTTCCCGATGGAGGTCAGACCTCCATAATCGATCAATTCAACCTCTCCATTATCGTTCACCAGTACGTTCTCCGCCTTCAGATCACCAAAGACAAGCCCCTGCCGGTGCAACTGCCTGAGCTTTCCCAACAAGCGTCCTCCCACGATGCCATACCATTCCGGCCCATGCTTGTAAATGAACTTGCGGAGGCTCACCCCTGGTATGTACCTCATCACATAGAACGGGATCCGCTTGCCGTGCAGATCGCAATCATCGTTGTCGACGAGAAATGGTCGGGCATGGCCGTGCCCCGCCACCGCTCGCCAACCCTTCTCCCATGTCTGCAACGCGTTAATCTCGGACTGGAGATCGACCGAGTTCATTCCCATTTTGAGTGCATAGGCAGCGGTCCTTCCTCCGCGCGGCTGCACTGCAGGCGGAAGATGAGTCACCAAATACACGACTCCGTTGGCCCCGCGGCCAAGCCGTCGCTCAATTCGGTAAACGCGCCCGTTCCATACTCCCTGCAGCGTGGTTCCCGCTTCGACGCGAAGCACCGCTGCCTGTACATGATGCTGTTCATTCTCCATGTTACACGATGTAGTCACTCCACATCCCATCCGTTCCTGTTCCATCTGAGGCGTACGACATCAGGTCGCGATTCTGACTCGCCTTGCCTCCATCATATTGATAATGGTTGATCACTTTCAAGAGGGCTGGCCCGGTCGGGGTCGTTCCCCGCATATTCAAGCGCTGGAACAAACGCTTCGCGCGGCTGATATCATCGGTCCATTCCATATCCAGCACGGCCTCTTCTCCGCCGTAAAGTCCCGGGAAATGGAACACGCTCAACTCGCTTTTGCCCGCTCTAGCCTGCAGGCTCAGCATTAGATCCCGTATCGCTTCCTCTACTGCCGGGAGCTTCGGCTTCATGCTCGCGCTCGCATCGATGAGCAGGGCGATGCGCAGCGGCGAATTCTCGCTTAGTTCGTCCATGACGCGCACCACTTCCGATCGCTGCTCCGGCGGAAGGGTCTCGAATTCGACGTTCTGCCTGGTTCCTACTATTTGACGCAGCTCCCTGTTCACTGCCTGATGAATGGTCTGCACAACCGCTTTACGCGTCATCATCTGCACCGTCTGCGACAGTTTGTGCGACTGGACGATGCGGCTTATCCCTCCTCCGGCACGAGCAATCTCGTCAATCTCCCGCGCTCCAAGCTCGCCTATCTTTCCGTAATCCACAATGCCCACAACGTTAACCGTGATGCACAACTCCCGTGCTTCTGCAGCAGCAACGGCAGGCTGAACGCCTACATTGGAGCAGCCGTCGGTTATCAATAGAATTTGCTTCATGTCGATTTCCGCACATCCTCTCATTACCGAATCTAGTACAAGCGTGAGTTCAAAAAGACCGGTTTTCAGTGCCGAGAAGGTTGCGAGAACTCGTATCTTCCGATGCGAGTTTTGCTGTGCAAAACTTGTAAGCAGCAGCGCAGTGCAAGGCAAGATTCGATGCCGAATTTCTTCGTAATCAAAAGCGGACTTTTTGAACTGCCTCTTCTATTATTTCCAAGGAAAAGAGAGTTTACACCCCGATTGCGGGGGCGGAAGCAGGAAGCCGCGGTCGAGTGATTAGCTGACCGTCAGCGGCCGCTCCATACGGTCATGCCCATTCCAGTGCAGCGTCGCCCACTGCGGCTGATAGTGTGCAACACGCGTCACGACGACGGTCATGTCGTCCTCGATATGACCACTGGCATGACGGATAACGGTCTCCAGGAGAAGATCGGCAATCTCTTGTGGATCGTCCGTCTCCAGTTCGCTGATGAGCCGCTTCATCCACACCTCCTTATTGACTGTGGACCCGGAGGCATCGAAGATACCGTCCGTCATCATAATCAAGATATCTCCCGGCTGCAAATCCGAGTCAATCATCTCGAAATCAATATCCTGTATAATACCTATCGGCAAGTTGCTGCCCGATACTAAGCGGACATCCTTCCCGCTCTTGATGAAGCTGGGCGTGGAGCCGCTCTTCATGAACGTCGTCTTGGCGGAATACAGATCGATGATCGCCATATCGACCGTCGCGTAGATCTCATCCGTCGACCGCAGCGTCAGCACCGAATTGACGGATTGGATCGCCAGCTTCTCGTCAATACCCGATTGCAGGAATTGGGATAGAAGCTTCAATGCGGTGCTGCTCTCCATGCGGGCCCGTTCACCGTTGCCCATCCCGTCGCTCAAGGCGACCGCATACTTCCCGCTGCCAAGCTCCAGCACGCTGAAGCTGTCTCCCGACAGGATATCCCCTCCTTTGGCAGCCCCGGCCATGCCGGTCTCCACCTCAAATGCCTTCGCCGATACGAAGGTGACCATGCCATGCCCCTCCGTTCCAGTTGTCCTCTCCTCTCTGACGGCGATATGCTCGCCCAATATATCCGACAGCAGCGGCGCAATGAGCTTGCGGCACTCGTCATAACCATCGGTGAAGGTATGAATCATCTCGATCTCGATCCGTCCCGCATCAAGCGATAAAATGTCGACGCGGTTCACGGACAACCCGAGATCCTCCATTGCCTGCCGAATCTGTTCTTCCTGCATGAACAGCTCCCGTCCTTCGCGCCGAATCTCCCGGGCCAGATCATCCATGACCTGCGAGACGCCGGCCAACTGATCGGCAACGAAATGGCGGCTGTCCAAAATCCGCTTCTGCCAATGCTCGTCCAGCGCCCCCCGGATCATACGCTCCCTCATCAGCGTGAGCACCTTCGGCGCCATCATGCAGTGGCTCCTCCACATCTGGGGCAACTGCTTCTCCTTGTAAGAGACGATCTCGGTGTCCTGCTCGATCTTACTCATCATCTGGTTCATCATCGACATCGTCTGGAGCGGCTTATGGTTCCAGCAGGCCTGCTGCCGGGGACAGCCGAGACAGGTGGAGCCCGTTACCGCCTCGATCATCCGGTTGCGCTCCTCTTCGACCGTCGGAGGATCGCCAGTATGGGCGGTCTGCTTGAAGCTGCTCGATAGCTGCCGGAACACCTCCGAGAACTGGGTGACCCGTTCTGCCGTCATATCACGCATCCGCTTCGCATATTCATGCTGCGATTTCGTATGCTCATTCGTTCCCGGAACATATTTGGCCAAGGTGGCGCATATCGATTTAGGAGTAAGCAAGAATAGCGCCGCTGCGACAATCGTCTCCCATGTCGATGCTATCACCTCCGTTGGAGGCCCGAGATAGACGGACAGAATCGCCGTCCCGAGCAGCATGCCGAAGGCAACCGCCCAGCGCTGGCCGTCCTTCAGCAGTCCAGCCAGCAAGCCGGCAAACGCCAACACGCTCATCTGCGTCAACGAGTTCGGCTCGGCCAAGCCGAGAATCAAGCCGAGCACGACCCCGACCGAGGCGCCAAGCGGGGAACCGCCAACCAGGGCGAACAGCAGCACGAAATAGCGGGAAATGATATGATCGAACTGCAACGACTGGACGGTCCAGCCTACGGCGCCGGTCATAACAGAGGCCAGGAGAATCATCAGGCAGATCATTTCCTCTACCCTCAGCGTATAATTACGTTTACTCATCGTTAGAACGGGCAATGCTTGTATAAACACGAGGGTCAGGACGAGACCGAGCACGGCATCCGTCATATCCATCACGAGGGCGTACCAGGTCAGGGCCGTCGATATAAAGGTCACGAACAGCTTGACGAGCAGCGTGGCGGCAAATACAATGATCGGCGCCATGTTCAAATCGGTCCGTTCATACGCTTTCAAGCTGCGGTGCATCAGTACGATAAGCAACAACTGCATGCCCATCATGATCGAAATCTGCCCCGGCGCAAACAAGCTTCCGGCCAGCAATGCCATCCCTACCCAGGCTGCCAGCTCACGACGCGTGAAATAAACGACCGCAAAAAACGCAGCGGCGAACGGAAATAACTCATTCAAGATCATGGCCCGTCCCAGCAAGAACCCGATAAGCACAAACATGAAGGTCCATTTCCGCGTGCCAAGCACCCGCTTGAATCGTTCCAGCCGCCATTTGTTATAAGGGAAGATCCACTCGCTCTCTCCTTGACCCCTGCTCTGCCCGCATTTCTTCGGAAACGGAATCACCTTTGTCTTACTCATACCAAGCACCACCTATTCTATGAAATGTGTGCCTCTCATTATAGGGAAGGAACTGGAAATAGTTTGTCAGAAAAAGGGGTCCCGCTCAAAAAAATTTCCGACACCAGTTGAGTCCAGCGCGAGAAAACGGCCAAGCCTGTGCGCGCAAGGGGTCGTGCGGTGTAAGCCGGTATGGGAGCAAGCCAGGGATTGTCACTTTCTTGCAATTCCGGATTTGCTATCATTTACAAATAAGAGGAAAGGATATGGAATAGCGTAAGAACATGTCGTAACCATTCGGACGGGTGACAAAAATAGTGGCGGCAGAAAAATCAATGCGATGAATCTGCCATTCCGTCATAATGTGGAGACTACTGGAGGCGAAATAGGAGGACGGAAGCCTTTGTAAAGGCAGCAGAGGCATAGGTGGAAAAGGATGCAGCAGGTGTCGAAGTCAGCAAGAGAGAGCGTTGAGGTCTCGATGACCGGCTTGGAAAGTGGCCGTTTTCCGTTCAACCTCTTCTCATTGCTGCAGATATTGCAGGCTTGCCTCCGGTCAGGACGTCCCGAGCGAATGCAGCAAAAAAGCCGCAACACCGGGTGTCCGGTCTACGGCTTCGTTCCTTCGTCATCTATTACATGCGGCGTGCGCCACGGCCTCCACGCTTGGACTCTGTGTTCTTTTTCAAAGACGAGATGCGCTCTTCACTGTCTTTAAGGAAGCGCGACATTTTATCCTCAAAAGAAGCGAAATTAGGCTTGCGGCCACCCCGGTCGCGGTTACCAAAGCCGCCTCTTCCTCCGCCGTCTCGGTTCGGACGGTCTTGACGAGGTCCTCTTGGCGGTCTTTGCTCCGATGCTGGCTTATCCACTGTCTGTTTGATAGACAAGCCAATTTTGCCGTCCTTGTCGACGTTAATTACTTTGACCGTGACGATATCGTCAATCTTCAAATGGTCATTCACGTCCTTGACATAGTTATCGGCAATTTCAGAGATGTGAACCAGTCCCGTGACACCTCCCGACAGATCAACGAACGCCCCAAAATGCGTAATGCCTGTCACCTTGCCTTGTAACTTGGTGCCCACTTCAATTGTCATAGAATAAAATGTTCCTCCCTTAAAATGGTAAACGGCACACCGCTTCGTTATCGAAAGCAATGCTTATGTCGTGATTATACTGTAACCGCACCAAGTGGTCAACCGACGGTTGTCCCGATATGGCGCCTATTCCTCATGCTTGCGGATAAGGACTTCGTCCGGAAGCAGCATCCCTTGACTTCTCGCTATCTGAAGTATATATTCGGTCGTATTTAGGCGATCCACTTCCTGTTGAACCTCGTTCCGCGTCTGTTCGGCACTCAGCTTCTTTTTCTCCTGCGCCTGATAGTCGGCTTTGAGCCCCTTAATGGCAGCAGCCTGGTCGATGTACGTATACAAGCCCCACCCCGCGAACACCACCATAAACCCCATCCACAATCGCAATCTTCGCTTGGCTCCTGCCATTATGTTCTCACGAGTACGATCCGGTGTACGGGACGCAGACATACGCACACCCCCATCTTCAATATCGTCAGCATAAGTAATTACCCGTTACTTCTTACGATGAAACCGGCGCAGCAGATGAGCCGCCATCGCTCTTCTCGATGCCGCCCATTGATTCATTCGACGTATTCCGGATAATACCTTCTGCTTAATCCAGCGAAGCCGTTCCGTCATACCCAACCGTTCCCAGATCGGCAGGATGAGCGGGCGGAAAATCCATCGGATCAACAACCAGAGCGGTTTAACACATTGTAGCACAATTTTTCCGAGGAACATAGCCGGCGACAGCAAAAACGAAGCTAGACCTTTTGTAAAGATCCATAGGCCCTTGAGCGGCAGCACGAGCAGAACATACAGGCATCGCCGGATGAACCGAGAAATTGACAAGATGGCCCGCACGAGCCACGTCACGATCCCCACCGTTACCTTGCTGAGAAGGATAACATATAACCACGCCCCGGCGGCCAAGCCAAGAAAGACGTAAAAGCGAAGCTCTCCCTGATTGCCCTTCACGAGCATCTGAAACACGAACAGCGTCGCAGCCAACCAATACATCAAATCCAGCAGCGGAACCGTCCACCGAGGGAAACGGAATTGTCCCGCTACGACGCGGTAGCCATCAAATACGATGCCTAGCGCCAAGCCGCTCAGCATCATAAGCAGCATGGTCGTCCATTGTACGTACAGGCTCACTTGAATAACTTCCCGAAGAAGCCTTTGAATTTATCGTGCGAACTCGCATCCAGATAGGTCAGGGAGTTGACCGTGCCTTCAATGGCGACTTGTCCTTGTTCAAGGCTTAAGTTTTTGATATGAAGATTGTGGCCGCGTACGGTCAGAAATCCGCATTCGGTATCAAGCAGGAACTCCTCGCTGTCGAAGCTCTCTACTTTGCTTACCCCGCTAATCTCCAGCAGCTTGCGGTTGACCATCTTAATTTCCTGGCGCTTGACCGTTGGCTTGTTCAATTCCATCATGGCATGTACCTCCTTCTCAATACTAGCTTATGAAGGGAATGCCAGAATAGAACTTCAACGCAGCCACGCTTCCAACAATTCTCTATTCGTAGCAGCTACCATGTTTCTCAAGGAATCATACTTCGGAAGCATACGCTTCTCGAAAGTGAATGCAAGATTCGATGTCGAGTTGCTTGCTCAAGTCGGCTTCGTGATCAAAATAGACTTTTTGAACAACCTTTCCTACCGGTTGTCGACCGTTTCCGGATATAAATCATGATTCATCAGACGATAAGCCGCCATCTCCTCGAACTTCGTGCCGGGGCGGCCGTAATTGCAATACGGATCGATAGAAATGCCGCCGCGCGGCGTGAACTTGCCCCATATTTCGATATATTTCGGATCGAGCAGCCCGATCAGATCGTTCATAATGATATTAATGCAATCCTCATGGAAGTCGCCATGATTGCGGAAGCTGAACATATAGAGCTTCAGCGACTTGCTCTCGACGCACTTCCGGTCCGGAATGTAGCTGATGTACATCGTCGCAAAGTCCGGCTGCCCCGTCATCGGACAGAGACTGGTGAACTCCGGACAGTTGAACTTGACGAAATAATCGCGATCCGGGTGCTTATTATCGAACGCCTCCAGCACATGAGGCGCGTAGTCGGTCGCGTATTCCGTCTTCCCCCCAAGATGCTTCAGTTGCAATTCTGCTTCATTCCTGCCTGTCATGCCATTGTCTCCCCTTCTATATCGGTTATTCGTGCCGAATTTATAAGCGCCCCGATTCCGCACCAGGGCCGCTCCCTTTGCAAGCGGCCTGACGACAGGCCTGCCTCCTGTCATACGCCGCGCTTGTTGCCCCATACGAGCGTGTGCAACTGCGGCAGCACCCGGACCCGGTTCAGTCGCGGATCGGCGGCGACCTGCTCGATTAGCCATTCATACCGGCAGAGCAGCTTCCGGATTAACTCGTGGTCATCCGCGCTTCGCACATCGTCATTCCCCGTCTGTAGGATGAACGGAATGTCCGGATACCGCTCATGCATGCGGATGGCATACTCGAGATCGCGCTCGTCGAAGACAACAATCTTCAGGCACAGCCCCTTCCGATCCGGACGCTCCCACAGTTCGCTCACGATCGGATCGAGCCGCGCTTCATCGGTGCTCATGCCGGAGCTGGGCGGCTTCGGCGATAGCGTGACGTCATCGATGTCCAGCAGCCATTCCTGCCACCGCGAGCCTTGCGTCTCCACTGCGGTGCAAATGCCGTGCTCTCGAAGCAGATGCACAAGATCGCCGATGCCCGGGAGCAGGGCGGGATTGCCGCCCGAGATCGTGACATGATCGAAGCGGCCAGCGGCGAGCGTGTTCAGCTCCCGCAGGATGTCTTCCGCCGTCAAGCTGCGAATCTCATCCTTCGCTGATCCGTCCCACGTGAAGGCGGAATCGCACCAGGAACAGCGGTAGTCGCAGCCTGCCGTGCGCACGAACATTGTCATCCGGCCGACAAGCATGCCTTCACCCTGCACGGTCGGTCCGAACAGTTCCAGCACCGGGATGGTCATTGCTCCATCCACTCCCGTCTCGCCTCGGCATAGCTGGTCGGCGTCTCGTAGAGACGGACGAACTCGACCCGCCCGCCTTCGCAGCGGGCGCGGTACGGTTCCTCTGCCAGCGCGGCGCTCATCTGCTCATACAGCCAGACGACCATATTCTCCGCCGTCGTATTCATCGGGGGGAGTGTCTCGTTCAAGTAACGGTGATCGAGATACGTCTCGATCCGATCCTTCCAGATCTCCTTGATATCTCCGAAATCAAGGGCGATACCAATGTCATTCGTATAGCCGCTCAGGCCGAACACGGCCTTGTACGTATGACCGTGCAGATTTTTGCACTTGCCTTCGTAGGCGTGCAGATGATGCGCCGCGTCGAAGGTGAATTCCTTGCTGACGAGTACGCGGCGCTTGTGGTAGCGCAGCGACTCGCGAGATATATCGGTTCCGTATTGCTGCAGCTTCTCTACGATGCGGAACGGGCCCGGTCTGTTCATGCCCTAGCCCCCGCCTTCTGCGCTCTCTCCGCGAGATAGTCCTCCAGCCCGGCGCGCCGTAGCTTGCAGGATGGGCATTGTCCGCAACCGTCGCCCGGGAATCCGTTATAGCAGGTCAATGTCTCTGTACGCACGAAGTCGAACGCCCCCAGCTCATCTGCCATTCGCCAGGTCTCAGCCTTATTCAGCCACATGAGCGGCGTATGAAGGACGAAGCCGTAGTCCATCGCCAGATTGAGCGTGACGTTCAGCGATTTGACAAATACGTCTCGGCAATCGGGATAGCCGCTGAAGTCGGTCTCACAGACGCCCGTTACGATATGCCGCGCGCCGATCTGCTTCGCGTAGATCGCGGCGAATGAGAAGAAGAGCAGGTTGCGCCCCTCGACGAACGTGTTCGGCAGTTCGCCCTCCTCCTGGGCGATGTCGATATCGACCCGGGTAAGCGCATTCGGCGCCAGTTGATTGAGCAGCGTCATGTCGAGTACACGGTTCGGCACTTGCAGCTTGGCTGCAATCCGCTTCGCATGCTCCAGCTCGCTGCGGTGGCGCTGTCCATAGTCGAACGTAACCGTCTCGACGGTATCGAAGCGTTCCAGCGCCCAGAACAGGCAGGTCGTGCTATCCTGCCCGCCGCTAAAGACGACGACCGCCTTCTCCTGCGGCTTGCCCCGGACGGCTGTGCCCGCAGCCCGATCTGCGGCTGCTTCCTTGCGGTTCATTGCATCATTCATCCTGTGTCCATCCCTTCTTATTCCTCTACAGAACAAGACAACACCAAGGGAGAACCATGCCCAAACGGATGCTGTCAGCCTTAGTTTTTTATAGAGGGAGATTGCGAACCTCTCCCGCCGAATGCCGACGGAATGTGTATTTGGTTATACGTCTATTATAGGAAACAGGGAGAAGAGATTCAAAGACTTATTTTCCCTTCCACCGCGTTCGAAGCCCCTCTGCAGCCTCCCGGCAAAGCGGCAAAGCACAAGCACGGCCCTCCCCGTTATTGGAAAAGGGCCGTGCTTGATGGATTCATGGCGATTACCATTCCAGATCCTGCGATCGCGGAATAGGCTCTTCCTTCAGCAGCGTGTACATGCCGGCTGCTTCTTCCTTCTTCGTCGTCTCCTGGAGACGTTCGATGCGGACCGTAACGAGCTTCTGCCCGAACTGAACCATAATCTCGTCTCCCACCTTGACGGTCGTGCTCGGCTTCGCCTCGCGGCCGTTCAAAATGACGCGTCCCTGTTCGGACACATCTTTGGCTACGGTACGCCGCTTAATGAGCCGCGACACCTTCAGGAATTTGTCGAGCCGCATTATTTTACAGCTTCTTTAAGCTTGTTGCCCGCTTTGAACGCCGGAACCGTGGATTCCGGAATTTCGATCGTATTGCCGGTTTGCGGGTTGCGGCCTGTGCGGCCTGCGCGCTTGCGAGTCTCGAATGTGCCGAATCCAATCAGTTGCACTTTGTCGCCTTTGGACAATGCTTCGGTAACTTCGCCGAAGAAGCCGTTCAATGCTGCTTCTACGTCTTTTTTGGTCAATCCGCTTTTATCCGAGATGTTGTTGATCAAATCTGTCTTGTTCATGTTTATTGGCCTCCCAATCCTATTAGTTCATTCAATAGAGTGTGTTGGGCTCGCGGCTGATGCCGGAGTCGCAAAATACAATCCCTGTTGTATTCTCGCATGTATGTATTCTTGCTTTGCGAGTAAAATCCTCCCCGGTTACGGCACTTTTTCATATTCTGACGATAAATAAGGGGTATCAGGCCGCTGAGCCGATCCGGTCAAGGCTTCAATTGCTTCGCTTCCTGCCACCACTTCTCCATTTCTAGTAAATCAGTCTGGTCAAAAGATTTGCCGTCTATACGAAGCTGTTCCTCAATATACTGAAAACGACGAATAAATTTGCGGTTCGTCCCCGTCAACGCCGCTTCCGGGTCGGCTCCTAGAAATCTTGCCGCATTTACTGCCGCGAACAGCACGTCGCCCAGTTCCTCTACGGCATGCGCATGGTGCTTCTCCCCGCCCCCTGCCGTCTCTGCCAAACTGATCGCCTCTCGCAATTCTTGCAATTCTTCGGCCAGTTTGTCAAGTACATCCTCGATCCGATCCCAGTCGAAGCCGACCTTGGCCGCTTTGTGCTGCAGTTCCCGGGCCTTCATTAGCGCCGGCAAGTCCCGCGGCACCCCATCTAATATGGACTTGCGTTCCGCGTCGCGTCCCTTGCGCCGCTTCTCTTCGGCCTTCATCTGCTCCCAATTGCGGAGCGCCGATTCCGAATCGGCGGCCGCCTTGTCCCCGAACACATGAGGGTGGCGGAAGATGAGCTTCTCGTTCAGGCCCCGAATGACATCATACGCCGAGAAGGTCCCCGTCTCTTCCTCCATCTGGGCATGCAGCATAATCTGAAGCAGCACGTCGCCCAACTCCTCCTGCATGCCGACGGGATCGTCATCGTCGATCGTTTCCAGCACCTCATAGGTCTCTTCGATGAAGTTTTTGCGAATCGACTGATGCGTCTGCTCCCGATCCCACGGGCAGCCTTCGGGGCTGCGCAGCGTCGCCACGATCTCGTGCAGCTTGTCGAACGTGCCGTTCAGCACCTCGTCCGCCTCCGAACGGGGCACGTAGATGAGCGACAGGCTGCCGTAGCCCTCCAGCCGATCAAGCTCGAATAGCGGCACGCGGCGGATTTCCTCCTGCCCCTCGACGCCGAGCGCATGAGCGGCGATGATCTCGTAATCATCCGGATATACTTCCATCAAGCCCAGCTTCACCTCAGAAGCTGTAAACGTATCATACACTTGTCCGATAACGGTGTGCAACCAGGGATTGAACATGGAGCGCTTCAGTCCGCTCGCGTCCAGGAGCTGGAACCCTTCGATCGGATCGAAACCGAGCCGGATAAAGGCTTGATCGAGGAAGCTCTCGCCGCCTCGGATCTCCAACCGGATGCCTTCGGCCGGACAGCGCTCGGACAGCAGCTTCACGGTGGCCTCCGCCACCATCGGATGTCCCGGCACCGCGTAGACGACCGAGCCGCCGTCCTGTGCCGCTGCAATTAACGCCTGGGCAATCTCCTCGTACACCGCCGGGAAATCGTCCTTCGCTTCGTACACCTCATCGAACGAACGGTATGCCGTCCCTTCCTCCTGCAGCAGCGACATCACCGGATGGCGCTCCGTGCGCACATACAGCCATCCCGCCTGGCGGAGCCTGGTCCATACGTCCAGCGTCAGCTGTCCGGTGTCGCCGGAGCCAAGCCCGACGACCGTGATTGTTCCTGACATGGGAATGCCTCCTTCTTGTCTAGGCTCTCCCTGGGGAGAACCATCCGTTACCTGTTCCGCGGCACGATCTTGGCCGCGATCCGGATCAGCGCCGGTCCGATGCGCGGCAGGGCCGCCAGTTCGTGCGGCCGCACGAAGCCGAGCCTCAGCGCCAGCCCGGCGAAGACGAGCGCGCCGAGCGGCACGCCGCCGGCGACCGCGAGCAGGGCACCTGTGCGAACGCCAAGGCCGAGCGCAGCCGGGGCGAGCGCAGGGAGACGCGCTGCCGCGGCCATGACGGCGAGCGCCAGCGCCAGGCGCGCGGTCCGGGCGCCCCAGGCGGCGTAGCGTACGCCGCTGGCGCGGCTCAGCGCGGCCGCATTCAGCGCCGCCGCGAGCGCAAGCGAGGCGGCCGAGCTCATGGCGGCCCCGGCGATGCCATAGGCCGGCACCAGCCACAGATTGATCGCCGCCTTCACGCCGGCAGCGAATAGCAAAATCAGGGCGGGGGCGCGCACGGCTCCTATGCCCTGCAGCAGCGGGGCGGTCACGGCCTGCAGCATGCCGCTGACCGCCGTGGACGCAATCCACACGAAGGCCGCCATGCCGGTGGCATTTGTGTAGAGCGCCACATTGATCGGCTCGGCTAGAGCGATCAGCCCCGTCGCCGTGGCCCAGCCGATCAACCAGGTCCAGCGCAGCGCGGACGCCAGCAGCTCCCGCAGTTCGCCCGCATCGCGGCGGGCGGCATCGGCCACGGACGGCACAAGGCCGACCGCGAGCGAGCTGGCGACCATCGTTGCGAGCTGAACCAACGGGAAAGCGCGGCTGTAGACGCCGAACTCCGCCAGCGCTCCCGCCTCGCCGAGCCCGCTTCGGGCCAGCAGGCGCGGCACCGTGAACACATCGACGACGTTCACGGCCGGCATCACGATGGCGCCGAGGCAGATCGGCAAGGCCGTCCGGGCCAGCCGCCACATCCAGCCGCCGATTGTCGGCGATGCCGCCGGGGCGGACGCTGCCGATATGGCCCGGGTTGCCGAAGCGGCGGAACGCCGCTCCTTCCACCGGAAGCAGGCCATCGCCGCCAAGCCGCACACGCCGCCCGCGAAAGAGCCGAAGGTGGCGCCGGCCGCAATCGTCTCCTCCGGCGCTTCCCGGCTCACATAATAGAGCAGAAGCGCGATCATGATCCCCACCCGGCCGGTCTGCTCCGCCACCTGCGAAGCGGCCGTCGATTCCATCCGTCCCCGCCCTTGGTCGTAGCCCCGCAGGGCAGCGCCCAGCGGCATGACGAGCAGCGCGTAGGCCGAGCTGCGTATCGCCGGCACGGTATGGCGGTTGCCGATCCACGAAGCGACCGTCTCGGCTCCCCAGGTCAGAGCGAGGAAGCCAATCAGCCCGGTGATGCTCATCAAGAGGCAGGAGGCGTACAGCACGCGGTTCGATCCCGTCTCGTCCCCCGTCGCTTCGCATTCGGCGATGAGACGGGCCACGGCGACAGGGATGCCTGCCGAGGCGACAACCACCAACAGCACGTAAAAGGGATATACGGCGTTGTAGATGCCGAAAACACCGTCGCCCCCAATATTCTGCAGCGGAATCTTTTGCAGCGTGCCGATCATCTTCGACAACACCGCCGCCGCTCCCAGCATCAAGGCGCCGGATATGGCATGCCTTCCTGTTGTACGCCCCATGCTTGTCTCCCGCCCATCCGAATCCAAAGGTTGCCGCTCGTCCATGATTCCTTACGCGCATTTTAATGTACACGTATTATATCATAGGCCGCTGCGGCGGACAGAGCCTGGCTCCCGGAACAAAAAACTCCCGCTTCAGAAGATATGCGCCCCATGGGGCGGCCCTTCACGAGCAGGAGCGATGCACCGCCGGAGCGGATTATTGTTCCATTTGTTTTCCGAGGAACCCGGCAGCCGTTTCTGCCATTTTCACTTCCATCTGGCCCATCTTGACGCCATCATCCCGACTCATCAGCACGACCGTTCCAATCGGATCACCACCCGACACAATCGGCGCAGCGACAAAAGAAGATAACGTCTCCTGATGATCCTTTACGATCTCATAATTGCCGGAATTCGTCTCTAGTACCGACTTACGGTTGTCCATGCAGTTTTCCAGAAGCATGCCGATCTGCTTGTCCAAAAACTCCTTCTTCGAGCCTCCAGCCAACGTGATGATGATGTCGCGATCGGAAATCATCGTAACATGCCCTGTACTTTCATACAGAGATTCCGCATATTCCTTGGCGAAATCGCCCAATTCCCCGATAGGCGAATATTTTTTAAGGATGACTTCCCCGTCGCGATCAACGAAAATTTCAAGTGGATCTCCTTCGCGAATACGCAGTGTACGACGAATTTCTTTGGGAATGACTACGCGTCCGAGATCATCAATACGACGAACAATACCAGTAGCTTTCATTAAAGGTTGCCCCGCTTTCCAAGATTAGTTTTAAAGGTCAACTGAATTATTATTTTTAGGAGAGATGCGGTATCGTTTCAAAACTCTGACCATAGTATTCATCTGCTCCCAACTTCTTATACATTGCATGATACTCCGTTCATGCCCGGTTGACTGCAAAACATCTCACGTTTTTACGACAAATAACGACATATTTTCTCTACTTTCTCAAATTTTTCACACTTACTGCCGTTAACATTGGATAATTTTATCCTAAAACTCTGTTTTTGTCGAATAGAAACTTCATCTAGGTCTTTATCCCTAGGCAGGGGCACAAAAAAAGAGCCGTCCCCGACACTGGGGACAGCCACACTGGCAATCACTTTATTTCGTACCTTCCGCCTTGTCCTCTTTCTTGTCTGTTGCCGCGTTGTTGTCCTGTGGCGTCTCGGTTTTCTTATCGTCCTGCTCCGTATCCTTGTTCTCGTCTGTTGAGTCAGCCGGCTGCTCTTCCTTGGATGCGTTCGGCTCCTCCTCGGTCTTCGGTAGATCGATCTTCTTGATGAGTTTGTCCAGATCTTTCTCCACGAAGTCGTTCATCAATTCCGATGCGGCAGCGGTCCGCAGCGACGTCTTCTCGGCGTCGGTCAGCTTGTCGAACGTCTTCTCCGTACGAGCTTCAACCCGGATCACATGGTACCCGTAATCGCTCTCGACCGGCTCGCTGATCTCGTTGATCGGCAGCGTTAAGGCCGCCTCCTTGAATTGAGACACCCAATTGCCTACCGCCACATCCTTGTACAGGCCGCCCTTGTCAGCCGATCCGCTGTCATCCGAATATTCCTTGGCCAGCTTCTCAAAGTCCTCGCCTTTCTTCAGACGGGTTTCGATATCTTTGGCCAGCTTGAGCGCATCTTCATTTGTGCGCTCTTTTCCATTCTTATCCTCAAAGCCGATCAGCACGTGGCGAACGGTCGCTACAGTCAGATCCTGCTTGTTCTTCTCAAATTCGGCCTTCAACTGATCATCGGTGACCTTGTCATTGAAATCCTGATTGACCGTCAACATCCGGGTCATGTACTTCGTTACATCGGCCTCGGTCAGCTTTTGTGCATCCAGAATTTTCTTGAATTGATCATCGCCGGCCTGCTGTTTCATCAGAGCCAACTGTTCCTTGGCCTTCTCTTCGCCCGTCTTCTTCGCCTTGTCGGACGCTTGGCTCTCCAGGTACAAGGAAGCGATCTGCTGCGTCAAGAGATATTCCTGGAACTGGTCCATGTCGATAATTTGCTCATACTCGGGAGTGAACACGAGCATAGTGGCCTTTTCCTTCTTGAATTCGTCCTCGGTAATTTCTCCGCCTTCATAAGTAGCTACCACCTTGCTTCCATCCTTCGATGCCTCCGTTGTATCCTTTTTGCCGCATCCCGTCAGGACGGATAGCGTCAACACGGCAGACAGTGCGAACAGCAGCCATTTTTTGGAGCGTGTCTGTTTATTTTGCAACATGTTGTAATTCTCCCTTCGCTTTGATCGCATCTGTAGCTTCGAGCATGAATTGCTCCAATTGCATCAGCAGCTGCAATCCATCCAACCCGCGCACATTGACTTTCACGGTTCCCTGCGCTTCGCGATCGACGACGATACGCCGATCGATCCGGGCCGCAATCATTGCCAGCTTCTTACGGTCAAGCCATGGTTCAGCCGAAGGGTGGACCTTCATGGTGACCGTATCCCCACGCTGCACGATGGATTCCAATCCATACTGCCTCGCATGCAGCTTCAGCCGTGCGACGGCAAGCAGCTGCAAGACGGCAAGCGGCGGTTCACCAAAGCGATCGATGAGTTCATCGCGCAATTCTTCGACTTCCTCCAATGAGGCGAGACCGGCAACTTTTTTGTAAATCTCAATCTTCTGAATACTATCATAAATATAATTCGGCGGCAAATAGGCGTCGATATTGAGGTCGACGATCGTCGACAGCTCCTGCTGGTCGTGAATGGCGACCCCATCCAGTTCAACCTTGCGCTTATTGATCTCATCCGCCAGCATCTGCGAGTATAGATCGAAGCCGACCGAAGCGATGAATCCATGCTGCTCCGCGCCCAGCAGATTGCCCGCGCCCCGAATCGACAGGTCGCGCATCGCGATCTTGAAGCCGGATCCAAGCTCGGTGAACTCCTTAATCGCTTGGAGGCGCTTCTCTGCGACCTCATTCAATACTTTGTCGCGCTGGTATGTGAAGTACGCATAGGCGATCCGGTTCGAGCGGCCAACGCGCCCGCGAAGCTGATACAGCTGGGACAAGCCCATCTTGTCCGCGTCGTGCACGATGAGCGTATTGACATTCGGGATGTCCACCCCAGTCTCGATAATGCTGGTGCTGACCAGCACGTCGTACTCCCCGTCCAGGAAGTCAAGAATCGTCTTCTCCAGCTCTGTCTCTGACATCTGGCCGTGGCTCACCGCCACCTTCGCTTCCGGCACCAGCATCTTGATATGATCCGCCATCTGATGGATGCCCTGAACCCGGTTGAACAGGAAGTACACTTGGCCGTCCCGCGCCAGCTCGCGTTCTATCGCCTCTCTCACCAGCGAATCGCTGTACTCCAGCACGTACGTCTGAACCGGGAAGCGGTTCTCCGGCGGCGTCTCGATGACAGACAAGTCCCTCACGCCGAGCATCGACATATGAAGCGTGCGCGGTATCGGCGTGGCCGTCAGCGTTAGCACGTCTACATTCGTCTTCAGCTTCTTCAGCTTCTCCTTGTGCGTAACCCCGAAGCGCTGTTCTTCATCCACAATCAGCAATCCAATCTCCTTGAACACGACATCTTGAGAGAGCAGACGGTGCGTCCCGATGACCACATCGACGCTCCCCGTCTTCAACCCCTTGATCGTCTCGTTCTGTTCTTTGCGCGACCGAAACCGGCTCATCACCTGAATATGGAACGGATAGTCCGCGAAGCGCTCGCGGAACGTCTCGTAGTGCTGCTGTGCCAGGATCGTCGTCGGCACGAGGATCGCCACCTGCTTGCCCTCGATAGCCGCCTTGAAGGCGGCGCGCACCGCGACCTCGGTCTTGCCATAGCCGACATCGCCGCACAACAGCCGATCCATCGGTCGCGGCAGCTCCATATCCTTCTTAATCTCGGCGATCGCCCGCAGTTGATCCCGCGTCTCTTCATACGGGAACAGATCCTCGAAATCCTGCTGCTCCGACGTATCCTTGTCGAAGGCATAGCCGGACGAGGCTTGTCTAGCAGCATACAGCTTAATCAGATCGTCGGCAATGTCCTTAACCGATGAACGGACCTTGTTTTTGACCTTGGTCCATTCCGTTCCGCCCAGCTTGTATATTTTCGGCTCCTTCTCCTCCGAACTGACATAGCGCTGAATGAGATGAAGCTGATCGACCGGCACGGACAGCTTGTCGCCCCCGGCATACATAATATGCAGATAGTCTTTATGAATGCCGTTGATCTCCAAGGTGCCAATGCCGATATATTTGCCGATGCCATGATTTTGATGGACGACGTAGTCCCCGATTTTCAGCTCGGTGTAATTGCGGATTCGCTCCGCATTGTCCAACTTCATGCTTGCGTCGGCGCGCCGCGTCTTGCGTTGCTTCTGGGAGAACATCTCGCCTTCAGTGATAACAACGAGATGGATCGAAGGCAGCTCGAAGCCCGATTGCAGATTGCCGGTCATAATCGTCGGCTCCGGGATTTGGTAGTCCTGTAGCACCCGGCGCACCCGTTCTACCCGCTCCGGTCCGTTAGCCAGAATGATGACATTCGCCCCCGCTTTTTTCCACCGTTCCATCTCGGCCTTGAGCACATTCATCTGCCCATGGAAGTTCTGCATCGTCCGGCACATGACATTGATAATGTTCTGTGGCTGGGTGTGCGGCACCTGACGCAGGAATAGCGCCAGGTACAGCGTCTGGAACGGACGCTTTCCCATGGCTGCGTCAGCGGTGAGGCCCAGCTCCAACGACGGCAGCGATTTGCCGTTCTGAAGCAGATGCGTGCTCCACTCCGCTTCGTCGCGTTCCAACTGCTTGGCCGTCTCCATGACCCGGGCCGGCTCGTCTATCAGAAGCAGCGTGTCCTGCGGCATGTAGTCATAAAGCGTATGCCGCTCCGGATAGAGCAGCGACACGTATTTATACATTTCACTGAAATAGGAAGAGCCCCGCAGCCGCTCGATATCGTGACCAATCTCCTGCTGCAGCTTCTCCTTCACCTGGCGATCGGTCATTCGGGCAAGCTGCTCCTCCAGACGTGCGGAAGCCGCTTCGGCCGCCTGGGCGAAGCGTGTCTTGTCGGCAATCCATTCCTTGGCCGACGGGATATTCAACTGCTTCAGCTTCTCCACCGAACGCTGATCGGCCGCTTCGAAGGAACGGATCGAATCGATTTCATCGTCGAACCACTCGATCCGGTACGGATGAGGCGATGTCAGCGGGTAAAGATCGACGATGCCGCCCCGGACACTGAATTCTCCGGCCGCTTCCACCCGTTCAGCCCGCTCATAACCGAGAGAGACGAGGGACTCGAGGAAGGAATCTAGTTTCACCTCGTCGCCCACGGCGATGGACAATTGAGAGGATGCCACCGTCTCCCGGGCAGGCAAAAACCGTCGCAGCCCCGCATACGGAGTTACGACGATCCCGCGAAAACCGCGGGCGATACCAGTCAGTGCCTCTATCTGCTGTGCAATCACTTCCGGACTGGATATGGCCGCTTCCGCAGCGATAAGCTCATTCGCCGGGTACAACAATACTTGGTCCGCAGACAAGCATTCTTGCAGATCCTCTGCTACCTTCTGCGCAGAGAACATATTGTGCGTTACGACCAGCAGAGGCCGCTCCAACTGATGATACAGAGCAGCCATCATGACCTGCCGCGTCGAACCGGCCAGGCCGGATACCAGTTGCTCCTTCATCCCGCTGCGAATGCCTTCGACGATGGAGTCGATATCCCGCTCTCCAGATAATGCTTTCATGAGTGCGTTTAACAAAGGACAGGCCTCTCTTTCTTACCCGCGTAATCATATTTTCAGGGTTATATAGTTTTCGGGTCCGTCCAAATTTAGCCTCGGCGGCAAGCCAAGGCTGACGTATGTTCGCATGCAACAAGCTATCATTGCAAAGGCGATGATAGCAAGGACAATTCGGGGTGCATTTGGATTGCTTCTGTACAAAAATCGCAAGTCATTCGCACCGTTACGTCTCCATTGGGATGAACCTTAATATATTCATGGCGCTCTGCGTCAGTCAGCAGATGAAAGCCGAGTCTCGTCTCGTCGATCTCGCCCCCTTCGACGCGCCCGATTAACGTATGACAATGTTTGCAGACATAATTCACAGACATGTATATGCCCCCTATCGCGTGATTATACCGATTCAGTTACTCAGTATGTCCCGGATAGGGCGCATTTAGCCGGATTACCCGTTAAATTTGGCCATCGTCTGATCAAAAGAATGAGTCAGCGCGAATTCGACCGCATCACAGGTTTTGTCAATGGCCTCCCCCAGCTTGTTGCGCTCGGCCTTGGCGAAGGGCGATAGGACGTAATCCACGATCTCGCGTCCCGGCTGCGGGCGAGAGATGCCCATACGAACCCGGTTGAACGATTGCGTACCCAAGTGCTGAATCAGCGACTTGATGCCGTTGTGCCCGCCGGAGCTTCCTTGATACCGCAGGCGGACTTTGCCCAGCTCGGTATCCATATCATCATACAATACGGTCAGGTCTACCGGGCTGGCCTTGTAATAATCCATATAGGCTCGTACTGCTTCGCCTGATAGATTCATATAGGTCATCGGCTTAATCAGCACGATTTTCTCCGTACCGACACACCCTTCGCCAATCAGGG
>NZ_BALG01000102.1 GCF_000315235.1 Paenibacillus popilliae ATCC 14706 | reverse complement strand
GGATTCGTATATGTGGCTATACCGCACGGGGCGAGGTGAACCCTCCGTGGTGTTGTACGACTACCAGCGCACGAGAGGCGGGGAGCATCCGCGGGACTTTTTGGAGGGGTTCAAGGGCTACTTGCATGTGGATGGTTATCCCGGATACCACAAGGTCAAAGAGGTGACGCTGGTGGGCTGCTGGGCGCATGCACGGCGCAAATACGATGAGGCACTGAAGGCAGCGCCAGAGGCCAGAACGAATCCGCACAGCGTGGCGGCGCAAGGCCTTGCCT
>NZ_BALG01000103.1 GCF_000315235.1 Paenibacillus popilliae ATCC 14706 | reverse complement strand
CTATGTTGCAGCATTTGAGATTGCTGGTCTCGCGATAGGTGGTATCTATGTCCATCCTTATTGCGGCGCGCTGGAGAGATTAAGGTTGTTAGAGGAGAGAGATTAAGCATGTACAGTGGGACAATAGGTAACGGTAAGAACTATTATGAGCTTGAGGACGGATGCGGCAGTGTCCGTGGGTGGAGCCCGGCAGGGAGGGCCCCACGGTGCGACCGCATCCGTCTGTGGGAGGTAGTGCTATATTGAGGACGCCGCCTATAAAATTTTATCCGTCGCCAAAGCTTGTGCAGCAGTTAGATGCAATTGCTAGTCGTCTCCAGGGTAGTCGTAGTCATTTAATGACTGCGGTATTGGAGGCTTTTGTTAGTCGGGATTATAAGAGGTTAGAGATATTGCATGACTTAGCAAAATTATGAAAAAATCATATTGTAATATATTGTAGTATGTAGTAT
>NZ_BALG01000104.1 GCF_000315235.1 Paenibacillus popilliae ATCC 14706 | reverse complement strand
GGGAGCCGCTCCAGCTTCCGGAATGGCTCGCCCGCACCCGCGCGGATGCAGAGGCCGCGGATGAAGTGCCGGCCGTGCTCATCGACTGCCTGACGCTCTGGCTGTCGAACGAGCTGCTTCGAGCGGAGCAGCAATGGGGAGCGGGTCTGGAAGCCGAGCGCTATCTGGAGGCGCGCATCGAACGGCTGGAGGAGGAAGCCGTCCGCTTCCACGGCACGCTGGTCATGGTTACGAACGAAGTCGGGGACAGCATCGTTCCCGTCTACAAGCTCGGCCGAGTGTTCCGTGACGCGGCCGGCCGCTTGAACCAGCGCATCGCCGGCAAGGTGGATGAAGTATATCTCGTGACGGCAGGCATTCCGATCGAACTGAAGAGCCGGGAGGTACAGCTATGAAGCGGACATGGCAAGGACTCGTCGCTGCGCTGCAATTTCTGACCCGGATTCCCGTTCCGTTCTCTGTGCCGTTCACGAACGAGGTGCTGAAGCGAAGCACCTTCTTCTTCCCACTGGCTGGCTTCTTCATCGGCGGGCTGGTGTGGGCGGCAGGCTGGGGACTGCTTCACCTGCTTCCCGTCTTCCCGGCGGCCGCGCTGACGCTTACCCTGGCCGTTGCGCTCACGGGCGGGCTTCATATGGACGGTTGGATGGACACGGCCGACGGCGTGCTCAGCTCGCGTTCCCGCGAACGGATGCTGGAGATCATGAAGGACAGCCGTAGCGGCGCAATGGGCGTCATCGCATGCGTTCTGCTGCTGCTGATCAAATGGACGCTCCTCGTCTCACTGATGGAGCTGGGCTTGTGGAACGGCTGGGTTGTCATTCCGTTCATCTGGTCGCGTGTCGCGATGGTATTGGCGCTGGCGAGCAAGCCTCAGGCGCGCCCGGAAGAGGGGCTGGGCGGGTATTTCCTTGGCGTGAATGCCGGGCATGTCGCGATCGCCTATATGTTAGGCTTCGCGCTTGCCGCCGTAGCCGTCGCAGCAACGGGAACGGCAGATGCCGGACGGAGCCTAAGCGCGCTTACGGGGCTGGGACTCTCGTCTTCGGCCGCCGCCATCGTGATGAGTGTCGCCGCGCCGCTGCTGTGCACGGCGGGGGCCTGCCTGCCGTTGCAATACTTGTCGCGGAAGCTGGGCGGGCTGACCGGAGATACGTACGGCGCGATTAACGAATGGACGGAGGCCGTCGGCTTGCTGCTGCTTCTCCTGGCGGCAACTGGGAAAGGATGGAGGATATGAGCGAGAGATCCGGCGCCGGGCAAGGCGCGGAACAGGCGAAGGAGACGGAAGGACGGCCGCAGGGGCGGACGATCATGCTGCAAGGAACCGCCTCCGATGTCGGCAAGAGTGTCGTGACGACGGCGCTGTGCCGCATATTCAAGCAGGACGGCTACCGGGTAGCCCCGTTCAAGTCGCAAAATATGGCGCTTAATTCTTATGTGACGCCGGACGGCAAGGAGATTGGGCGTGCGCAAGGCGTGCAGGCGGAAGCTTGCGGCATCGCGGCGACGACGGACATGAATCCGGTGCTGCTCAAGCCGACGAAGGATATGCATTCGCAGGTCGTTGTTCACGGCAAGCCATATCAGAACCTGAGCGCCCGCGATTACCGGTCCGGCTTCCTGACCGAAGCGAAGCGGACCGTAGTGGACGCGGTGAACCGGCTGCGCGCCGCCTACGAGATTGTGGTCATGGAGGGAGCGGGCAGCCCGGCCGAAATCAATCTGAAGCAGAATGATATCGTCAATATGAACATGGCTGCCTGGGCAGAGGCTCCCGTCCTGCTCGTGGCGGACATCGACCGCGGCGGGGTGTTCGCTTCGATCGTCGGTACTCTGGAACTGCTGGAGCCGCATGAACGGGAGCGGGTTCAAGGATTCATCATCAACAAATTCCGCGGCGATGTCACGCTGCTGCAGCCCGGGCTCGACTGGCTCGAAGCGCGCACAGGCATTCCGGTGATCGGCGTGCTGCCTTATGCCGACGATTTGGACATTGAAGCGGAGGATTCGGCCGCGTTGGAGCAATGGAAGGGGAAGATGCTTCCAGAGAACGACCTGGATATTGCGGTCGTGGACGTACCGTGCATCTCCAACTTTACCGACATCGATCCGCTGACTGCGGAGCGCGATGTACGCATCCGTTATATTCGCAAGTCGGAAGAGCTCGGCGTGCCAGTTGCCATCATTATTCCGGGGACGAAAAGCACGATGGCGGATTTGCAGTGGCTGCAGGAGACCGGGCTGGCCGACGCGTTGGCGGCTTATGCGAAGGAAGGGGTCATAACGGGCATTTGCGGAGGCTATCAAATGTTAGGCGAGGTTCTGCGCGATCCGTACGGATCGGAGGCTGAAGCGGGTTCGGTCATGGACGGACTGGGGCTGCTGCCGATGGAGACGGTGTTCGCCACCGACAAGCGGACGGAACGCGTGCGGGGAATGGTCATTGCCTCCGGACTGCGCGGGACGCCGCTTGAGGCTTGCCCTATGGAAGGCTATGAGATTCATATGGGCCGTTCGCTGCCGACGGCGGCGGATATTGCGGCCGGACCACTGCTGGAACTGCGGGCCGCGGATGAGGCAGATACGGCATGCACCGGACATGACGGCCTGCTGCATCCGAATGGACGCATTATGGGTACTTATTTGCATGGCTTGTTCCATAATGACGCCTTCCGCAGGGGCTGGTTGAACAGGCTCCGCGAGGCGAAGGGGCTTGCGCCTCTGCCCGTCGAATTGAACTTTGCCGTGCAGCGGGAGGTTGCGTATGACCGCCTGGCGGATCGGGCCCGCAGCCACTTGGACATCAAGCGTATCTATCGTATATTGCAGATTGCGGAAGCGCAGTCCTGAAGATGTCCGAAGCCTTGAATCGGCACGGGCCATCCGCGAAAAGCCGCTTGTATTGCGGCTGTAGAGAGATTACAATCAAGGGAGTCTGGCTGCCGGCGAGGCCACTGAAAAAGTCCTTCTCATGAAAAAAGGTACGGCTCCTCAAGAAAATTGAGGAGCCGTACCTTTTTTCGTTTATAATTAATGCAT
>NZ_BALG01000105.1 GCF_000315235.1 Paenibacillus popilliae ATCC 14706 | reverse complement strand
CCGATTACTTGTTTTCTGTTCGCTTCCCGTGGAGTGGCAGTTACGGATTCATTGTATTCTATTAGGAGAATCCCGATTATTTTGATATGGGGTATTTGGTTAATCAACAGGCCTGGCATCAAATAAAACTTTCATGACTTCTTGCATGACCACCAGAAATCGGAGAGGCGGTGCCTCCGGTTGATTTGTTGACAATGGATTCGTCGTGAGAGATTAGCAGACAGCATGGACAGTTGTTATGTGGAGCTTATCTAGATTTGGCTTTCGCTCAAACAAGCTGTAAAAAGTTACCGCAACGCATGCAACCATGATATACTAAAAAGCAGGACAAGAATGTGAATGGATAAAATTTTATTTATTCTAATTTACTGCATAAATATTATTTTTCATCGCAGGTGCGAATGTGGAGCTCACATGAAATCCCCGGGGGATTCGCACCAAACTTATGGATAAATTAACCATAAAAATCCGCACGAAATGATAGATACACAGCCATCTTGATGTAACTGCTTATTTTTTTGTAGAATTTGCTTGTTTTCTGTCTCCTTTATTACATTATATGTAAATATCGCTGTCGCATCCTATGTGGATGCGTGGATTGAAATCTTTTCTTCTTGTGAAAACATATCCATCCCATCCGTCGCATCCTATGTGGATGCGTGGATTGAAATAGCACAGCAACGCAAAACTTGGAGGCCCACATCAGTCGCATCCTATGTGGATGCGTGGATTGAAATACTGACAATGTTCGCTGGCTCGTTCCCTCGATTTAGTCGCATCCTATGTGGATGCGTGGATTGAAATGCATCTATTCCTCCGGCTTGAAAACGTATATATTGTCGCATCCTATGTGGATGCGTGGATTGAAATACATCATCTGTAGCAAAATCAATCGTTCGAAAAGTGTCGCATCCTATGTGGATGCGTGGATTGAAATTTGCCGTAAGTTGTCCGAGTACTCAGGTGATTTTGTCGCATCCTATGTGGATGCGTGGATTGAAATTCATCTGTGAGGATTGCATCGACAATTCCACATTCGTCGCATCCTATGTGGATGCGTGGATTGAAATGCTCATGCTCAGCCTTCTCGTCTCGGTAGTTGATGTCGCATCCTATGTGGATGCGTGGATTGAAATATATATGATTTTAGCGGTTAGCAATGGAGGCTACACGTCGCATCCTATGTGGATGCGTGGATTGAAATACTAGCGCTTTACCCCAATAGGCGGCTTGGGGAGGTCGCATCCTATGTGGATGCGTGGATTGAAATCATCTGGAATCAATACTGCCTCTGCCATCGGAACGTCGCATCCTATGTGGATGCGTGGATTGAAATCAAACTCCGTGGGTTAGGATCAACTCGATGTTCCGTCGCATCCTATGTGGATGCGTGGATTGAAATCAAACATCAGTAAGCCACGTCCACAATTCGGAGTCGCATCCTATGTGGATGCGTGGATTGAAATATATTGTGCATATGCCGTTTTGTAATCCTCCTGTGGTCGCATCCTATGTGGATGCGTGGATTGAAATCGAATGCGCCGCGCATGGATGGCTGCGGATTTCTGGTCGCATCCTATGTGGATGCGTGGATTGAAATCACACATAAACTCCTGTAGCTCTGAACTGCCTGCAGTCGCATCCTATGTGGATGCGTGGATTGAAATGTCAGCATCGCCAGCAATTGGGTTCCAGTATTGCAGTCGCATCCTATGTGGATGCGTGGATTGAAATGGTAAGGATTATATTGGAGCCGACGCCGCCAGTGTCGCATCCTATGTGGATGCGTGGATTGAAATGCCATAACTTGGACAACATTGGGAGGAAAAAACTGTCGCATCCTATGTGGATGCGTGGATTGAAATGATTTGGTCAAACAGATATTTGATGATATTTGGGTCGCATCCTATGCGGATGCGTGGATTGAAATCATTCGAATCTGCACGATCTGACCTAGCGTCGTCGTCGCATCCTATGCGGATGCGTGGATTGAAATACTGCGGTAAGCTTCCCTCATACTCTTGGATTATTCTGAGACGGGCAAGACGCCCTTCAATGGAATATCGGCCGTTAGGCGGTACACGCCCAGATCGTATAGCTTGCGGGCTACGGCTTCGTCGCGGACGGTCCAGGCGGCGAGACTGAAGCCATTCTCCCGGGCGGTGGCGACAATGTCAGGATGATTCAAGACGGTCCGATACTGCAGCAGCAGCGCCGCATGGCCGAGTCGGGTCAATATGTCGAGATCGACCAATTTGTTGGAGAGCCAGCCTACCTCGATATCGGGATGCAGGCTTCGAATCAAGCGCAAATTATTCACGTGGAATGAAATAAGCATGGTCCGTTCCGTCAATTTATAGGTATCCAGCAAATGCAGCAGCCCTGCCGCTTCCTGCTCATTGATGCGCTCCTTCAACTCCAACTGCAGGCCTGCCTGACCCTCGGACAGCAGCGCCAGCACCTCTTCGAGAAGAGGGATGCCGTTCCCAGCGTAATTCGGATGGAATTTGATGCCGGCGTCAGCCTGCTGTAGCTCCGCCACGGTCTTGCTCCGGACAGGCCCCAAGCGATCTGTTGTCCGATCCAGCGTGTCGTCATGAATGACGACCGGGACGCCTTCAGCCGAATGGTGCACGTCAATCTCCAGCGCATCCGCACCTATGTCAAGCGCCCGCCGGAACGCGATCATCGTATTTTCGGGAAAAAGGGCGGCGTAGCCGCGATGGGCGACGATTTCCACACGGCTCGTTTTCAAGGGAAATGTCATGAAGAGGCCTCCTTCTGTGTTGATGATAGGTAACAGCCTTCTTGGGCTATCGAGGCGGCCCGTTGTCGGCTGTGTGTTCATCGGCAAGGACCGCTTGTCTGCCATGCATATCGATTCGAAACCGATTATACTGGAAGCATGACAGGAGAACAATGAAATTGTCGATAAAATCATATGAATACGGTAAAGGAACCGCTTGTTCTAGAGGAGGAATAGAGATGACAGACCAATCGATGCAGCTTCCAGGACGCTCCCATGACGAAGAGGGTTCCGCCGAAGGATCCGACAGAGGATGGAGCGTCACGTTGTGGGGAACGGGCGACTCGATGGGCGTGCCGCGCGTATATTGCGCTTGTCCGGTGTGTGAGGAGGCGAGGAAGGAAGGCATGAACCGGCGCTACCGTTCGTCCGTGCTGCTCGAACGGGGCGAGGAACGGCTGCTCGTCGATTGCGGTCCGGACTGGACGGGCCAGATGGAGAGAGCGGGGCTGTACTGGCTGGATCATATTTTGATTACACATGCGCATCAGGATCATATCGCAGGCTTGACGGCCTACGCAGATGCCTGCCGCTGGTTGAAGCGGAAGGGGCGAGCGACGATGCCAGCCGAGGTCGGAGAGACGATCCGGATGATGTACCCTTGGCTGGAACGGTATATTGAGTTTCAATATATCGAAGGGCCGTGGCGCTGGAAAGATTGGAGCATTCAGCCCATTCGTGCAAATCATGGCAAAAATGGCTATTCGTATGCCTATCGCTTCGATCCATGGACAAGCGGCAGGCCAGCGAGCGAGAACAAGCTTGAGGTTCGCAGATGGCTTTATGCTTCGGATGCGATCGGGCTTGGCGAGCAGGAACTGGCCTGGTTCCGGGGGCTGGATCTGTTGATTCTCGGGACGAATTTTGTCCATGAGGAGGCCCCTTACGAGACCCGCTCGGTCTATGACATGCGGGAAGCGGTGGAGGTCCTTCGCGAAATGAGGCCGCGCAAGACGGTGTTTACCCATTTGTCTCACGGCGTCGATCTCCGGGAGGATTATCCGCAGCTGCCGGACTCGGTAACACTGGCCCGCACGGGGCTGGTTATTCCGCTGCAATAACAAGCAAGCCGCCGGAAACGGGCCCGGCGGCGGAAGGCAAGCTTTACGCCCAGTTCAGGACGAATTTCTCGATGACATGCCGCACGCCTTCTTCGTTGTTGGTGCGCGTCACGTAATCGGCCACGGCCTTGAGCGAGTCGACGGCGTTGCCCATGGCGACGCCGAGGCCGGCGGTCTCGATCATGTCATGATCGTTCCACGAATCGCCGATGGCGATCGTCTCCTCCAGGGTGCAGCCGACATGCTGCGCCAAATAGCGCAGGGCGCTGCCCTTGGTGCCTTCCCGGTGCGTTATCTCCAGGAAGTGAGGCTTCGACTTCGTAATATGGACCTCCGGTCCAAGCAGCTCTTTCAATTCGGCGGCGGCCGCGTCCAGCGTCGCCGGCTCGTCGATCATGAGCATTTTGGTGGAAGGGGAAGCGATCAGCCGATTGAAATCCGGTTCGATCGAATAGGGGATATCAGACAGCTGCGCATACGCGATCAGCTTGTCATTTTCCTTACGGGCGTACAGACGATCGTCGATATAGAGCTGAAGATGAAGTCCGCATTCGTCGCAATAGCGGAGCAGGCGCATCGCCGCTTCCTTCGGGACTGCCCGCTCGTACAAAATATGGCCGTCCATCACATTCTTCACGAGGGAGCCCTGATAGGTGATGAGCGGAACGTTCAGTCCGGTCTGCAGCGCCAGGTTGCGGGCGGACGCATACATGCGGCCCGTGGCGAGCGTGACGGTGGCGCCTGCGGCGACAGCCAGCTCAAGCGCGTGCTTCGTGCCGGACGTAATCTCTTTGGCGTCCGTGATGAGCGTATCGTCGATATCAATGGCAATCAACTTGTACAATGTCGATGTCTCTCCTTTTTCCGAACCGGCCGGCACTTTCCTTATGTCAGACCGGCACTCCGGTGATAGTCAATAGATGCGAATCTCTCCCTCTATTGTACCGCATGCCGGCCCCATTTCAATTCAACGACGATCATTCCCGCCAAAATCAGCAGGCAGCCCATCATCGCCCACAGGCCGAGCGTCTTCCCGGCAAAAGTGACGCCCGTAATGGCGGCGAAGACCGGCTCCATCGCGAAGATGACGGCGACTCTGCTGGCGGAGGTGTGTTGCTGGCACCACGTCTGCACCCAGTACGTGAAGGCGGTCAGATGGAGATAAGCAGGGCGGCGATGACCTTCGTCTCCGCCGAGCGTACCGCGCTATCAACTGGACGGCTTAGGCCGTGCAGGACAAGCTGTACTGCCAATCGAACTGCCTGCCGCCTATGCGCGGGCTGCCAGGCAAGCATAGACAGTTCCGGGCCACTTGGCATACAAGATAGTCCGGGACTGTTGATCTATTCGTTCAGCATGACGAGTCCGATGAAGTCTTCCGCGCTGATGTTGCCGAGATAATGGTTGATATCCATATCGGCAAGCGCTTCGTGAATCGCCTGCTCTTCATAGCGGACGCCCTGCAAGCGCAGCTCGATATCGTTGACTTCGCCGCCCCCGAAGAAGTCGCCGTATATTTTCATGCACTGAATCCATCCGTCCTCGACATCCATGCGCACGTCGACGATTCCGGCCGGGAATTTTTTCGAATGCTCAACGTTGAACTTCGGCGATGCCCCATAGTTCCAATCCCAGCTCTGATAACGTTCCCGCGAGATATGGTGAATCGTCTCCCAATCCTGCTCCGTCAGCTTGTACTGCGGCACCTGATCCGGCTCCATGCCGAAGATATGGTGCAGGATCGCGTCTTTGAACCGCTCGATGGTCATCGGCTCGTCGAGAAAATCGGAAATGTTGGCAACGCGGGATCGGATCGATTTCGTTCCTTTGGATTCGATTTTGATGGCCTTTACGTTGAGCGCCGAGGCGACATGCTCCATCTCGGAATTGAACAGCAGCGTGCCGTGGCTGAACATGCGCCCGCGCGTGGAGAACTGGGCATTGCCGGATATTTTCTGCTCACCCACCTGGATATCATTGCGTCCGGTTAGGTCGGCATTGACGCCGAGGGAGCGGAGCGTATCGATGACCGGCTGCGTAAATTTGCGGAAATTGTGGAACGACTGCCCGTCATCCTTCGTGATGAAGCTGAAATTCAAATTGCCTGTATCGTGATACACGGCGCCTCCGCCCGACAGGCGGCGCACAACATGGATGTGATTCGCTTTGACGTAATCGCTGTTGATTTCTTCGATCGTATTTTGATTTTTGCCGATAATGATAGACGGCTCGTTGATATAGAATAATAAATAGCTATCCTCTTCCAGCGGCAAATGCTTCAGGACGAACTCCTCGATCGCCAGGTTGACGCGAGGGTCGGTAATGCCTTGATTGTCGATAAACTTCACGGCTTGTCCGCCTCCTTCTTTTGTTCATTGTAATCAATCTGGAACAAAACACAACCTTTATTTGATATCAATAATCGTTATCAAATATAATAGGAGTATTGAATGGCATGAAACATAGAAAGTAAATGAGAGAAAAGAAGATCCAAGGAGGATATCCAATGTCAATTGCGAATACAATTCGGGAACGCCGGAGCATTCATCGCTTCTCGGATCGGCCTGTCGACAAGGAATTGGTACTGTCCCTGCTGAATGATGCCGTCTGGGCTCCCAATCACGGGCTGCGCGAGCCATGGCGGTTCATTTATGCAGCGGGAGAGGCGAAGAATCGGCTCGTGCACTGCATAATGGGGCTGCTCGAAGGAACGAAAATGAGAGGCTGGGACGAAGAGAAAAAGGAGAAGTTCATTCAGGAGAATCTGGCCGTGCCTACCTACCTTATCGTCGTCATGCCTGAGGATCCGCGGCCTCCTATTTGGGAAGAGGATTTGGCGGCCGTATGCGCCCTGATTCAGAACTTCCAACTGCTGGCGTGGGAACGGGATCTCGGAATGCTGTGGCATACCGGGGACTATATCTATAACCGCAAGTTCCGTGAAATGGCAGGAGTGCAGCCGGGAGAGAAGATCGTCGGGGTGCTGCGCATGGGGCATTTCGCTGAGATTCCGCCGGCCCGCCCGCGTACGGACGCGTCGGAACGCTTCACCGAGCTATCCTAACCGTAATGTGCCCATACCTGTGTTTGAAAGGGATAAGAATTCCCAATTTTTCATGGGATGGGCCAATAAAAAAATCTTGGGGTTTGTAACCTTACGGAATTTTTCAATGGGAATGCAAGCAGCAACATGAAAGTGCGAACCTCTATCAATACCAACGTAAAATGGGTAGAAGAGCCTTGAATAGATTTTGGTAGTATTGATGTGTTAGAAACAACCCCATCAAGCGTCTTAGAACAAGTAAACAGCTTTTTGTTACCTGCCGTTCTTTCTGTCCATGAAGTATTACCAGACATGATAAATAAGGGGTCAGGGGCGATTTTATTTACAACAGGCTTATCTGCCATGTACCCTTTGCCGTAGGTTGGGAATGGCGGAATCGTAATGTCGGGTCTTCGCAATTATGCGACAAACCTGCACAATCAGTTGAAAGAAAAAGGCATATTTGTCGGACATCTTTCCATCGGGACTCTCGTACAAGCAGGCGCAACAGGAGATCCAGATGTAATCGCAGAAGCTTGGTACAACTTATACGAGAAAAAGGATCGCTTTGAAGAAATATTCCCGCAAGGGATTGATCCAACTAAACTGTCAAATTAATATTAACGCGATAGGATACCTTAAAATGGCTATCTTATCGCGTTTTATTTTGTCGTCTGTAACGGTGAGTCAAATATAAAGAGCGATTCAATCCTTGGAGCAATATCTTGAGGCTTAGACTAATCTAAGCACTAAGAAAATACTTATCACTGACAAGCGCAGGGCTGGCGGCCGCTGCGCTTGCCTCATGTTGTCAATGTCCCGATTGGAAGTCATTATTCTCATCATTAGGAAAGGTCTGAGGTGTCGGCTTTCAGATAGCGGTAGTACAGCAGCAGCTCGACGGTATACTTGATAATCCAGGCGGCCAACAGCACGCTGACCAGCAAATGGGCGCTGATTAGCGGGGACAGCAGCAGCGTGCTTGTATCGGACACATAGATCAGATAAGCTGCGCAGCAGGCGACCGAGAGGATGAGGAAGACCAATCCCATCTGGTTCGCTTGCAGTGAGATCAGACGGGACAATTCCTTGTCCTCAGGCTCGTCCTTGGACATGAAATTCACGAAGTACATAACGGCCTGAACGACGGCGGCGACGCCGAATACGTTGCGGGCCAGCGCCATCATCTCTGTGCTGTACAAACCGATGTCGTCCTTGAGGCGGCACAGCATCACCGCGTAATAGGTGGTGACGATAATGGCGGCGCCCAGGGATGCCCAAGATGTTTTGTGATGCACCGACATAATTGAACCTCCTTGAGCCTGACTTCGCATTGCGCCAATACCGGTCTGAGCATGTAGCAATGTGATTATACAGCATTTAACAGTAGCGTTACAGTGTTCGATGTACCAATATTTTTCGCCATTTCGTAGAAAAGGAAAAAGCGTTTGACGAATGGGTCTGCGTTACGCATAATGTACCATGAGAAATCATGCGCGTCCGGCTTCCTCCGTCTGCCTTCAGGCTGGACTGGGTGAACGGAACGTACGGCATAACAAGGGCAGGCCGGACCGATGACGATGGCGGAGTTCCGCTGGAACAACCGCTATAGAGATATTGTACGCGACCGTCTGTCCGTCTTCAAGGAGGGGCTTATGGTCAAAATTGAACAGTTTGGACATGGCGGGGACGTATGGACGGCAGCGAGGCATTCGGGCGATCGAGCGGCGAGTTCTTGGCGTTCATCGATTTTCTCCCGGATGAGGAAGAGGTGAGTCTACTGCGATTCGCGGCAGCCAGCCGGAACGTACTTGTCATCCGGTCGTTGACGAAGTTTTACGCTATCCCCGGCCTTCGCCTCGGGTATGCGGCAGGCCCTGGCGCTTGCAGGAAGAAATTGGCCACCGGGCAATCCTGATCCGCAATTGTGACGGGTATGCAGGGCTTGGGGCCGGACATTTCCGCATCGCGATGAAGGATCGTCAGGCAAATAAACGTCTAGTCGAGGCCCTGCAAGCTGTGTTACATTTATAAGATGTGGATCCTGCAATGCGCGGAAGCGGAGGCCTTCATCCGTTGGCTCTGCGCATTGCCGGGATATTTAGGAACGAGATGTAAGGTCGTCCAGCATTCGGCTCGATAGATAATTATGGTGAAGCCCGATCTGCAGGCAAGTCAGGTGAGCAATCCTGATCGCGGCATTGATAATCATCGCAGCATATGTATGGGATCGGATCGTCGGCGATCCGAGGTGGCTCCCCCATCCGGTCATCGGCATGGGGAAAGCGATCTCGGCCCTGGAGCGCCTTATCCGGTGAGCGGCTCCGTCCGAAGCGGTGCTCAAGCCGCTGGGCTTCCTGCTAAGGGGATCTGGCTGGAGCGCGGCGCGAGGTCGGCATGATCATAGGAAGGGACACCGAGACGCTCAATGAACCGGAAATTACCGCGCCGTCGTCGAGACGGTGGCCGAAAATATAATGGATGCCGTCATCTCTCCGCTCCTGTACGCTGCCATCGGCGGCGCGCCGTTGGCTATGGCCTACCGGGCTGTCAATACGTTGGATTCCATGGTCGGCGATAAAAATGAGAAGTACGCCAATCTCGGATACGCCTCCGCGCGGCTTGATGATCTGGCGAATTGATATGACGCGAAGCGGGTGTGGAGGACGGCGCTGCGCGACGCGCCGAAGCACCCGAGCCCGAACAGCGGCTGGCCGGAAGCGGCCACCGCCGGGGCGCTCGGTATCCGCCTTGGCGGATTGAATTGTTACAAAGGCGTATGTTCCTTCCGCGCCTATAGGGGTGATCCCGTCGTGGAGACGGGAGGGGAACATATTGCGGCAGTGTGCAGGCTGCTGACCCGAAGTACGCTGCTCTTCGCCATCCTGGCCGCAAGCGTCCTCCGGGCCTGCGGCGGATGGCTCCTGTAGACGAAAGGCGAATGAAGGAGTAATGGGTTGAAATGAAACAAAAGCGTACATACGAAGCTCTCCCCGTTCGCCGCAAGCGGCGTCAAGCAGGAGCTAGACGACAATCCCGACCCAAGCCTCCGCGCTGCGGCACCCGGCATATCCGCCGCCGTGCAGGTGCGTCCAGCGTCATCGTGCGGTTCGCGCTCGTTAGGCATTCGCTGACGCAGGCGAATGTGGAGCGGCGGTATATCAGCTATACGGACAGCCCGCTTCTCCCGGAAGCGGAAGAGGTGCTGCGGCCGATGCGCAGAGCAGTCGCCCATCCGGCGCCGCTCCTGTATACGAGCGATATGCGGCGCTGCCGCGAGACGTTGGCCCAACTGCGTCCGCGCGATGCGGCAAGGGCTCACGTCGACACGAGGCTGCGCGAATACGATTTTGGCATGTGGGAAGGCTTGACATACAATGATCTGAAGGAGGATCCGTCCTACCGTCGCTGGCTGGATGATATGACCTCCGTTCAGCCGCCGCGAGGCGAGCCATGGCAGACATTCAGCACGCGGACGGCGCATGTCTGGTGGGAGATTCTACAGAAGGCCGGCAGACAGACGGCTGTGGCGGCAGGACAAGGCGCCCACGGGGAGCGCCATCAGCGGGAACGCGAGCCGGACTGGGATGGGCCTGATCCGGGAGAGCGAGGCAGGACGTCCCGGCGGCGCCGGAAGCGGCCGGGACGGGTAGGCAACGCGTATGAGGCACGGCCCGATGTACTGGTCGTTACGCACGGAGGAATGGTGCGGAGGCTGTACACGCTCGCCTTCCCGAAGAAGACATTCTGGGAAGCATCCGTCCCGATCGGGACGGGGATCTTGATTACGGCTGCTAGGTCTCCCCGCCGCTGGAAGTTCCTACGGGCAGAGCGGCTGCCTTGATGGAATGATCGGTGGTTAAGCGAGGGAACAGGATGCCCTGAGGCTTGTGAGGAATGTGATTGCAAGGATAGGGCAATTCCCCTATAATCAATAGTTAAGCTATAATTTGGAAGACAAGCGAATAGCAATCTATCGGGTCCTTGCGCCGCACGAGCATTGAGCTTGTGTCCAAGGATAATAGGGAAGCCGGTGTGAACCCGGCTCGGTCCCGCCACTGTAATTGAGTGCTGCGCTCAGAATGCCACTGTCTGTGCGGATTCAAGCGAATCCGCCGATGGGAAGGCGAGTACAGCAAGATGCTCCTAAGTCAGAAGACCTGCCCGATAGGAGGACGAGTTATTTCCTTCGCGGAGAGGAGCGGCGTCATTGGAACGGGACTTCCAGTTGCTGCTGAGCGGCCATGCTGTCTAACAGCGTGAGCTCGCTTTGCAGATCAGTGCGGAAGGCCCTATCCAGGAGACTGCTTTCCCCCGATCCCTAGGATTCGGGGGTTTTGCGTTTGTGTGCTCTTGGACAATCCCGCTTTGAAGCGGATGGAGAGGCCGGTTGGGTAGGATGCCGCCCCGGGGAAGACGAGGCGCCAGACCTTCTGCGTGAAGGAACGGCGTTCGCACTGCTTCTGCAATGAAATAGGTAGGATATTCAGGCAAGTGAGGGAGAAAAAAAGATGATGAGCAAATGGTGGAACAGAACGATAGCAGTCGCGGCAGCGGCTGTGCTGGCTTTGAGCTTAGCGGCTTGTGGATCGGGTCCGTCGAAGGAGGCGGACAAGGATCGTGAGACTGCGCAGCAGCAGGAGAATGGCAATGCGGCTTCGGATGCCGCGAAGACGATCTATCCACTGACGGTGAAGGATGCGACCGGGCAAGAATTCACGTTCGACAAAGCGCCGGAACGGATTATTTCCGTATCGCCGGCAGAGACGGAATCGTTATTTGCCCTTGGCCTTGGCGACAATATCGTCGGCGTGTCCGATTATGACGACTACCCGGCAGAAGCAATGCAGAAGCCGAGAATGGGCGGCATCACGGAACCGGATGAGGAAGCGATCATTGCGGCGCAGCCGGATGTCGTATTTACCGGCATCTCGATGAAAGAAGAAGCAGTCAACAAATTCCGTGAACTGGGCATTGAAATTTTCAAGGTCGAGCCGAAAACCTATGACGACGTAATCAGCAATATTGAGCTGTACGGTCTCATTGCTGATCATCAGAAGGAAGCCACAGAAATTGCCGATCAGATGAAAAAGGTGCGCGATGACGTTGCTGAATCGGTGAAGGGCGTTACCGACAAGAAGAAGGTTTATATTGAATTCTCGCCGGGCTGGACCGTCGGCAGCGGCGAATTCATGAACGAGCTGATCGAGCTGGCGGGCGGCGTCAATATTGCTGCTGCGGAAATGACCGGCTGGAACCAGATGAATGAGGAGAACATCATCAAGGAGAATCCGGACGTCATTCTGTTCGCGAAGGATCTTGTCGACAGCGAGACGAACAAGACGCTGGAAGCCATTATCCGCGGACGCAGCGGCTGGGAAGCCATCTCCGCGCTCAAGGACAATCAGTTGTTCGGGCTGGACAACAACAAGCTGAGCCGGCCGGGTCCGCGTGTAGCCGAAGCGCTGCAGGATGTGGCGAAGGCGATCTATCCTGATTTGATTAAATAGATGATGGGATGGAACATAGCGATGAAAAAAGGGTTTGGCTTTGGAGTAGCGATGTTGGCGCTGCTCCTTTTATCTATTGTAGGCTGTCTGGCCGTCGGATCAGTGAAGATGCCGCTGGGAGAGATTGTGAACATATTGCTGCACCACGTTCCTGGACTGGAATCGCTCATTCCCGTCACCTGGGACGACGCTTCCGCGACCATCATAATGAAGGTCCGCTTCCCGCGCGTCGTGCTCGCGATGCTCGTCGGCGCATCGCTGGGACTGGCGGGGACGGGCTTCCAGGGCGTGCTGCGCAATCCGCTGGCGGATCCGTACACGCTGGGCGTGTCTTCCGGTGCCTCCGTCGGCGCCGCGCTCCTGATCTACTTCGGTCTGCAGTATGCGTTGCTCGGCCAATGGACGATTCCGATCGTCGCCTTCGCAACCGGCACACTGACGCTGTTGGCCGTCATGCGCCTGGCCAGGGAAGACGGCAAAATCCCGATCGAGACGCTGATTCTGGCCGGGGTCGTCATGCAGGCGTTCCTCGGCTCGATCGTCTCCTTCCTCGTCGCGATGTCGAAGCAGACGGTCAACGAGATTCTGTACTGGGTCATGGGAAGCCTGGCGCTGCGGGGCTGGTCTTATTCGGCCGTGCTGGCGCCCTATACGGCGATCGGGCTCATCGCCCTGATCGTCGGTGCCCGCCCGCTCAATCTGCTTGCCCTCGGAGAGCGGCAGGCGTCTCATCTCGGACTCCATGTTGAGCGCACGAAGTGGATCGTATTGCTCGTATCGACGTTCATTACTGCGGCCGCCGTATCCGTATCGGGAGTTATCGGCTTCGTTGGGCTCGTCGTCCCGCACATGATTCGGCTGCTGGTCGGCTCGGACTATCGCCTGCTCGTGCCGTTCTCGGCTGCGGGCGGAGCGATCTATGTCATGTGGGCGGATACGATCGCGCGGACGGCGTTGGCGCCGACAGAGATACCGCTCGGGGTCGTGACCGCCTTCATCGGCGCTCCGTTCTTCGCGTATCTGCTGATCCGAAATAAACGGTCGAAACGGAGGAAATGGTCATGAAGCCGGGAATGGGACAGCGGGAATTCACCGTGAAGCCGGGGGCAGCGTCCGAGCAGGTCTGCCCGGGGAAGTCGATTCTTCAGGCCGAGCATATCAGCAAAAGCTACGGCAGCTGCTCGGTGCTGAACGACGTCTCCTTGACCGTCCGCCCCGGAGAGTGGGTCGGCATCATCGGACCGAACGGCAGCGGCAAGTCGACGCTGCTGTCGCTCCTGTCCGGCGCCGATTCACCTGCCGACGGGCGCATCGAGCTGAAGGGGCGCTCCCTGCGCTCCTACACGCGCAAAGCGCTGTCGCAAACGATGGCGGTCCTGCTGCAGGAGCCGCTTCCGCCGATTGGATACTCGGTCCGCGAGGTTGTCGAGATGGGCCGCTTCCCGTATCAATCCTGGTTCGGCTCGGAGGCGGAGGACAGCGAACCCTATATCGATTCGATTATGGAGCGGCTGCAGTTGACGGAATTGGAGGAGCGGCCGATCGACCGGCTCAGCGGCGGACAGCGCCAGCGGGTCGCCCTGGCGAAGCTGATGGCGCAGTCGCCGTCGATCGTGCTGCTGGATGAGCCGACGACCTATCTGGACATCCGGTATCAGGTGCAGTTCATGGATGTCGTCCGCGCCTGGCAGCAGGACTGCGGCTTGACGGTCGTCTCGGTGCTGCATGATCTGAATCTGGCGGCACTGTACTGCGATCGGCTCGTCGTCGTGCACGAGGGGCGGATCGCAGCCGACGGTACTCCGGAAGAGTTGATGTCGCCGGATGTCATCGAGCGTTACTTCGATACCCGCGCCGCCATCGTGCCGCATCCAGGGAACGGACGTCCGCAGCTTCTGATGTGTCCGGCCCATACGGAGGTCGAAGAGTTGGAGCAGATGGAAGAGGAAGCCGGGACAGAGGCCGATGGAGGCGGCGGGAGCGTGAAGGAGAGAAGAGCATGAAGGCGGCGAGAGCTTGAAGGTGACGAGAGCATGAAGGTGGCGTACGGCAACGAGGGAAGCTGTAAAAGGGGATGGCATGGCGGAAGTTGGACCGACGAACATGCAGGAGAAAAATGACAACAAGCAACCAACAATGTGAAAACGGAGATGAATGCGATGAATGCGATGAATGAACGGCTTAGCGAAATACTCGGGCGGATCCCTGCTCTGGACAAGACGGCGATGGAGGCGGCCGCCGCGCATCAGAATCATCTGACGAAGCCTCCGGGCAGCCTTGGGGTGCTGGAGGAGCTTGCCGTTCAACTGGCTGGCATTACGGGCACAGTCAGACCGGAATTCAAGCAAAAGGCGATTATTATCATGGCGGGCGATCATGGCGTATGCGCGGAAGGGATCAGCGCCTTCCCGGCCGAAGTGACCCCGCAGATGGTCATGAACTTCCTTGCCGGGGGTGCGGCGGTCAATGTGCTGGCACGGCAGGCCGGAGCCGAGGTCATCTGCGTCGATGTGGGCGTTAACGCCGATCTGAGCCATCCGCAGCTGCAATCGCGTAAGGTTCGACACGGAACGGGCAACATGGCCCAAGGTTCGGCGATGACCGGGGAAGAGGCGGTGGCGGCGATTCTGGCCGGCGTCGATACGGTGGACGAGTGTGTGCAGGCTGGAATTCGCATGTTCTCTACCGGGGAGATGGGCATCGGGAACACGACGCCGAGCGCCGCCATTCTGTGCGCCTTGACTGGACTGGCGCCGGAAGAGGCCGTTGGCCGGGGAACCGGCATCGACGATGCGCAGTGGGCGCACAAATGCAACGTCGTGCGTCAGGCGCTCGAAGTGAACCACCCCGATCGCAACGATGCGCTGGATGTGCTCGCGAAGGTCGGCGGACTGGAGATCGCCGGACTGACCGGCGTCATTCTCGGCGCGGCAGCCCATCGGCTCCCGGTCGTCGTCGACGGCTTCATCTCCAGCGCGGCGGCGCTGGCGGCGGTGCGGCTCGCTCCGGCGGCGAAGCCTTATCTGATCGCTTCGCACTTGTCCGAAGAGCGCGGCCATGCGGCTTTGTTGGCCGAGCTTGGACTGAAGCCTGGCCTGCACTTGAATATGCGCCTCGGCGAAGGAACGGGCGGCGCTCTGATGTTCCCGATTATCGACGCTTCGCTGCGAATTATGCAAGAGATGGCGACCTTCGCCCAAGCGGGTGTATCCAACAAGGACATGGATGATAGCGAGGGACAGGCATGACGGGTACGGCTGCCGAAGGAAATAAGCGGGTCCTCGTCACGGGCGGCGCGCGCAGCGGCAAGAGCGGCTTCGCGGAGCGGCTGTTCATGAAGCTTGTCCCGGGTGGAGGCATCTATGTCGCGACCGCGGAAGCCCATGATGACGAGATGCGCGAACGGATTCGGCG
>NZ_BALG01000106.1 GCF_000315235.1 Paenibacillus popilliae ATCC 14706 | reverse complement strand
TCAGTAGCGTTCGAATTTTCATTTCTGTGTAGTCGCGCACTTCGCTGAATGCGTCGCTGGAGTTCCCTACCCGAAAGTAGTTCACCCATCCTGCAAAAATCACATTGATTTGCTGTACGATTTTTTTGGCCGATTTCGCTCCACCATTATGGATGATTTCGCGAATGCGTGCTTTCACGGATACACAGGCCTTCTTCCTCGGTGTTATAAGGATGAAG
>NZ_BALG01000107.1 GCF_000315235.1 Paenibacillus popilliae ATCC 14706 | reverse complement strand
ACAACGCTGCGAATTATGAACAGATAAATTACTGGGCTAAGAAGGGGGAACGCGTCAGAGTGGATGCAGCAGCAAAAAGCAGCGGTAAAAGCCGAGCCGCCTTTATCCAAGAGGCCATCGACGAAAAAATCGAACGCGAAGGGCTGGAAAGTCCGTCTGAAAATGAAGAGCAAGACAAAAAGCCTCGGGAGTAGTCCTGAGGCTCTATTTATGTACAGATCAAAATTAATAATTTGTGCTATGCAAAACCCGCGGAGACACGCGCCTGAGGGTTTTTTATGTCTGTAAACTTGGAAATAAATTGATATCCCAAGCATTAAAATGAAATAAATTACATATATTACATTTTAAATTTGTATTGATCAACCATCCACAATATAGTAAATTAGTCTTAGGTAAAAATTGGGTAATAAGTCTTAGGGGGGATGCTCATGAAAGAAATGATGAATAAGTTTTACCAAATGCACTCTATCAATAAGCTAAATTTCAAAGACATTAGGGAAAACTGTCGATTAACTATTGATGAGGTTGCAGCAGCTACCGGTTTACATAGACGCACCATTGAAAAGGTCGAAGAAGACTGTAGCAATGTTTACATCAGCGTCCTAGTGCTTTTATGTGAATGTTATGACATATCTCCAAATTACATACAATTAGGAAGCAGGGGTATTTAGTCAGCATTCATCAAAAAGGACGCCCGAGCGAATTGTTCCTTAATATACAATTGGCGATCCGATAGCCGACTTGTACGAGGATATCGCCGCTGAGGAGAAGGCGCGCGCGACGTATCAATGGCTGATCGATATGACGGATGATGTCGATTTGCAGGATGGTCTCAAATTTTTGCGGGAACGGGAAGTCATCCACTCGCTCCGGTTCCGGGAAGCGGTGGAGATTTTGAAGGAACAGCGGATTGCGAGAAAAATATTTTAATATGTCAAGGTGAAGCCGGTGTCGCCAAGGGACTGCCCCCCGTTTGTGAGACAGAGCTCAACACACCTTGCAAGTTCAAGTGGCCAGTCGTCGAAAATCAATCGGCGACTGGTTATTTCGTTTCGTTTGAATGCGAATGGAGTGATCGCAGGTAATGTAGGCATCATACCCGGTCGAGCCGGAAGTTGATTCAGCGTATCGAGAACACACGACGTATCTTGTTTGTCTGCTATACTGTAAGCCACAATCCCTCCGTTGTACAAGTCTAAAATGCTCGATAAATATAATGTTTTTCCGCCAAACGGTAAATCAAGAGATCCAAAGATGCGGTGCAGGCCATTAATAGCGTCATTTGCGAACGTGAAAATCTTCTGGGGGGGCTGGGTGCCCCTCTTCCTGATTCATTAGAGCATACCGTTCCCGCATGTGCAGGTAAGCTAAGCTTCCTCCAAGGCTCCAGCCGGCCCGAAGAACTCGTAATGAATTCGATCGGTCGCAACCCCAAGTCTGGTCAAAGCCCGATAGACGGCCTTCATGAACGGAACCGGCCCGCAGAAGTACGCATCCGCCTGCTGCCAGACATCGGCCGGCAGCGTGGCTGCAAGCCATGCCTCGTCAATGAAACCTTGGCGGTCACAAGCGTCGCCTTCCTCGGGACGATCGTAGAAGACGAAGCTGCGGATGCGGCCATTCGCTTCCGTCAAGGCGCGAACCTCGTCGCGAAATGCATGCATACGGTGGTTTCGCGCTGAATGAATGAAATAAATATCCCGGTCAGGCTCTTGCTTCGCAAGTGCTTGCAGCATGCTCATTATCGGCGTCAAGCCGACGCCGCCGCTCAGCAGAACGATAGGGGCATCGCTCCCTTCCTTCAGCGTGAAGTCTCCGGCAGGTGCCGTCACCTCCAGCCGATCGCCTTCCTGCACGACGTCATGTAGATAACAGGAGACAATACCGGCAGGGGAATGGGCATCGCCGCTCTCGCGCTTGACGCTGATGCGATATGTATCCCGCCCTGAATCCTGGGACAAGCTGTAATGGCGCAGATGCGTGTTCGCCGATCCCTCCGGTTTCACCCGCACCGTAATATACTGACCCGGATGGAAGGCGGAGATAGCGCCGCCGTCTTCCGGGTGAAGATAGAACGACGTAACGACATCCGATTCTCGCACCTTGCGAATGACACGGAAGCTGCGGAAGCCTTCCCAGCCGCCTTCCGCCTCCGCCGCGGCCTGGTACATATCGCGCTCGACCTGGATGAACATATCGGCAATGACGAAGTACGCTTTCACCCAGGCTTCCAAAATGTCATCGGTTGCTGCATCGCCAAGTACATCTTTGATGGCCAGCAGCAGATTCTTTCCTACGATCGGGTAGTGCTCCGGCTGAATATGGAGGGCACGGTGCTTGTGGGCGATCTGCTTCACGACCGGCATGATGTCCTCCAGGCGGTCGATATTTGCTGCCGCGGCGTAAATGGCCCGGGCGAGCGCTTGCGACTGGCGGCCCTGCCGCTGGTTCGCGTGATTGAAAATATTGAGCAGCTCCGGATGGTTCGAGAACATCAATTCATAGAATCGCTTCGTAATCTGTTGGCCATGCGCTTCCAGAACGGGTACGGTCGCCTTCACAATCTCGATGGTGCGCGGCTTCAGCATCATTACTCATCCTTTCATAATTGGGATTTTGCAACGGAATGATCCCAGTCTAACGAAGTGATATAGATCACTGTGTGATCTAGCGCACATCAAACGTGAGATATTCGTGAACGACGAAGCATTTTCGAGATAAACCGGGAGGAAACCGTTCAAACATAGAGCGAAGCCTCGAGATACGGGGACAGTGCGATGAATACCGAACGGAGGCGATATTCGGAGAATAGGTCCGGTAGGACCGGAATATACATTATGATATAATACAGTTATAGCAACATGTTGCAACCTGGTATTGGTCTAAAATACCAAATAAAACAAGGAAAGGATCAGGATACCAATGTGTCCCCGAAGGATGCTTCCCCAAAGGACAGTCTGGAAACGTTATGATCTTTCTTACATCTAGCTTCCTCTCGCAGAGAAACGTCACTCCAATGTAGACTGACTGCGAAGGAAGCGTGAGATGATGCGAAGGACCTGCTCCTCTATCTGGCTTCCCGCCGTCGGTCGAAGGACGAATCTACGAACGACGAGAGGGAACCAAGATGAGGAAAAACGAACAATTACGTCATATTGTATGGATGTTGTTAGGCTCAATGCTGTTGGCTTTCAGCTATTATCACATTAATTTTCAGAATCACCTGGCTGAAGGCGGATTTGTTGGTCTCGCGCTGATCGGAAAATATACGTTCGACTGGTCACCCGCATTGACCGTCCTGATGCTCGATATCCCGGTATTCATCGCCGCCTGGTTCTTCCAGGGGCAAAGGTTTATTATGAATACCGCGATGGCGACGGGAGTATTCTCCCTTACTTATGAGCTCTGTGAACGCTACTCGCCGTGGGTAATGAATTTCGGCAGCAACATGGTGCTGGCGGCGGTCATATCCGGAGTGCTAACCGGCTTCGCTGCGGGAATCGTACTCCGCCACGGAGGCGCGACGGGCGGCGACGATATCGTAGCCTTGCTCATCAGCCGCTTGACGAAGCTGAGCGTCGGCACGGTGTTTATGATGATCGACATTGTGGTGCTGCTGGTCTCCTTGTTCTATTTGCCGCTGTGGGATACGCTGTATACCATTCTCGCGGTAAGCATTGCGGGCAAGGTCATTACTTTGACCATACAGGCAGGCGTGCCGCGGCGTGCTGTACCGGTACGTTCGTAGACGGCCGTTCACCATCAGCACGGTTAATACACAACATGAGCGAAGGCCCGTCCGATCTCTTCCCACAGGGGAGGGACCGGACGAGTCTTTTTTTGCACCAAATCGGGGGAGGAATGCATGTTCGCCCAATTGTTGGCATAGGCTTGTGTCAAAGCATAATGGAAGGAGGACGACGGATGGAAGGGTTAATGAAGTCAATGCTCGATAAGCTGCCTCCGTGGGCGTATCAAGTATTCGCGGTCGTTATTGCCGCAGGCATGATTTTTTATTTCGTGAAGACGCTCTACATCAATAAGAAGCTCAGCGATATGATCGCCGACGTCATGCGCCGTGACGATCGGATGCAAAATATTCAACTGAGGATGGAAGAACTGCGGAGCGCCCAGATTATGCACGAGCATACGGCCCTGCAGATGCTATCGGCGCTGCGCGACGTGAAGCCGTTCATGGATGCGCTAAACGACATCCGGGCAATCGCAGATCCGTATGCCGTCCTGACCGAGGCGTCCTTCCTGCTGCAGCGGCTGCTGGATCTACTGGCTGTTGACATGAAGCTGAAGGCAGGGGGGCATCATCGCTGCGGCATCTGGCTGCATGCGGACCAGATACTGACGCTGCGCTTCGCCTCGGCGGGCTTCCCGAAGCATTATGTCGGCGAGCGCCAGCTGCATGTCGACCGCTCGGTAGCCGGGAGATCCTACCGGAAGCAGGCGATCGTGCAGAGCGCGGATGTGACGAAGGATGAGGATTGGGAGCGGAATACGGACTCCAGGAGTCCGTACCAGGCATTGATGTGCCTGCCGCTTGGCACCTACGGGGTGCTCACTATCGACGGGCTGGAGCGGTTTCATGACTCCAGCCGGGCCATCGGAGAAATCTATGCCTCGCTTTCGACCGGAATCATTGCGGAGTATATCGCCGCCTACCGGAGATGGTCACAGACCGATCACGGGAGCACCAGCTTCGGGACCTACGGAGTCATGTAAGTGCCGCCGCAGTTATTTTTCTGTTTATTTCCGAAATAGCGCCAGCAGCAGCGACCCGATAATACTAATAATAATACAGGTGACGATAGGAAAATAAAAAGTCGATCCGCGGTTTTTGACAACGATGTCACCCGGCAGGCGGCCGAACGGAATCCAGCGGCCCAACACGGCCCATAATAATCCGACGACGATAAGGACAATCCCTGCCCCGATCAGCAGCTTCGGCATGGAAGGCATAGCGTATACTCCTTTCTTGCGGCAGACGTCCGCAGCAAGCGGGGTCGGCCTGTTCTATTCTATAGTATACCTTCTTCCGGGACCTATGCGCATGCCGCGCAGGAACCGATTTATAAAATTCTAATAAAATATGGATCCAGACCGTTACAAATCGGGGAACTTTGGGTATACTAAGAAGGAAGGGCATACCCATCATAAGGAGGGGATAGAGCATGGATCAATTCACGATCAATCTCAACCAAATTGGTGGCGCTTATCAGCAGGGCGATTGGGAGCATATTGATGCCATTTACAATCGGGCTCGAGCGCGAATTACCCAGGGCGGCCCTGTCGTCCTCTATCGGGACACGGCGAACGGTTCATCCATTACCGTGCGCGTTTATGAGCAATTAAGCGAGCTAGAGGAATGGATACAGCATATGGAAGAAGAGTACGGTCTGACAGAACCCTACCTGTTATAACTGTGCTGTTCAATAGAGAGCCGCCGGGTTACTGGTCGTCCCCCTGTCAAGTAGACATGAATAAAAAGACACGCTAAAGCTGCGACCGTTTCCCGGTATTCTACCGGGAAACGGTCGTTTGGTTACTTCTGGAAATGTTCGTAGTTGTAGAACGAAATGGATTCTCAGCTTCTTGTTCCAGCCGAAGATCGTCCCTTCGGCTCTTTCGGCTCTGCCGTTCGGGTGGGGGGACCCGGGGTCACGGCCGTATCGTGACGCGGGTATTGACGGCAACATAGGAAGACAACTGAAGGACATCGGCATTATGCATCCGGATGCACCCGTGAGACACTTCTCTGCCGATGGAAGACGGATCGTTTGTTCCGTGTATGCCATAATGTGGCTTGGACAGGCCCATCCATAAGGCGCCGTACGGGCCGCCAGGATGATACTGCTTGTTAATAATCGTAAATTCTCCCGTCGGCGTTTTAGTGACCATCTTGCCGATTCCGACGGGGTAGCCGCGTACGACTCGGTTTCCGTCCAGCAAGTACAGCATGAGATCCGACAAATCGACAATGATACGGTAGGACGGCAACGATATTCCCTCCCTTGTTCTACTGTATGCGTTCAGCCGGCAGCATGAGCATGCCGACGGGCAAAGTGGGCAGAGGAAAAATAAGGCGGGCCATCGCCGTACGCCTGTTGCTATTCCTTCGTGATAGGGGGTTATATGTACGTTGGCCGATCTCCTACCGTGATATGGCAACAGGGAACCCTGAAGAGGTCCCCCTGCCTTGCGGTTAGATTGCAAAAATATGATTGCCGATTTTGCCGGTCTGCTGGCGCGACCAGATCCACGTGGACGTTGCGGTGGCCGGATTGAAATAATAAAGCGCCCCGTTCGTCGGATCCCATCCCCGCACCGCTTCCCAAGCGGCTGCATAGGCCGTACTGTCCGGCTCCAGCCCGTATTGGCCGTCATCCACGGCCGTGAACGCTTGCGGCTGGAAGATGACGCCCGCTACCGTATTCGGAAATAGCGGCGATTGCAGACGGTTCAACACGACGGCCGCCACCGCGACTTGTCCGGTGTACGGCTCACCGCGGGCTTCGCTGTAGATCGTATGAGCCAACATCTTCAATTCGTCGGCATTGACCGACACCCGCTTCAACGCTTGCCACGTATTCGAGCCGGCGATGCCGTCGACCTTCAAGCCGTAATCCTGTTGAAAACGACGCACGGCCTGCACTGTATGAGCACCGAATATCCCGTCCAAAGGCTGACGGTAGTAATCCAGTATGTGTAGACGAAATTGCAAATCCCACACATCCCCGCTGTAACTTCCTTGCTGGAGTGCAGGAGCGGCCGATGCCGCCGGAATGAAGGATGACAGACAAAGGATAACCGCCAGAAAAGGCAACATAAGTTTCTTCATGTTCTTCCTCCCTTCCCCTGCATTATATAAACCGGGGAGGGAAGGCTCAATGCCAGGATAATGGAAATAAAACTTCAAACTTCCAAGCAGCAACGCAATTGAACGGATAGATGCAACATTTTATATTGCAAAATAAGTTGTAATCGGATATGATGAAATGTCTTTTAAACAATATTTATTGTAATAAATAAGTATCCGGGTGTGTCATTCCAATTCAAGATAAAATGATTGCTCGTCAACGGAAAAAATCTAAATACAGTAAGAATTGAGGTCTGAATAAATGAGTATTGAAGTCGACTTTACCGATCACTCGAAATTAAATCGAATATTAACAACAAATATTGATGATTTTATCCACATTGCGAAAGCCCTTTCGACCGAATTGAGAATCGAAATGTTTAAAAGCTTGCTCGCGAGGCCGATGAACGTCGGGGAAATATCCGAGAAATTCAATATTCCTGCATCGACAGCCGCCGTAAACATCAAAAAATTGGAGGATGCGGGATTGATCAAGACGGAAATGGTTCCGGGAACGAGAGGAACCCAAAAAGTCTGCGCCGCCGTCTTCAGCCGGATTGTTGTCGATTTTGCGTACTTTAACCCGGCACCATCCGAGTCCTGCGCCATCGTTGCGTTACCGATTGGCCATTACGTAGATTCCAATGTGCAGCCGACCTGCGGCATGTTAAGCGAAAAATCGATTATCGGCGAGATGGACGAGCCGCGGTCGTTTTTTGAACCGGAACGTATCGACGCGCAACTGATCTGGTTTAAGAAAGGATATTTGGAATACCGCTTTCCGAATCGTGCCCCGCGAGGCGCGAAGATTTTGCGTTTGGAATTGACAATGGAGGTTTGTTCGGAAGCGCCGCTCCATAATCTGGATTGGCCTTCAGATATAACTTTATGGATTAACGGAAAGGAGTTGGGAACCTGGACAAGTCCCGGCGATTTCGGCGGAGAACGCGGACTGCTTACTCCGTATTGGTGGGGCAGCGAAAATACGCAGTACGGACTGCTTAAAACGTGGAGCACGAACGGGGACGGGTCGTTCATCGACGGAAGAAAAATTTCCGTGGTGCAGATCAAGGATATGGAAGCGGACGACACGCCTTATATTACAGTCCGTATCGGCGTCAAGTCCGACGCTGAAAATCACGGCGGAATCAATTTGTTCGGCAAAAAATTCGGAAACTATGAAACCGATTTACAGATGAGAATTTACTACGAGAATGAGTCTAAATGAAGGGGTGGTTTTAGATGAAAAAAATAAAATGGTTGAGCGCGCTTCTCATTCTAGCGGTCATCACGGCTGGCTGCGGAGGGCCCGGCAATGTCGGTGAGTATTCTTCCGAGAACGGCAAGACGACCATTACGTTCCTAAACGGATTTACGGGCGGGGACGGAGGTTACATGAAAAAAATTACGGACGGCTTCAACAGCTCCCAAGATAAATATTTCATTAAAGAGATGCAGGAGAAGGACCATTATACCAAGTTCAAATCTGGCAATTACTTCGATATTACCGATGAATTGACTTGCAGGGCGACGATGTGCTCGATCGCGTAGAATCTTACTTTGGCATGAGAAAAGTTCATACCATGGATTCTGCTATACGCAACTGACGGACGTGGAGCAGGAGATCAACGGGTTATTGACCTACGACCGGAAGCCCAAGTGCGACTTGAACGAAATCCGGCAAATCCATGACTTGTGGAATCAAGAAATTGTCGAGCAATAAAGGGGAAGGAGTTGATCGATACGATGTAAAAGGGATTTCGAGCGATAAAAACGGTAACGACGGATCACATTCATGTGCGCGATCCATTTGTCTTTCATTATAAGACGGAGGGGAAGTATTATCTGTTCGGCACGACGTTCGCCGATGGATGCGGGGATATTGATCCTGTGTTTGAAGTCTATGAAAGAAGCGATTTGCGGCATTGGACAGGCCCTTATCGTGCGTTTCAACCGCCAAAAGGGTTTTGGGGAGTGCGTCATTATTGGGCTCCTGAAGTGTTCGAGGTGGACGGAAAATATTATATGTTCGCCACGTGCAAGGGCGGCATCGGCGAACACCGGGGGCCCGGCATACTTGTGGCCGATCATCCTGCCGGACCGTACCGGGCGCATAGCGACGGCCCCGTGACGCCCCGCGATTGGGAATGCTTGGACGGAACCTATTACGAGGACGGGGAGGGGCAGTGCTGGATCATCTTTTGCCACGAGTGGACCCAACTCTATGAAGGCAAAATAAAGGCGATTCGTCTCACAAAAGACTTAACCTCCTCGTATGGAGACGTGGTAACGATTCTGAACGCGGCCTAATTTTGTTGGCCTAGGGCATAGCCAAGTCAAGCGCAAGCCTCGGAAATGCTCCGGGGCTTTTTGGATTTCTCGAAGCATATTTCAAGTGGAAATTGACATGCTATATGTGATGAACCGCAAGCAAATCCAGAGCAGCCCCGGAGACTTAACCATAGCAGATGGACGTCCGGAGAATGAATGAAATTCATCCAAGGGATTCAAAATTGGAGGTTACATTATGCCAAAAAATACGAAAATAGTCCTGATTCTCGTATTCTCCATCCTGCTTATTATGTCAGGGTGCGGGAACAGAAGCACGAAACCGGAGACGGATGCGGGCAAGAACAACACGGCACAAGAAGAAAAGGAAAAAGGAAATAAAGATGCTACCTCGAGTGCATCCATGGCGAATTACACTCCGCTTGAGGAGCTCAAAGACAGCTATGACATCGTGATCGTTGGCGCGGGCGGGGCGGGTATGAGTGCCGCGCTAGAAGCCAAAGCAGCGGGCATGAATCCGGTTATTCTCGAGAAAATGCCGGTTGCAGGTGGCAATACAAGCAAATCGTCTTCGGGTATGAACGCATCGGAAACGAAATTCCAAAAGGAGCAGGGCATTTCGGATAGTAATGATTTCTTTTACGAAGAGACATTAAAAGGTGGACATAACACCAACAATAAGGAGTTGCTTCGCTTTTTCGTCGACCATTCAGCTGATGCCATCGATTGGCTGGATTCCATCGGCATCACATTGAACAATATTACAATTACGGGTGGTATGAGCGAGAAACGCACCCATCGTCCGGAAAACGGCTCCGCCGTTGGCCAGTATCTTGTGACCGGCTTATTGAACAATGTACAAGAACAGGGTATTCCGATTTTTGTCAATGCCAATGTCGAAGAAATTACAACACAAGACGGAAAAGTGAATGGAGTGAAAGTTCTCTTTAGTCAGCATGGAGAAAAAACGATTGCGGCAAAATCCGTCGTGGTTACAGCGAGGCCACTGAAAAAGTCCTTCTCATGAAAAAAGGTACGGCTCCTCAAGAAAATTGAGGAGCCGTACCTTTTTTCGTTTATAATTAATGCA
>NZ_BALG01000108.1 GCF_000315235.1 Paenibacillus popilliae ATCC 14706 | reverse complement strand
GAAGACATTCATCTCCAAAACGCGGGGTGAATGTCTTCTTTTTATACTATCTGCACCGCCTCCGAAGAAAAACGCAAGTTCTTCAGTGGCCTCTGGGAATGCCGGTTCTTAACAAAAAGCTCATTCTCCGCGAGCTGTACAAGACGATCGCAGGAGAACATCTCGCCGATGATCAGATGGATGAATTAACAACCTACATCAGCTTTGTAAAAAATAAATTGCTTTCCCCCGATCAGTGGGAATGCGTTCCTTGCAGCGTGCCGAGGGCGGTGCATATCGCCCGGGAGTACGAGCAATTCAAGCGATCGGGAACGGACAAGCTCTTGCTTGATTATGACGATATGCTGACGGTCGCCCATGAGGCGCTCAGTCAGGACCGGAAGCTGCTGCAGCGGTACCAGTCCCGTTATGACTATATTTTGACCGATGAGAGCCAGGACACCTCGCTCGTGCAGCACGAAATTATCGGCAAGCTGGCGCAGCCGCACCGGAATCTATGCGTCGTGGCTGACGATGATCAGAGCATATATACGTGGCGGGCCGCGGAGCCGGATTATTTGCTTCAGTTCAAGCAAGTGTACCCCGATGCGAAGCTGCTGAAAATGGTGCAGAATTACCGCTCTTCACGCAATATCGTCGAAGTAGCCAACCGCTTCATCAAGCAGAACAAGCAGCGGTATGACAAGCAGATGTTCACGGCCAATCCGCCGCAGCGGCCGATTGCCATCGCGGAGGTCGCCGAATACGAGGATCAGGCCAAAAGGGTGGCCCAGAGCGTGTCCGCCATTGCCAATTTGCGCGACACAGCAGTGCTCTACCGCAACAATTCTTCTTCGATTGCGCTAATGAATGAGTTCGATCGCGCCGGCATCCCGTTTTTTGTCCGTGATGGGGACAGCCGATTCTTCTCGCATTGGGTGGTCGAGGATATGCTGAACTTTATGCGGATGGCATTTACCGACCGGCGGCCGGATCTTTTGGCCAAAATCCATCTCAAGTTCAACGGGTACATCTCGAAGCAGCAAATGGCAGCATTGAAGGACATTCATAACGGCGAATCGGTCTTCGACAATCTGCTTCGCCATGTGCCGCTGCAGGACTACCAGATCGGTCTGCTTCAGGAAAGCAAGGAAACGTTCGCCCGACTGAAGGAGATGACCCCGCAAGCGGCTATCCGCGTCATCCGCACGAAGCTGGGCTATGATAAGGCCGTCGAGAAAATATGCGAGCGGATTGGCTTCCGCAAAGAGTATATCGTCGGAATATTGAACACGCTGGACAATATCGCCGACGGCCTCGCTACGCTGCCGGATTTCGCGGCGCGCTTGAAGCACCTGGAGGCGATCATGCTCTCCTCCAAGCGGAACCGGGGCGATAACGCGGTCACGTTCTCCACGCTTCACAGCGCGAAGGGGCTGGAGTTCGAGCATGTGTTCATGATCGACCTGGTGGAAGGCATCATCCCGTCGCAGGAGGACATCCGCAGCTGCGACAAAGGCGAGACTGCGGAGATGGAGGAAGCGGTCCGACTGTTCTATGTGGGCATGACGCGGGCGAAATTCCATCTTGAGCTGCTGTCCTACCGGGAGCGGGGCGGCGAGAAGGCGAAGCGCTCCCGGTTCGTGTCTTACGTGGAGAAGCTTCAGCCGACATCTGTGGCGAGCCCGGCACCGGCGCCGACCGTGTCCGTGGCGCAAGCCGGAGCAGCCCTTGTTCTCTCGAATGCGATTCGGACATGGAGCGGGATCGGGGCCGGAACGAAGGTGACCCATCCGTCCTTCGGGCTGGGCGAGATTGTCAGTCTGGATGAGGAGGCTGTCGAAATTCAATTCGCCAGCGAGCGGAAGCGGATGCACGCTCCTACTTGCCTGAGCCGCGGGCTGTTAGCGTTGGCGGAAGAAGCCGTCCCTCCCTGTGAATAATGCGAGACATCCTTGCCCGTCATGTCCATTGTCCCTTGCGTCTCGCTTGATGAGGCGATTGTACTGGCGTACCGTTCCGAGTTCGGCCTGAACGTCGGCATGACGAGAATGTCGGAGGGCGGAGCGCCCGGATGCCGGGGCCCGAACGGTAGACCGCTCAACGGCTTGAAGGACAGGGTGCGTGTGATCGCGTGCAGTTTGTCACAGATTTGTGAATATCTTGGTCTGGGACGGATATGTATAATGAAGGTATCGACAGGAGTCAGGGGGAGCTTATTCGAATGATGAGACCAATAGTTGACGTTGCAGCCCGTATCGGCGTGCCGGCGGAGCAGCTTGAGTTCTACGGCAAGTATAAGGCGAAGCTAGGCCAGGAAGTATGGGAGGCAAATGCGCACCGGCCCGACGGCAAGCTGATTCTCGTGTCGGCGATGAATCCGACGCCGGCGGGAGAAGGGAAGACGCTGACGACGATCGGACTGACACAGGGGCTGAACCGCATCGGCCGGCAGGCGGTGGCGGCGCTTCGAGAGCCGTCGCTCGGGCCGTGCATGGGGATGAAGGGCGGCGCGACGGGCAGCGGACGCGCCCGGATCGTGCCGGCGGAGGACATCAATCTTCATTTTACCGGAGATATTCACGCGATCACGTCGGCGCATAATCTGTTGGCGGCCATGATCGACAATCATCTGTATCAGGGCAACGCGCTCGGCATCCAGCCGGAACGCATTGTCTGGAAGCGGGCTGTCGATATGAACGACCGCGCGCTGCGGCATATCGTCGTCGGGTTGGGCGACGGCAACGGCGCTGTGCGGGAAGACGGCTTCATGATTACGACGGCTTCGGAGATTATGGCCGTGCTCTGCTTATCTGAGGATATGGACGACATGCGGACGAGACTCGGCCGCATGGTGGTCGCCTATACCTATGAGGGCGAGCCGGTAACCGCGACGCAGTTGCAAGCTGTCGAGTCGATGTGCGTGCTGCTGAAGGACGCCATCCACCCGAATCTGGTCCAGACGGTGGAAGGGGACCCGGTATTGGTGCATGGCGGTCCGTTCGCGAACATCGCGCACGGCTGCAGCAGCGTGCGGGCGACGCGCTATGCGCTGAAGCTGGCCGACTATGTCGTGACCGAGGCCGGCTTCGGGGCCGATCTGGGCGCGGAGAAATTTATGGATATCAAATGCCGCCAGAGCGGGCTGGCGCCGTCGGTTGTCGTCCTGGTTGCGACCGTGCGCGCCCTGAAGTATAACGGCGGCTTGGCGAAGGATCAGTTGGAGCAGAATTCGCCGGAGGCGCTCACGGCGGGATTTGCCAACCTCCGCCGCCACGTGGAGAATATGCGGAGCTTCGGCGTGCCGGTTGTCGTTGCGGTGAACCGGTTCGCGGCCGATACGCAGAGGGAGCTGGAGGCCGTTCAGCGGATGTGCCGCGAGATCGGGGCAGAGGCGATTCTGTCCGAAGCGTGGGCGAGGGGCGGAGAAGGCAGCGCGGCGCTTGCGGAAGCCGTCGTACGGCTAGCCGAAGCGCAGGAGGAGGGCCGGTTCCGGCTGCTGTACGAGGATACACTGCCGATCGAAGAGAAGATCGAAGCGATCGTCACCCGCATTTACCACGGAGCCGAGGTGGCTTATAGCCCGGCTGCCAAGCGGGCGCTGCGCGAACTGAAGCAGTTCGATACGGCGAAGCTCCCGGTCTGCATGGCGAAGACGCCGTATTCATTCAGTGATCGCCCAGGTCTGCTCGGTGCCCCGGAAGGGTTCACGCTGGAGGTGCGCGATATTCGCTGGTCTGCGGGGGCGGGCTTCCTCGTCGTGCATACCGGCCAGGTGCTGACGATGCCGGGCTTACCGAAGCATCCGGCAGCAGAGCGGATCCGCCTTGATCAGGAGCAGGGGGTCGTCGGACTGAGCGGATAATCCATTGGCAGAGTCATTAGATCGGATATATGGATAGCGAGACGAAGGGAGGATGGCGCCATGGCGTTGGCAGAGATTACGGTCATTCCTGTCGGGACGCAGTCGACGAGCTTGAGCTCGTACGTCGCCGATATGCAGCGTTCGATTGAGCAGATCGACGGCATCGTTTATGAGCTGACGGCGATGGGGACGATTATGGAAGGGCCGCTGGATCGATTGTTCGAGGCGATCCGCGCACTGCATGAGAGTCCGTTCCAGAGCGGGGCTTCCCGAGTGTCGACCGTCGTCAAAATCGACGATCGCCGCGACAAGGCTGGCTCAATCGGGCAGAAGCTGGCTTCCGTACGGGAAAAGCTGGAGCATTAACAAACTATCCATATCGTCTCGCTGTTGCAGCAGCGGCAAGATAGCAATCGCCTCCCCGGTCTGAACGATGAAAGGGAGGCGATTTTGCGTTACGGGCACGGCTACTCCAGCAAAAAGACCGGTTCGCCACCGACCTCCTTGATGGCTTCTCTCACTTCCTTCGGGATGTCGGTAATAATGCCGTCAACCCCGAGCGAATAGAAGTGGGCTGCCCGTTCCGGGTCGTTAATCGTCCATACATAGAGCGGCTTGCCAATTAGCTTGGCGGAGGCGACCAGGCGAGCGGTGACGAACGCCTCCTCCACGACAAAGAAGTCGGCGTCGAACCGGTTCAGCGGTGCGAAGGTGGCGTAAATAATGTAGCCGACCTTCAGCTCGGGAGCTTTTGCCTTCACCTCATGAAGCAGATCATATTCGAGACTGGACACGACAACCTCATTCTCGGCCTGATGCCGGCGGATCGTATTAATGAAGCTGGAGACATAGTCCGGCGTCTCATAGCCATGCATCTTCAGCTCAAGGTTGAGGCGGATCCGTCCCTTCATTGCATCCAGCACTTCATCCAATGAAGGAACGTGTCCGGCGTAGCCGTTCTGGAAGAGTGGGATGTCCTGCAGCTCGGCCAGAGTCAGATCATAGACGTTGACATTGCGCTGCGCCAGGCGCTTCAGATTATGGTCGTGAATGACGGCCAGCTTCCGATCCTTCGTCTGCAAAATATCGAGCTCAATGTAATCGGCCCCGGCCTCAACCGCCCCGTCGAACGCGTCCAGCGTATTCTCGACTCCTGTATTCATATTCCCGCGGTGGGCGATAATGACGAACTTATCCTTCGCCTCGCCCCAGTCGGTTAGCAGCGCCGTGACGCCCCAGCCGACCGCAATAAGCATCAGCAGGCCGAACAGAGCGAGCTTCGGGCGATGCTGTGAAGCGAAGAGACGTCTCTCCGCCCGGGTATGGTCCACGGTGATATCCAGTCCTCCCGAATGCAGGGAGATGTGCTTCTTGCCTTCATAGCGGACATAGAGCCGGATGACGACAGTGATGAACAAGGGTGTCATAACGAGAGTCATCACGTAGACTCCAATGCTGATGGCGACCCCGACTGTCGCGGTTGCCGTTGCGGACAAGCTTTCCGGCAGCACGGCTATCGTCGCGGCGATCAGGGCGATAAAGACGGCGACGATGAGCACGTACACAAGCAACCATTCGCCGACGGCCCGGAGAATCGACCATTTGCTCTTCCAGAACAGGCGGGCGCTCTTCGTGAAGGTGCGCCAGAACTGGTTCGAATCCTCCAACACAAGGATGGGCAGCGCATAGATGCAGAGCAGGTTCAAAATGGCGACGATCGCGAAAAACAGGACAAATACCGCCGTTCCGGTGCTGGTCTTCATCAGCTCTCCCGTAATGAAGTTCGGAATCGTGACGTTCGGCAGCAGCGAGGAGCCGAAGCCCGTATTCAGCAGCGGGAACAGCAGCAGCAGGTACAGCGCCAGGCCGAATATCCCGATACGCCACAGCCCGGGAAGGCGGGACAATGTTTTGAGTACGACGGCGTACAGCCGGACCGTTTTTCCTTGCATCCCGTAATAAGCGATAAAAATAAGAACGGCGAATTCGGTATAAATCAGCATCATTGCTACCGGAGCGAGCAGGACGAGACTGAGCAATCCGTACCGGCTGAGGACGAAGCGCAGCAGATCGTGATTGGCGGCGGCCCCAAAGCCGCCGATCTCCAATATTTTGTTGAAGACGATCGACAGGAACGGGATAAATAACCCGATGGTCATTAGCTTGTAGAAGAGCTCGAAAAGAAGAAAGGGCCGGTAGGCGTATTTCCAGACCTGCAGCACCCCGCGAATCATTTGGAACGGACGCCGCGTCCGTAGGTTCAAGGTGTTCATGATATATACGTTTCCTTTAGATGAGAGTTTATCAGCATTCGACGCTACCTGAGGGCGTCGTCCTTTATACTGTATGACCTATTATAGGAAAATAGCGCCCGTGTTATAGGGGTTACAAAGAAAGCGGCAGAACTATAGGTTCCATTGCATCTTTGCGGTTGCAGTTGGTTATGGCTTCGCGATTACTCCACACGGGAGTTGTTTTTAACAAAGTCGATGATTTCGTCTACATAACTGAAGGCAATTGCTGTTACCGTATCGGCTGCCCCGTAGTAAATCGCAATGCGGCCGGTGGCGGCATCCACGAGCGAAGCGCATGGGAATGCAACGTTTGGAACGTCGCCGACGCACTCGTATAGGGTGGATGGTTGCAACAGGTATGGCTCGCTGCGGTACAGGACGTTCCATGGTTGCTCCAAGTCAGGCAGCGCGGCGCCGAATTCGTACACAAAGCCGTTACAGGAGTTGAGCACGCCGTGGTAAATCAACGGATGACGACTCAGCATCGCATATTTGCCGTTCATTTTGCGCGGGTAACCATTCAAATTAACTTACATTATAATATCAGGCCTGTTGATTAACCACTGAATGGTAGAAAAAAAGCCGCCAACTCGGTAAAATGTTTGTACCCTTACAAACGACCGAAAGGTGGCGACTCC
>NZ_BALG01000109.1 GCF_000315235.1 Paenibacillus popilliae ATCC 14706 | reverse complement strand
GTGGTGAGAACTTTCATTCTACACGAATCCGGCCATGGGCCCTTTGTTTTTTATTCCCAGAAGGTGTCGCACTTCATTTTACAATCCGTCAAATTTAAATAAATCAAATGGAGACAGGGAACATGTACAATGATAATAAAGTGCTATTTGCTTCAGACGGTCGGGAATTGATAGTGAATCATTTATACACAATTGAGGATTACTTCACGTTCGATATCAAAGTTAAATCTGGTGAGTTTACAGGCGCATCTAACTTCTGTATGCCCAAGGAAAAGGTCATTTTCATGGTTGAATCCCTCTCCAAGATGCTTCAAACTTTAGAGGGTTACTGCGAAGTAAAAGACTATGATACAGACGCGAATGTTGTGCTTGAAATGGAAAAGTTAGGGCACATGTGCATATACGGACAACTCGGGGGAAGCCACGAGGAACATAGCATGAAATTTAAATATACTGCTGATCAGACTGTAGCGGCTAATTTAATGAAAATGCTCAAAGCATTATTGTAAACAGGTTTTCTTCTCGCAATTCGAATGATCAGAGTTTATACATTTGCCCAGACCTTGACTGGCTCCGTGCCTTTCAAGGTTTCTTTTTTTGTACGAAAATGACACCTTGCACGAAGTAGCAGGATGTGGTTCTTTGCACTGAAGTAGAAGGGTTCTGTAAAATGGCACAAAAAAACACCCCCTACAAATTGATTAACTAATATATGGTATTTTAGGGTTTATCCAACATCCCCCAACTCTTGAAGCTCCACTTTGTACCCTTGTTGTTTGATCTTGTGTACCCAGTAGTTGACGTCCTTTTCTTTTTTCGGTAAATCA
>NZ_BALG01000110.1 GCF_000315235.1 Paenibacillus popilliae ATCC 14706 | reverse complement strand
TTCGGTTCGTTTGTAAGGGTACAAACATTTTACCGAGTTGGCGGCTTTTTTTCTATTCTTAAATTGTATTTTGTTGGTTAATCAACAGGCCTGGTACTTAATAGCTCTTTCTACATACCAAAAGATTTAGAGAAAAAATGCTTTATTTTATAATAAATTTCTCAACAAAGGTGTTGTTAGCATGAAGGCAAAGTGGAAAATTTCTTTCGTACTCCTAACGATGGTGATGTTTACCAGTGGTTGTTTCGGCGAAAAGCAAGCATTAGCGCCACTTAAAGATGAAAAAGAAAAAATAAAGGTGGTGTATTACAGCGAAAGACAATTTAATGACGATTATGGGCAGCTCTTTAATGCAAAATATCCGAATATCGATGTGGAAGTGATTCCTATCATGTCGAGGGAACACCCGCTCAATTTTCACGGGGTGGAGCAGCAGGATGAAGAAAAGGTAAAAACATTGATCGAGCAACATAAACCGGATGTACTACTTCTGAACGAAAATTTATTCACTTCCTATGAGCAAGAGGGTAAATTATATAGCTTAGAAGAAGTGATCGTGCAAGATCAATTTGATTTAACAGGCTACATGCCGGGTCTTATCGATAGCTTACGTGCGAAAGGACAGGGGAAATTATACGGACTCATTCCTAGCTTGGAAGCTTCAGTATTGTACTACAACCGCGATTTATTTACCGAGAACAACATTGAATTCCCGCGCAACCAAATGACATGGGAAGAGGTTTTTAATTTATCTAAGCGATTTCAGGGTATAGGCACAGGAAAAAATAAAGTGCACGGATTTGATCAGATAACCGTTCCCAATTATAGTAGATCCATCTTTCTTAATCGTGTTGCAAGCACCTTTGCATTGCGTATGTTCGATGCAAAAGCAAAGAAGTTGCTGATTCATTCAGACGGTTGGAAGAAAGTTTTTGAGCTAACAACAGATGCCATACGCTCCCAAGCGGTCTCTTGTTCTGACCCTTCTGACTTCTTTGCTTTTCCAGATGGAAAAGCAGCTATGACCATTGCTGGTACTTGGTTTATAGATATGATTGATAGATCAGCAAAAAAAATAAATTGGGATATCGTTACTGTTCCGATTGATCCCCAAAACCCAGATGAATCCGCGTTAGTAACATTTGGGGGCATATATGCAGTTTCGGCTAATTCCCCAAATAAGCGTGCTGCCTGGGAATTAGTGAAATTTGTAAATGGAACAGACATGGCGAAAATTTTATCTCGTTCAACAAATAGACCCTTTCCGACGAGAAATCAAGTACCCAAGGAATTTTATGGAAGAAGCGTGGAGCCATTCTATAAATTAAAACCGACAGTACACTCTTCAGACCTTCGGTCTCATGAAAATGTTCCGGAAGAGTTTTATCGTCTCTATAGACCGTTGCTCGAGGACACATTAAAAGTGATCGTAGATAACAAGAAAACAGTGGATGAAGCATTGGCTGAACTACAAGTGCAGGGCCAGAATGCGTTGGATCAAGCGCGAGCAGCAGAAAAGAGAGAAGAAAACTCCAAAACTGCCGAATAGGGGGAGCGATAGGGCGATTTAGTTTGTTGGCGCTAGATCCATCACTGCACTACCCCTTTTGGGGTAACGTGCCTCCTTGAACGTTTATGGCGTTCGATGGGTAATCCAAAACAACGACGTACTTTCACAGCAGAGTTTAAAAAGCAAATGGTGCAACTCTACGAAAACGGAAAATCCCGAGCAGACATTGTGGAGATATTTGACCTCACCGCATCGGCTTTGGATCGCTGGATGAAACAAGCCCAAACCACAGGCTCTTTCTCCGAAAAGGACAATCGCTCTCCGGAAGAGAATGAACTGATCGCCTTTCGGAAAGAGAACCAGCGCCTCAAAATGGAGAACGATATTTTAAAGCAAGCCGCTCTGATCAGGGGACGAAAGTAGCTATCATCCAGAACAACCGTGATAAAAACTCGGTATCAGCAATGTGCGGCGTCCTGCAAATCGCCAGCAGTACGTTCTACTATGAAGCCAAAGAAGCAGCAAAGGAAGATGACGCCACCGAAGCCATTGTGGACATCTTCCACAAGAATCGAAAAGCCTATGGCACTCGAAAAATCAAAGTCAAGCTCCATGAATGCGGGATAGTTGTGTCCAGACGCCGAATTGGTCGGATTATGAAGGAGCAAGGGTTCGTTTCGACGTACACCGTGGCGCAGTATAAGCCGCATAAGGCCAAGTGCAATGAAGAAGCTACAGCCAACACCTTGAACCGAGAATTTGACCAAACGGAGGTCAAGCGATTCGTGGTCAGCGACCTGAGTTATGTGAAGGTTCAGAACCGGTGGCATTACATATGCGTGCTATGCGTGCTAGTCGATCTGTTTCATCGAGAGATCATCGGCCATAGTGTGGGTCCCCATTAGGATGCTGCCCTGATTTCTCGCGCTTTTGCGACGGTCAAAGGCGATTTGCGCCAAATTCATTGATTTCACACCGACCGGGGCAGCGAGTTTCCAAATCAGAAAATGGATGCGTTCTTGAAAACTTTTGAAATCGGCCGATCACTCCGTATGAAAGGTTGTCCGTATGACAACGCCGTGGTAGAAGCGACCTTTAAGATTATCAAAACCGAATTCGTGAATCAGATGAACTTCCAGATCCTTACTCACCTGGAACTGGAGTTGTACGATTACTCCTATCCACTATCGAAATCTAGCCCTTAAAAAGTTGTTTGATTTACTGTTGACAATCCATGAGCGACTGGAACATCCTCCTGGTGAAGCTCAGGTTGATTTCTACAGCATGGAGGTGAGCAAAGACGGTCACCTCATGACGTACAAGCAGCTCGTTCTTTCCTTCCCTTATAGTAATGCTGCATTCGTGTTTCCAACGCCTGCGGAGAATCAGGAATGCTTTCTGGAAGGCTTGAAACGACTGTTCGAGCAAGCTGGTGGGGTTCCCGAGCGAATCTAGTTCGATAATCTGTCTGCAGCTGTCGTACGTGTAGATAAGCATGGTGAACGAGACCTGACAGAAGCCTTCCAACGATTCAGCAGTCATTATCGCTTTGAAGCGGTCTTCTGCAATCCAGCTAGTGGTCTATTAACATGCTGCCGAAGCCGCTTCATACCTATGTAACGATATCGGAAATCGCCGTCCGTCAACAGCGGCTGGAGTGCCGTCTATTCAATTGAAGAAATCAGCGATGCTGTTCAACGCCTTGGAGAAGAAGCCTCTGTGGAACATCTGACATCGCTGCTTT
>NZ_BALG01000111.1 GCF_000315235.1 Paenibacillus popilliae ATCC 14706 | reverse complement strand
TGTAAGAAGGTTATACTGCTCAAGATTAGATTGTATTTGCCGTACAACGGCAGGAGTATAGTTTTCCTCAAATCCTGCCTGAATATCTCGGCGTTGAACAGCATCGCTGATTTCTTCAATTGAATAGACGGCACTCCAGCCGCTGTTGACGGACGGCGATTTCCGATATCGTTACATAGGTATGAAGCGGCTTCGGCAGCATGTTAATAGACCACTAGCTGGATTGCAGAAGACCGCTTCAAAGCGATAATGACTGCTGAATCGTTGGAAGGCTTCTGTCAGGTCTCGTTCACCATGCTTATCTACACGTACGACATAATTGGATACCGTTCGTACACTTCCCTGAAAAGCATGCTCTTGTTGTAAACGGGCAAATATGCGTACGGCAGTATGTCGTTGCTTGCGGGGAAGCAAGCGATCCTCGTAAAGCCATGTGTGTTTGTTGCAGGGTAGATGTGCTCAGTTTTGCAGCAATTGCTTATGCAGTAAAAGTAGCCTGGTTTGATATGGAGTGATGGGCATGATAGGCTTACTGGTCTCTGCGAAGCCTGTGGCTTCGCCCCTTCGCAGGGAATCATGCCCATAGAGGCTCCATGTCAAACCTATGCATAAACCTTACTTGTTGCTGTATATTGATAAAATTGCTTGGCTGCAAAACTCGGCACTTTTCGATTGCCAAAAACACATGTGTCCACAATCTCTTTATATGCATCCATAACAGGAGATTTACGTGATGGTTTCACAAGTTTCAAATTCCAGTCTGAACGATCTGCATATT
>NZ_BALG01000112.1 GCF_000315235.1 Paenibacillus popilliae ATCC 14706 | reverse complement strand
TCCCGTACTCGGAAGGCGAACAGGGCGTAGGACACTCCCATTTTCCGACTTTTGCGGGACAGCGCCACTTGATGCGTTGTCGCCCTAAACACTTCCCCCAGCAGATCATATTGCGACCAATGGGGCAGACGGGAACGCCGTCGGCACCCATTTTCATTTCGTTGTAACCGTTTGCCCGGAACGCCTGAGATTCAGGTCGATGATGGCAGAAATATCATCATGTTCCAGCATGGTATAGATCGGGAGGGCGTCGTGAGCCGAATCCAAGATCGCCTCTCCCACCTTCCAATCCGAGTACCCGTAGCGAAGTTCACGGTAACCGCAAATCCACGACACGGCGTCGTGCTGGCTGGCGCGGAACAATCGCAGGTATACGGGCAGATTGGAAGCACTATCGAGGTGAGCGGCCTATGGTTTTTAGGGAGTAGCTGGAGCGAACCAAGGCAGCGGTGGAGGAAAGGTCGATGGGCGTAACCCAGAAGACAAGGTTGCTGTAGAACTGCTGAAGCAGCGACAGGGCGCCGGGAGTATTGTACTCCTTGTGCAGTTGATCAGTTACAAAGGTCAAGTAGTCCTGATGGGAACGAGAAACAAGGTTCACAGCAATCACCCAATTCTTTAATTCCGAGAGGCTACTTTTAGTTTTTGGAGGGGGATAATATGAATCAAGAATTGTTAGAGGAAAGAGTAGAGAGACTAGAATATTATATTAACCTATTAAGAAATTGTACTTTTGTCATTGAATCTGATAATTTGGAACGTTTTATGTTATGGGATTGGGTAATGTCCCATCGATTAAATAGACAAGAAGTTGATAGTATACTGGATTATGTAAAGAGTATTGCAAAACAAATGAAAGAGTCGGATCATGAAGATGATTATCCGACAGTTGAACAATTTGCAACTACAATAAAGAGTATGGTTTATCAAGAGTTAAGAGATGATCAAAAAATTATCGTTGATCGTGGTTTTTTTATGGGATTATTTCATGGATTACTACGAATAGGAAAATATAAGTTTGAGAAATTGGTTACATATTATTCAAGTTTAAAAGATATGTAACCTAGTGTAACAACTGTCATGCATCAGTTGGTGTCATCATGGAGATGGCACTTTTTTGTTACCTTATTTTAAGGTAATTGTTAAAGGTCGTCCAAAGGAACATGGCAACGATGCTCCAGTAACCATAGCAAACCGCCAAAAGTTCGGATCCCGTTGCCGATGATTTTTTGAATCAGGAATGGTACACTATGTAGGATACCATCAGTACGGTAGAAAGTGAGTGGTTGAAATGAGGTCTTATCTCGCGTTATTGCAAGACATTCTGGAGCACGGAGTGAAAAAGGAAGATCGAACCGGAACCGGCACATTGTCCGTGTTCGGGCGTCAGCTTCGCTTCGATTTGGCCGAAGGCTTTCCGCTTGTAACGACGAAGCGGCTGCATCTGAAATCGATCGTTCATGAACTGCTCTGGTTTTTGAGCGGAGATACCAATATACATTATTTGAAGGAAAACGGCGTCCGTATCTGGGACGAATGGGCGGATGAGAATGGCGACCTGGGACCGGTATACGGCTCGCAGTGGCGCGCCTGGGAGGCCAAGGATGGACGCAGGATCGACCAGATTGGGAATGTCATCGAACAAATTAAGACGAATCCGGATTCACGCCGATTGCTCGTCTCCGCCTGGAATGTTGGCGAGGTCGATCAGATGAAGCTGCCGCCATGCCATTATTCGTTCCAATTTTATGTCTTTGGCAGCAAGCTAAGCTGTCTGCTCAACATGCGATCGGTCGATACGTTCCTCGGACTGCCGTTCAATATCGCCAGCTATTCACTGCTCACTCATATGGTGGCCCAGCAATGCGGCCTGGAAGTCGGAGAATTTATCTGGAGCGGCGGCGACGTTCATATTTATTCGAACCATATCGAGCAAGTGAAGACTCAGTTGGAGCGCGAGCCGTTGCCGCTTCCGAAGCTCGTCATCAAGCGCAAGCCGGATTCGATTTTTGATTATCGGTTCGACGATTTCGAATTTGTGGACTATCAGCATCATCCGGCGATTAAGGCGCCGGTTGCTGTTTAGGTTGGAACAGCCACGCAAGGATGCGAATGTAGATGGTTAAGTATAGAAGTGGTCTCGTAAATTTTTATGAAGGGAGGCGCACCGCGATGCCGATTACGATGATCTGGGCGATGGACAATCGCCGTCTCATTGGCAAGAATAACGGCATGCCATGGCGGCTGCCGAGCGATATGGCTTATTTCAAGGCGATGACACAGGGGAAGACGGTCGTCATGGGACGTAACACCTATGAATCGCTGGGTAAGGCGCTGCCTAACCGGCGCAATATGGTGTTGACCCGCCAGCCGGACTGGACGGCGCCTGATGCGGAGGTATTGCATCATATCGATTCCGTGCTGCCGTTGGCCGCGGATGAGGAAATAATGGTGATAGGCGGCACCCAAATTTACCGCGAGTTCCTTCCTTTTGCGGACAAGCTGCTGGTGACGCGGATAGACACCGAATTCGAGGGCGACCAATATTTCCCACCGTATGACGAATCGGCCTGGGTGCTGACGGGGGAAGCCGAGGGACCGGTTGACGAGCAGAACCGGTATCCGCACCGCTTCCAGATCTATGTCCGGAAGGATGCATGACCAGCCTCGCAACCAGGCAGGTAACCATTTCTATATGTATTAAAGTGCAAATGATTCGTGATATAATTCATATGTTCCGAAACATCAATTAAGGTACGATCATTGGAACACACATGCCGGAACGTCCGATGGTCCGGACATATCATATCGGCTCCATTGCGAACGGGGTTCGCGATGGCTACGCGAACGGATGGAGGAGTCAGCATGTCAACGCCGACCGGATTTATGGAATATTCTCGACAAATACAACCCGAACGGGATCCGGCTGAACGGGTGCTGGATTGGAAGGAATTCCATCTTCATCTGACCGAAGAGGAGTTGCGGACCCAGGCGTCCCGCTGCATGGATTGTGGAACGCCCTATTGTCATACGGGGATGGAACTGGCCTCCGGCACGTCCGGCTGCCCGGTGAACAATCTGATTCCGGAATGGAATGATCTGGTGTTCCGCGGTTTGTGGCAGGAAGCACTCGAACGGCTACAAGCTACGAATAACTTCCCCGAATTCACAGGAAGGGTTTGTCCAGCGCCTTGCGAAGGATCATGTACCGTTGGGCTGATTGGCGAGTCGGTCACGATCAAGTCGATCGAGGAAGAGATTATCGAACGCGGCTTCCGTGAAGGCTGGGTGAAGGCGAAGCCTCCGCAGCGCCGGACCGGTAAGCGGGTCGCGGTCGTCGGATCGGGCCCGGCGGGTCTGGCTTGCGCGGATCAGCTCAATCAGGCCGGACATTCGGTCACCGTATACGAGCGCGACGATCGCATCGGCGGACTGCTTACGTACGGCATTCCGACGATGAAGCTGGACAAGCAAGTGGTGGAGCGCCGGGTACGGTTGCTCGCTGAGGAAGGGATCCAGTTCGTGACGAATATCGAGATCGGGACCGATATTCTGGCCCGCGAGCTGGTCGAGCAGTATGACGCTGTCGTGCTGTGCGTCGGGGCGACGAAGCCGCGCGAGTTCGTCATCGAGGGCAGCGAACTGGAAGGCATCCATTATGCGATGGACTATTTGAACGGAACGATTAAGAGTTATCTGAATTCCGGCCTGGAGGACGGCAGCTACGTGTCGGCCGCAGGCAAGGATGTCATCGTCATTGGCGGCGGCGATACGGGGACCGACTGCGTAGCAACTGCACTGCGCCACGGCTGCCGCAGCATCACGCAATTCGGTACGCGTCCGCAGCTGCCGGTCGTGCGCGACGAAGCCACCAATCCTTGGCCACAGTTCCCGAATGTGTATACGCTCGATTATGCGCACCAGGAAGCGAAGGCGTTGTACGGACGCGATCCGCGCGAGTTTTCCATTATGACGACGCGCTTCGTCGGCGACGAGCAAGGGTGCGTGAAGGAGTTGCACACGGTTCAGATTGAGCGGATTGTCGACGAGCAGGGACGGAAGACGTATCGGTCGATTCCGGGAACGGAGCGGGTCTATCCGGCGCAGCTCGTTATCATCGCGGTCGGCTTCGATGGCCCGGAGTCGATGCTCATCGATCAGCTTCGCCTTGATACGGATCGCCATACGAATGTGAAGGCGGTCAAGGACAAATACGGGACGAAGCTCAGCAATGTATTTGTGGCCGGAGATATGCGGCGCGGACAGAGTCTGGTCGTCTGGGCCATTCACGAAGGACGGGAAGCCGCCCGCGAGGTTGATAGGTATCTCGCGAATCCGTTGTCATCCCGTCAGGGATGAGAAATAATGAATAGAGAATGCTGTAAGGAGCTGCGCTTTCCATAGTGCGGCTTTCTGTCGTTCGGCAGAGAGATGGGGGGAGCAGATGAAGACGCTGATTATTGCGGAGAAGCCGGATATGGGACGGAATATCGCTGCCGCCATAGAACCGAAAGCCAAAAATCACCGTTCCTATCTGGAAGGGGACACGTACCTCATTACGTGGGCGATCGGTCATTTGGTCGGACTCGCTGAGCCGGAAGCTTATGATATGAAGTATAAAAAATGGAATATAAACGACCTTCCCATTTTACCCGGCGACTTCAAGCTGAACGCTTATCGCAAGACGATGGATCAGTTGAAGGTGATCGCTGAACTGGCCAAGCGCAGCAATCTGCTGGTCAACGCTTGCGACGCCGGAAGGGAAGGACAATATATTTTTTCGCTCATCCAGCGTTATTTGAAATTAAAGCATCCGGTGAAGCGGCTCTGGATATCCGATCTGACCCCGGAGACGATTCGGCGGGGCTTCGCAGAACTGAAGGACGGATCGGAATATGACAATCTGACCAAAGCGGCGAGCGCCCGCAGCGAAGCGGATTGGCTGATTGGGATGAATGGGTCGCGCGCGTTCACGACGAAGCATAACGTGCTGCTGTCCGTAGGGAGAGTGCAAACGCCGGTATTGGCGCTCATCTACGAACGGCAGAAGCAGATTGAAGCTTTTACTTCTTTGACCTATTTCGAGGTAGAAGGCCATTTCTCCCAAGGGGATGGCACCTACCGGGGTCTATGGCAGGGCGAGCGGATCACCGACCGGGCGCAAGCCGAGGCCTTGGCGGCGAAGGTGCAGGGGAAGCCGGGACGGATCGCCTCCTATCAGGCGAAGGAGACGAAGGAGCACCCGTTGCGCTTATATGATCTGACCTTGCTGCAGCGGGAGGCGAACAGCCGCTATGGGTTCTCGGCGAAGAAAGCGTTGGATATCGCCCAGTCGCTGTACGAGAAACATAAGGTAATCTCGTATCCGCGAACGAATTCGAACTATGTGACGGAGCAGAATATCCCGGAGATGCACAAGGCCTTGTCCATGCTGCAGGGCACGTCATATGACGAGTGGGTGAAGGGCGCGAACCGGGCTCTCGTTCATAAAGGGAACAAGTACATATGCAATCCGGCCAAGGTTGAGGATCACCATGCGATTCTGCCGACTCAGCGCAAGGCTTCGGGCCTGTCTCCCGATGAACAGAAGCTGTACGATCTTATCGTGCGCCGCTTTCTGTCCCAGTTCTATCCGGCTGCGGAATATAAGATCCATACGGTAATGACGGAGGTCGAACAAGAGATATTCAAAACCTCTGTCAAAGAGCTGCTCCATATCGGCTGGAAAGCGATCTATGCCGATTTGAAGAAGGAGAAGCCCAAGTCCGGCAGAGGGAAGCGCAAGGATGAGGAAGAGGGGGAACAGATCGAGGTCGAGGAGCCGTTCCGGGTAAAACCGGACGTGGCGGCCCATTGTGTCCGCGCCGTAGTCAAGGACAAGGAAACCCAACCGCCCAAGCCTTATACAGAGGGCACGCTGCTCAAGGCCATGGAGAGCGCAGGCAAGCAGATTGAAGACGAGGAGCTGCGCGATGCGATGAAGGACTCCGGTCTGGGCACGCCGGCCACTCGGGCCGCCACGATTGAGCGTCTCAAAAAAGTGGGCTATATCGAGATGAAGGGCAAAACGATTCAGGTGACGCAAAAAGGCCGTACGGCGGTCGAGCTTATTCGGTCGGCGGGCATTGATCTGCTGACCTCCCCGGAGATGACCGGGCAATGGGAGCAGCGGCTAACGGAAATTTCCCGGGGCGAGGCTTCCGATGTTCAATTTATGGAAAACGTCAAGAAATTCGCAACGATGATTGTAGACAAAGTGAGGCTGCAGGCGCGGGCGGCGAAAACCTCCTTCGAGCGCGTCGAATCGAAGCAGGAGAGCTCGCGCCGGCGCAAGAGTGCAGCCGGACAAGCGTCCGCTGCGACGCAATCGGCGCAGGGCCGTGCGGCAGCGGCCGAGGGGCCGGCTATCGTCGGGACTTGTCCGCGCGCCGGCTGCGGTGGCGTCATCTTTATGGGACGCAAAGGGTACGGCTGCTCGAATTACAAGCAGGGCTGCGGCTTCGTCATCTGGAAGGAGAGCTTCGGCCGCAAGCTTACCGATACGCAGGTGAAGGCGCTGCTCGAGAAGGGCAAGACCGCGAAGATGAAGCTGGTCCTGCCGGACGGCTCCGAGATGCAAGCCCGCATCGTCCTGGCAAGCGCCGAGACCGGGGAGTTAGCGACAGAGGCATAGCCTGGGGTGCCATGCGGCATGAGCAGGCAGAACACGGAGACCTCATTCTGGTCCATGGGTATCGGTTACGCCCAATAAAATAGAAGGCCGGCTGTGGGAAGCCGGCCTGTCCATATTACCGCAGGTTCAATATCCAGTTGCAGATGACGCTGGGCACGTCGCGCAGCTGCTTAATGGTCTCGAAGGCGCCATGCGGCTCGGCGTCGATATCGACGATGTTATACGCCCATTCGTTCGCCTGCTTGAAGTAGATCGTATTCAGGCCGGATTGCAAGGCGGGAATCACGTCGGTTCGCAGGGAATTGCCGATCATCCAGGTGCTCTCGATCCGGAAGCCCTGTTCCCGCACAATGGTGGATAACGCGTCCGCTGTCTTGTGCCGGCGGATAAATATCCGATCTCCGAAATAGTCGGACAGCTTCATTTGCGCAATTTTCCGCTCTTGAATGACTTGTTCCCCGCCAGTATATAGGAATAGTTCATGCCCGTCGTCCCGCAGCCGGTCGAGCGTATCGCTCATGCCGGGATAAGGCTCGATCTCGAACTCGTAGACGCTCATTCCCAGCTTCCAGAGCAGCTCGGACTCGTCGGCGGACGGGGCGCGACCGGTCCGCGCGCAGAAGTGCTTGTACGTCTGGATCAACGAGCGTGGGAAATGCTCGCTCTGAAAGCCATTGTCCTGCACGCTGGCCATATCAATGCGGACCTGCACCGCGCGGATGTCCTCGGCCGGCAGCCTCCATGGCGCGAACCACGTCACCATCGTATCGAGAAATTGTTGAATGACAATGTCAAAATATTTGTTGCAGTGGACGAGCGTATCGTCCAGATCGAATACTATCGTCTGTCTCGGCATTACGGTCATGCCGAATCACCTCCTTGACGCTATCAGAGCCGTAACAGCACAAGAGGCTGCAATCAGGCTTGCTGTCATACATGGATGCAGGCTTCGATAAAAGCGGATAAATCCGCAAGCCCTTCCGGCCGCAGCGCGATCTGTTGCACCTTGCCGTTCCAGTACGCTCGGATAAGCGTTACTCTATCATTATGAATTGTGTTACACCCCATTGTCTACTATAATGTTGAAAGTTGTTGTCAAATGAAGCTTGAGGGGGATAGCCGCGTGCCGCCGCTTCAGGCGTTCAAATCATCGTAATTTTGGAGGAAAGTTCATGTCAGCAAGACGTTTCTCTTCGAATTCTCCAAGCATGCAATTTTTTATTCTTAGTATTGTTGTCACCATTACCGGATTGAGTCAAGGGATGCTGCTCCCGCTCCTAACCATCTTTCTGGAGCGGATGGGCGTCCCTTCCGATCTGAATGCGCTGAATGCGACGGCGTTGTACGTCGGCGTATTCGCCATGATGTTCGCTGTCGAACGGATCCTGCTCCGGGTGGGATATAAGCGAATGCTTCTCGGCGGACTCATCGTCGTAACGGCGGCGATCATGCTGTTCCCGCTGCTGCCCAACATCTATGTCTGGTTCGTCCTTCGGATGATTGTCGGCCTGGGGGACAGCGCGCTGCATTACGCAACCCAACTGTGGGCCGTTTCCGTCAGCCCAGCTGACCGGCGCGGACGGAATATTTCACTGTACGGGATGGCCTATGGACTTGGCTTTAGCTTCGGTCCACTCGGCATAAATCTGCTTCGCTTGCATGATGCCGCACCGTTCCTGGTGATGGCCGTGCTGTTCCTCATCGTCATCGGGCTCGTCATATACGTGCTGCCAAATCAGCCGGTGGAAGGACTGCAGGTGAGCGCCCGTCCGGAGAAGCGGTATGCCCGCTCTTATCAATGGGCCTGGTTCGCACTGCTGCCAGCTTTCTTGTACGGCTACATGGAAGCATCGATGAATAGCAACTTCCCGATCTATGCGATGCGCATCGGCCTGGAGGAGAACTGGATCTCGTTTCTGTTGCCGTTCTTCGGCATCGGCGGTCTCATCCTGCAGCTTCCGCTCGGCATACTGAGCGACAGGATCGACCGTAAAAAGGTCTTGATGGCTTGCGGTCTAACGGGGGGCGCGGGATTCCTTCTCGTCCCCTTCGTCGGAACGAGCGTCTGGGGGATTTTGCTTCTATTCTTGCTCGTCGGCGGCTTGGTCGGCTCCTTTTTCTCACTTGGCTTAGCATATGCCGCAGATATTATGCCGAGGGCATATCTGCCTTCCGCGAATGTGATCGCATCGATTCACTTCAGCCTGGGGAGCCTTATCGGGCCGAATCTGGCCGGCTTGGGGCTGGAGTATGTATCCATGGGCAGCATGTTCTACCTGCTCGGCATCTGGTATATCGGCTTCTCGCTGCTCGGCTTGATTTTCAAGCGGCAGGCAACAACGCTTGCAAGTTAAGTGTTTTCTTCCTTAGACTGTGTAAAGGAAACACAACGGAATGTCTTCTACGGATAGAGAGGAGTCAATGCCATGATGAAAGTAGAACGTCTGGTCAAGCGGTATCCGCCGGCCCCGCCGATTTTGGATCGATTGAGCTTCGAGCTCGATCCTGGCGAATTCGTCGGCGTTATCGGTGGAAGCGGTAGCGGGAAATCGACACTGCTCAAATGCATCGCGATGCGCGAGAATTGGACGAGCGGCAAGTATAACGTGGACGGCGTCAACATTTTCGAGAATCAGGTCAACGGCAAGCGCAAGGTGATGCGCGAGTTCGCTTACCTGGAACAGAAGCCGGTTCTCAATCTGAATCGACAGGTGTTGAAGAACGTGCTCATCGGCCGCTTCCATCAGACGCCGCTCTGGCGGATGGCTTTCGGCATTGTTCGTTCGGACGATTATATGGGGGCGATGGATACGCTTGAGATGCTCGGCTTGCTGGACAAGGCGCATGACCAGACGAGCAAGCTCAGCGGCGGGGAGCGCCAGCGTGTCGCGATTGCACGCGCGCTCGTGCACGGGGCCAACGTTCTCTTGGCGGACGAACCGGTGCTTGGTCTTGATCCGAAGGCAGCCGAGTCGGTGCTGGACACGTTCCGCAGCTTGTGCCAACGGGAGCGGAAGATCGTGATCGCCGTCTTCCACCAGGTCGAGCTGGCCGAGAAGTATGCGAGCCGCATCTGGGGAATGAAGGAAGGGCGGATCGCGGTCGACGTGAAGGGGCGCCGCCTGCTCCAATCAGAGAAGGCGATCATACATTAATGGACTGCGGGATATGGCTTAGGCGAATGTCAAGCCCCGCTTTTTCCCGCATAGAATGAGATGATGACCAATGATGAAGCGAGGGGATAGGGATGAGCATATCAATGGAAGCGGACGCCATGACGTTGTATCCGCTGCCGGTTCAGGTGGATACGTATGTCATCCGCAGACCGAAGCTGACCTTCTATGTGCCTCACATTCGCGGCTGTGACGGGGAAGAACCGGTATCCGGCATGAATCGGCCTCGGACAAGGGATGGCTTGTTGCCATCTTAATGGTCCGACGTGTGTTAACTTATCTATTAACAAAAACACTGATATTTAGCGGTTATAACTTGAAAAATATTTAACATATGTTATCCTGTAATTGAGGTGGATAACATGGCGGAAATCAAACATGGCAGAGGATATGTGTACTCTATCCAATACCATATTGTATGGTGCGTGAAATATCGCAATAAAGTGTTGCTTGGCGATATAGATATTAGGGTAAAGGAAATACTCAATCAAATTGCTACAGATAATGGTTTCACGATTTCAAAAATTGAAAGTGATTGTGACCATGTTCATCTCTTCATTGATTGTAATCCACAACATTCAATTCCGAATATGATCAAAGCGTTAAAAGGCGTTTCAGCAAGGTTGCTATTTAAAGAGTTTCCCCAACTAAAAAAGAAGTTGTTGGTAGGGAATCTTTGGAATCCTTCTTACTTTGTGGCAACCGCAAGTGAACACACGGAAGCGCAAATACGACAGTACATCCAAAATCAGAAAGTGAGGTGAAAAGCAATATTAGTAAACAAAGCATTTAAGTTTCGCATCTACCCAAGAATCTCGTGGCTTTAGCCATGAGAGGTTCAAAATGATAGAGTATGTATTTTGTTAGGTTATATCAGGATAAATCTGAACTGAGGAGACGGATAAGCGGAATGACAATGCGGTGGATACGTAACGTGTCACTTCTTCTCTTCGCCTGCGTCCTGCTCGGAGGCTGTGAATGGCTGCAGGATCCCAAATCGTTAATGAGTATCCCCCGGCTTCCGGAGGATAAGGCAAAGATCATGACCATTATTTCCTCGCAAATGCCGAAGGGGGCGGAAATGGTACGGCCAGCCAATGCCGAGGATGCCAGTCGCATACGGCTTGCCGATCTGAACAATGACGGGCGGGCGGATACGGCAATTGTATTTTACGAGACGCCAGACAAGGATGTGCGCCTGCACGGACTCGTCTTCCATAGTGACGGAGAGACGTGGAACAAGGTGGTCGAGTTCGATGGGGTAGGCGTCAGTCTGGATCGGGTCGAGCTCGTGGATTTGAACTATGACAACAGGCTGGATCTCGTCGTCGGTTATGGAGGCAGCGACAAGGATCTGAACAAAGGATTGGTCGTCTACACGTTCACGCAGGACAGCATCGTCAAAATATTCGAGCAGCCCTATTCGCAGTTCGTCATTGATGATCTGAATGGGGACGGGAAGAACCAGTTGTACATCGTCAATAACCGTCGCGACATGCCGCCGGTGTTGACCGTGTACGATTTCAAGGACGGGAAGATGGCCAAGCAGATGGAATTGACGCTGGACAAAGACGTAACTATGTATACGAACATGATTTCAGGCTATATCAGCAAGAACCAAAAAGGAATTGTGCTTGATGCGGTGGCGGGCGCAAATGACGGCGTGACGGATATCATCCTATTGACACAGGATAATCAGCTCGTCTCTGTCCTGCCGGAAGAGATGGCGAGCAAGCCGTATAATATATCCAGTAGCGACATGAACGGAGACGGCATCATCGAGATCGCGATTCCCGAGACGCCGCTGGGCTGGGATATTTATGCGTCATACGATATTCCGTACTTCACGGGCTACTATCAGTGGGACGAGAAGAACGGGTTGAAGCTGGTCGAGAAGCAGTACCGCGACGATGAGGAGCGGTTCCAACTGAAGCTGCCGAATTCATGGTATGGGCGGGTAACGATTGATACGAAGTCGAAGAAGGATGAATATATCCGGTTTATGGACATACATTCGAATGAGACGCTGGCGGAGATCAAGTTTTTCAACCCGGAAATGTGGGAGACGTACAAGGAAAAGTGGACCTATCTCAGCTCGTATGGAGATACCATTATCGGCGTATTCAGCAAGGAGCCGCTGATGCTGGACAAAGGCACCCCGAAGCTTCCGGATATGAACCGGGAAGAAAGCAAGGAATGAAGAAGGAGACGGGAAGAGATGACGAAGATACTCATTATGGAAGATGAAGAATCGATTCGCAGCTTTATTGTCATCAACCTGAAGCGCAACGGATTCGATGTGGTTGAGGCTGCCAACGGCAACGATGCTTACCAAATTCTTGTCAACGATAATACGATTGATATCGCGCTGCTCGACGTGATGGTTCCGGGAATTGACGGCTTTGAGGTATGCCGCCGCGTCCGCCAGGTCAATGAGCGGATGGGCATCATCTTCCTGACTGCCAAGGTTCAGGAGCAAGATAAGGTATACGCATTGTCGGTCGGCGCCGACGATCATGTGAGCAAGCCGTTCAGTCCGACTGAGCTGGTCGCCCGCATTCAATCTCTCCTGCGCCGGGTCAGCGCCTATCAGCAGCCGACGCAAAAAGTCGTATATCATTCGGGGCCGTTCACGTTCGATTTGATTGCGAAGCGGTTCACGAAGCATAACCAATCGATTGACCTGACTCCGACAGAGTTCTCACTGATGCAGTTCTTCATGGAGAAGGAAGATATGACATTAAGCCGCGATGTGCTGCTTGATTATGTATGGGGCAAAGATTATATGGGCGATCCGAAGATTGTCGATGTCAATATCCGACGCTTGCGGCAGAAAATCGAGGATGAGCCTTCGTCGCCTAAATATTTGGAAACGGTCTGGGGACATGGATATAAATGGAAAGCTTCCTCTTCATGCTAAAGCCGGGAATACGACGTTCAGTAGTCATGCACTATTTTATCGTCGTGTTTTTGACGATGCTTATTTTGGAGGCGATATTTCTTATCGCTGTCCGCTCCTATTATTATGATTCGATTTCTAACCATATGAAATCGCATTTAAGTGTAACTTCGTCATTCTACCAGCAAGTCAATGCGGGGGTCAATGCCAATGACCGAAGCTGGCTCCCCTTGCTGCTGAAGCAGTACAATATGAAGACGGCAGAAGTTCAGATTCTGAGTCTGCAGGGAGAGGTACTGATATCGTCCAGCTACTTCCGGGTGGATAAGCCGGTCGCCTCGTCCGATGTCATCAGTGCCCAGAGCGGCATGGTGGGGCAGTGGATCGGCAAGCAGCCGGGAACGGGAGAGGCGGTCATGTCGATCACGTCCCCGCTCTATGCGAAGGGAGATATCGTTTATATCGTCCGTCTGGTCACTTCGTTGGATTTGGTCAATGCGCGGATTAACAGCATTGTGCTGCTGTCTGTTGTCATTTCGATCGCAGTTCTCATCGTCGTGCTTATCATCAGCATCGGCCTGGCGAATTCCATCGTGAAGCCGATCAACGAGATCACGATTGCTTCCGCCCAGATGGCGAAGGGACGCTTCGATGTTCGCATCAAGGAAGAGTACAAGTATGAGATCGGCGAGTTGGCCCGGACGCTCAACTTCATGGCTCATGAGATCGTCCGCAGCAATCAGTTCAAGAACGACTTCGTCTCCTCGATCTCGCATGAGCTGCGAACGCCGCTTACCGGGATTAAGGGGTGGAGCGAGACGCTTCTCTGTGGACAGTTCGAGGAAGAAGAGAGCAAGCTGGGGATGAACGTTATCCTGAAGGAGACCGACCGGCTCATTGGGCTGGTTGAGGAGCTTCTCGACTTCTCCAAACTGCAGGAAAATAAGCTGCAATTCAATTGGTCGCCGGTCCGTCTGTCGGAGGTACTGGAAGAGACGGTGCTGCAGGTAAAAATGAAGGCTGAGCAGAAGCTGATTCAAATTGAGGTGCGCTCCCGCGGCACCGATCAGCCTATTTCTGGCGATACGAACCGGCTAAAACAGGTATTTCTCAATCTGATCGACAATGCGGTGAAGTTCTCTCCGCATGAATCGGTGATTACGGTTCATTCGACGTGGGACCCGGACAAGGTGGTCGTGCGCATCGTGGATCAGGGCATCGGTATCAGCAAGGAGCATTTGGCCAAAGTCATGGATAAGTTCTATCAGGTGAACCCAAGCCATGGCGGCACGGGATTAGGCTTGGCCATTACGTATGAGCTGGTAAAGGCGCACCATGGCGACATGAGTATCGAGAGCAAGCCGGACGTAGGGACGACGGTGATTGTGACACTGCCGATTCATCAGCCCGCCGCAAGCGAACAGGTGGAAGAGCATTCGTAAATCAATGGGGCTGTCCCATAACTCGTTGTTAGCCACAGTGAAACAGCCCTGAACTTGTGAAAAAAGCATAGCATTTCGAAAAAGGTCGAGTTCGGATTCATTATGGTTCCCGAATTCGACCTTTTTACCTATTTCGAAGAAGCCTGATCCCGCTTCTTGAAGGGGAGTAGCGGGAAGCGCGTGTTCAATGACATGCTTATTCGCCGGTATATGTATAGCATAATTATTCATTTCGAGAATGGTTCAGTCACATAAGATTTGAATGGGTTGGTTCAGCCAAGCGCTTGGATGAAAAACGAAAAATGTGTACATATTAGTAATAAAGCGATTGCGCACACCAAATGACCAATATTATTATTGTATATCTATACATCATCATGTATAATTAGGGCAATCGAAATCCTCCTATCACTGGGAAGGAAAAATCGGAGAAGTGGGGATGATGTATCGTGAGAACAATGAAAATCTTGGCGGTATGTTCGCTATTCATGGCCATTCTGGTGGGTTGTGGAGCCAAAGGAGATAGTTATGATAATATGATGAGCAAGAAGACGCTCGTCGTCGGCGTCAGCGCCGATTATCCTCCATTCGAGTTCCACAAGACGTTGGACGGCAAGGATCAAATTGTCGGGTTCGACATCGATTTGGCGAACGAGATTGCGAAGGATCTGGGCGTTGAGATGAAGATTGAAGATATGAAGTTCGAATCGCTGATTGGGGCGCTGAATTCAGACAAGCTGGATATGGTCATCTCGGGAATGGATCCGAATCCGGAGCGGGCCAAGGCGGTTGACTTCTCCAATCCGTACTACCTGGCTGAGGCAGGCATTATCGTGCGTGCTGCGGACAAGGAACAGTACAAGACGCCGGAAGATCTGCAAGGGAAGAAGATCGGCGTTCAGAAAGGATCGACTTTCGAGAATGTTGTGACACAGATTCCCGAAGCTCAGCCTGAACTGCTATCCAAGGTAAGTGATCTTGTCTTGGCGCTGGAATCGAACCGAATTGAAGCGGTTATCGTCGAGAAGCCGGTCGCGAAGGCGTATGCTTCGAACCGTCCCGAACTGGAGATGTCGGATGCGGTACTGCAGCCGGCGAGCGATGGCTATGTCATCGGCTTCCGCAAAGGCAGTCCGAAGATGGTCGAAGCCGCGAACAAAACGATTGCCCGCCTGAAATCGGAAGGCAAGCTGGACGAGTTCATTACGAAAGCGACCCAGATGGCGGAAGAGCAGTAATTGCCCGATACACACAGGGATAAAGAGGCGGCGCAAGCCGCTCTTTTTCATTCTATATCTATAAAATAGGCAACGATTGGAAAGGGGAAGAGGCTGTTGTTTGACTGGCTCTCTATGCTATGGGACTATAAATGGGATTATTTATCCGGGGCCGAGATTACGGTGCTGTTATCGCTGGTGGCGGTGCTCGCCGGCTTCGTGCTTGGCATTATGATTGTATTAATGCGGATCGGGCCATTCAAACCGTTGAACTGGTTCGCGATCACCTACATTGAGCTGCTTCGCGGCACTCCACTGCTCGTGCAATTGTTTATTATTCATTTTGGACTGGCTCAGTTCGGTATTGAATTCAGCAAATTCACTTCCGGCGCGATCGCTATCTCGATTAACAGCTCGGCTTATTTAGCTGAAATTTTCCGTTCGGGGATCCAGGCGGTGGATAAGGGGCAGGCGGAAGCCGCACGTTCGCTCGGCATGTCCAAAGGCATGACGATGAGATATATTATTTTGCCGCAGGCATTCCGCACGGTCATTCCCGCAATTGGGAACGAGTTCGTCACTATTATCAAGGAGAGCTCGATTGTCAGCCTGATCGGAATCGCGGACATTATGTTCCAGACGGATATTATCCGCAGTAAGACGTATACGGCCATGGGGCCGTTGCTTGGAGCGGCCATGATGTACCTTATGTTGACGATTCCGCTGTCGAAGACAATCGGTCTGCTGGAAAGGAAGTTGAAAAAGAATGATCAAAATTCGTGACCTGCATAAATCGTACGGAGATCTGAATATTTTGAACGGCTTGAACATGACGATCGGGCAAGGGGAAGTCGTCGTTGTCATCGGCCCGAGCGGCTCGGGCAAGAGCACCTTTCTGCGCTGTCTCAATCTGCTGGAGACTCCGACCGCAGGCGATATTTTGTTCGAAGGTAAGAAAATTAATGACAAGAAGCATGATATGAATGCAACGCGAGCGAAAATGGGCATGGTCTTCCAAGCCTTCAACCTGTTCCCGCATATGTCGGTGTTGGACAACATTACGCTGGCTCCGATGAAAGTGAAAGGGAAAAGCAAGGCGACAGCGGAGGCCATCGCAATGGAACTCCTGAAGAAGGTCGGATTGGCGGACAAGGCATCCGCTTACCCTAACCAGTTGTCCGGGGGACAGAAGCAGCGGATTGCGATTGCGCGGGCACTGGCGATGGAACCGCATGTCATGCTATTCGACGAGCCGACATCCGCCTTGGATCCCGAGATGGTCGGCGAAGTTCTGGAAGTCATGAAGTCGCTCGCCCGAGACGGGATGACGATGGTGATCGTAACGCATGAGATGGGATTTGCGCGCGAGGTCGGGGATCGCATCGTGTTCATGGATGGCGGGCAACTCGTTGAGCAGGGACCGCCGCAGCAATTATTCTCGGCGCCACAGCACCCCCGCACACAGGAATTCCTTAGACAAGTTCTCTAAATGCTGAGCATAAATAAATCATAATCCGGCCTCTAAATAAAGAACAATATTCCATTTGCTATATTGTGGGAAAAGGGGTTTTTGCGTATGCTTTAAATGAATTACTAAATCTTTTTCATATTTAGGGAGGTAAGAAGCAGTATGGGTACATTCCGACAATTGAACGAAGTGGAACTTAATGCGGTAAATGGCGGTGACACAGCAAGAGCGGTTGGCGCAACGCTCCAAACAATTGGAGGCATTTTTGCCGCTGGAACAATGGCAGGACCCATTGGGGTTGCTGTTGGCGTAGCAGTAGCTATTGTACATATTGCCTTGATGGCTGCCTATCATATGAATAAAGGGAGAAAAGGAAACGTTCTAATTCAAGCCGCAAATGTCTGCTATTTCATGATGCATATTTTGAAGTTCGTCCTGCCCAAATCTATCATAACAGAGATTGCCAAATATTTCGGACGGGTTATACCCCATCGCTACTTTCATTATCATCGGACTGGGAGTATACGGCTTGTTTGATGTGTATAGAGATTGGACTCGCAAATAAAACATTTATGGCTTAGCGAAACCAATGACGTAGCTAACGTCATATTATCGAAACATAATATAACCATCTTTATTTTATTTTGAAAGTAACCTCATGTTATCCTAAAATTATTACCACAGCTAGATAGTTCGATAATGGGGGAATTACTTTATGAATGTAAAAAAAATACTTCTATCCGCAATGATGATGTTAAGTGTTTCAGCTCTTATGCCGGTAGCACAAATGGACAGCGTGAACGCGCTACCGCCGATAACAGAAGCGGGACATTCGATCGGGAACGAGTTCCGTCGGTTTGCCTCAGAGGATCAAGTAATAGAGTGGAAGAATGCCGTATCTCCTTCGTGGGTAACCAGCCTTTCTGAAGAGGAAAAAGGAAGTATCCATTTCTACACCCAAAGTTCCCAATCAATTAACGAGAGCCTTCGTCAAGGGAACAGGGATGAGGATTGTTGGGAGATAATTAGTGATGCAGTGAGCAACGGGCTTCAAAAATTTAACCTTTCTAAAGGGATTGTAGTTTATCGAGGAATTCATATGCCTGTGTGGGAAGAACTGGAACCCTCACATTTAATTGGCGCTGTGATTACGGATAATGCATTTGTGAGTACATCGTTACTTAATGGCTCTTTCCCCGGTAATGTACAGGTTGAACTTTATGTTCCCGCTGGTCATTGCGGCGCAGCTATTATGTCGTTAAGTCAATTTCCAGATGAATGTGAGTTTTTACTGGATAAAGGAACGAACTATGTGATTCGGGAGGCGAGAAAGGAGAACGACATAATAAAAGTGATCGCGGAGGTGTTGCCACGTGGCAACTGAAAAAGGAAATATTCGTCCTGAAGAAACCGAATCCTAAGTGATAAAGCACTTTGAACGGTGATCCTTAACGTGGACAGTTAAAAAAACATTACGCTGGCAGAAGATGATTCCTAATATTGGTTAGGGGTCATCTTCTTTCGTATCCACGGATATCGCTCGGTGAGGAAGCATGTTATTGTTTCATTACCATTAACTGCATGCGCATAGGTTACAAAATTGTGATATGATGCAACTCAAGCCGAACATTGTACGGGGGATGATTGACCGGTGTTTATTTCATTACGGGATAAGCGCCTTGGGGTGAATCAGAGCTGGCGTTCGCCGGCATGTAGGGTACTCCTTGACCCGAACCCGACAACTAACCTCGCAGGCTACCTTAAGGAGGAACATACACCATATGAGGAAAAGAACGACATTAAAGTTTGCAGCAGCATTGCTGGGATTGAATTTGGCATTTCATATGGCGCCGGTTTATGCCGAGTCCTACATCGCTCAGGAAGGAGATACCTTTTATTCGCTTGCGAAGAAGCATAAGATAGATTTGGATGAATTGATGAAGGCGAACGCCAGCATCGATCCTTTGAATATCTATGCAGGGCTGAAGCTGGAGCTTCCGAAAAAGACCTTGCAAGGTCTGACGGTGCAGTCGGAGAGCGCTGCATTAATTGAAGTTGCTAGGGATAATAACATAATTACGGTCTCCGGCAAGGAGATGACCTATAAAAAGAAAGTGAACATGAAGGCCACCGCATATACGGCCCATGCGAGTGAAAACGGAAAATGGGGTGCTGTCGATTACTTCGGCAACCCATTGAAGCTGGGGACGGTAGCCGTCGATCCGAAGGTCATTCCATTGGGAACGAAGCTGTTCATCACCGGTTATCAGTTCAAGCATCTGCCGCAAGGCGGATTCATCGCGGAAGCCCGTGATATCGGCGGCGCCGTCAATGGCAACACAATTGATATTTTCGTTCCGGTTAGCAAGCAGATCGGCATTACTTTTGGCATTCAAAATGTAGAAGTGTACATTATGTCTTAATTCATATCACCATAAGTTCACCCCCTGTCCACCGTTGGAGCATATTGCGGCAGGGGGTGTTTTTGCGTTTGACGCGGTTTCAATTGTCTTTTTTATCCTTGCGGTCCTGCAGCAGCTCTGGCACGGTGACGAAACGGTAGCGCTGCTGCTTCAATTGCTTAATGATGGACGGTAGGGCTTTGACCGTTCCTTGCAAATATTGTTTGCTTCCTCCCGCATGTTGAAGCACGATCGAACCGGGCGTGACAGCGCTGATTACGTTGTTATATACCTCCTTGGCGTTCAATCCCCGCCAGTCGTTGGAATCGACGTCCCAATTGACGACCAGATAACCGTGATCCCCCGCCCATTTCAACTGCTCTTCATTGATTTCTCCGTAGGGAGGACGATAGAATCTGGGCTTGTAACCAATTATCTCCTCAATTACTCGTTCCGCATCCTTCACTTGCTGCTCGAAGGCGGGCAGCGACAGCTTCGTCATTAACGGATGGCTGTAAGAATGATTGCCGATAATATGGCCCTCCCGGACGATGCGCCTAACCAGCTCGGGATGGGACTTGACCCGATTGCCGACGAGAAAGAAGGTCGCGCGAATGTTATGCTCTCGCAAAACATCCAGCACAAGCGGGGTTATCCGGTTATCAGGGACATCATCAAAGGTAAGGGCGACTCGACGGAGTTCGCGCTTAGAGCCATGAAGCTTGAAAATATGAGGGTATTTCATTCGAAGCTGAGCCAGACTCAAATGACGCTGACTTATTCCGGATTTCGTATTCTGAGATGCGGATTGGGCTGGCTCCGGCATCGGTAGCTCCTTTTGCTTCATCACGGATTCCTGTTCCACGGCCTTCCGTTCTAAGGGATGAGCACGGGGCCCTTCCTTGGCCGCTTCCGTGCGGGCGGAGTCCTTCATCGCCAAGTGGAACTGGGGCAAAGGCAGAGGCTGATGCGGCCGCTGTTGCGGTTTGTCCTGTAGGACGAAGGAGGGTGTACGCTTGCCCGTCTCGGGTTGTTCGACCGCATTATGAAGCAGCTGTCTCGCTCTCATCTCCGCAGATGGCTGATCCGATTCCAACGAGCTTAGCTTCGGATCCGGAGCAGCCTGATGCGAATGCGGAAAGCAGCCGGCCACGCCTACCAGGCACACTAGCAGGCAGCATATCTGTTTTGGATGCAATGATCTTCCTCCATTCCCGATTAGATCTGTCTTCATGTTATGTCCTTTCTCGGGGCGATTTATCCCAATGTGACCTGCATCACAGATGGATGGCGCCATTACAGGCATAGTAGAATTGCTAAAGGTGAACAAAGGAGCAGATACGTGCATAAGATTCTCACCAACAATCAGATAGCTCAAGATGTTTATCTCATGACAGTAGAAGGCACTTTTGAAGGCCGGATGGGGCAATTTTATATGCTGCGGGCATGGAGCCAATATCCGGTTCTGTCCCGTCCGATCAGCATTTACAATTTGGAGCCGGACTCTATCCAGTTTATGTACAAAGTCGGAGGCGAAGGAACGGCCCGGTTCGCCAGCCTTCGCCCGGGCGATTCGATTCAACTGGAGGGGCCGTTCGGCAATGGGTTTCCGGAAGTTGATGGGAAGACCGCGTTAGTCGGCGGAGGGATCGGCATCGCGCCCCTGCTGTACACGGCGAAACAGCTGGACAAGCCGGATATTTATCTCGGATTTCGGGGGGCGTCCTATATGACGGAAGCATTCGCTCCCTATGCGAATGAACTTGTCGTTCGGCTCGATGCGAATCTGCTGCTTGATGTCGATATGAAGAAATACGACAATATCTTTGTGTGCGGACCGCTAGCCATGATGAAGGCGGCAGCCCGCATGGCGGAAGGATTGGAGACGAAGCTGTACGTATCTCTGGAGAAAAGAATGGCTTGCGGCATCGGAGCCTGCTACGGCTGCTCCGTGCGAACGGCAAGCGGCAACCGCAAGGTCTGCTCAGACGGACCGGTATTTCAGGCACAGGAGGTGGCGTGGCATGAGAAGCTTAGTGTGTAATGTGGCGGGGATCAACTTCAAAAACCCTCTTGTCATGGCTTCAGGCACATTCGGCTTCGGGCAGGAATATGCCCAATACTATGATATCAATCAGCTTGGTGGTATCGCCTCCAAAGGACTGACATTGCATCCGCGTCCAGGGAACGAGGGAACGCGCATATGGGAGACGGCAAGCGGGATACTGAATAGTGTCGGCTTGGAAAATCCGGGCATCGATGCGTTTTTACAGGAAGAGATGAAGTTCTGGGAGAAGATAGAACCAGTCAAAATTGCTAATCTTGGCGGCAGTACGATTGAGGATTATGTGCTTGGCGCATTGAAGATTACGAAGGATGCCGAGGACCGCCGCAAATTGAACCAGCCCGCGGTAGATATGATTGAATTGAATATATCATGCCCCAATGTACAGGAGGGCGGCATGGCCTTCGGGATTCGCACGGAGGTCGCCCGGGAAGTGGTTCGGGAAGTCCGGCAGGTGACTTCGCTGCCACTGGCGGTCAAGCTGTCGCCGAATGCCGAAAATGTGGTTGGCATGGCGGTGATGTGCGAGGAGGAAGGAGCGGAATGTGTGTCGCTCGTTAATACATTTTCCGGAATGAAAATTGATATCCACGGGCGGCGCAGCGTGTTCCAGAACACGTATGCGGGGCTTTCCGGTCCGGCTATCAAGCCGATCGCGCTGCGCATGGTTCATCAAGTGGCGCAGGCGGTCACGATTCCCGTGATGGGGATGGGCGGTATTTCCTCCTCGGACGATATCATCGAGTTTATTATGGCGGGAGCCGAAGTGGTGCAGATCGGAACGTACAACTTCATGAATCTGCGGGCAGGCGAAGAGCTGGTGAATAGTCTAACGGCGTTTATGGAAGAAGAGAATATTCACAGTTTGGATGAAATCCGGGGGATTATTACGTGAGCGGGGCCTATCATGAAGCGGCTCCGCCCGGAGCCGATATCCGGGTCGAGGCGCTCCCGCAAGGGCGGGACTGGCTATTCCTCGTGAGCGGGGGAGACTCGCATATCGGCGCCGTATCGACCGCGTGGAATGAAGCGGGTCAGTGTAAGGTTGCCACGCATACCGTTCCCGGGCATCGTGAGGATGAGCTCAGCGCCGCTATGGCCCTCCACGCTTCGGAAGCCTTGGGAACGACCGTAACCGTTGCAGCCGGCATTCATTACGACAAGCTGCGGAAGGAAGATATTGTGAAGGTCGTAGATCAGGCGTGGCGGAGATTCACAATCGAATTGGACCGGGTTCGCGAGGAAGACTGATTATTTATGCCGGGGCGCTTAAGGCGGCCCCGGCATTCTCTATATGCAGAGAGCTGCTGTGATAGCTATCCTTCTCCTCCTTAGCATGTTAAAATAGGTAGCTAAGATAAGTAGCACAAAAAAAGTGAAACAACGTCGGATTCCAATCGTATGTATGGATAACACTTCATAGGGAGGAACTGTCCATGTCATTATTCAAACGCTTGCGTGATGTAACCATGTCCAACATTTATGCGCTGATTGAGAAAGCCGAAGATCCGATCAAGATGACCGATCAATACTTGCGGGACATGCAAGCGGATCTGGAGGAAGCGGAACGTGCGGTAGCTCAGCAGATCGCGATCGAGAAGCGCTTCAAGCAATCGTATGAGGAGCAAGCCGCGCTGGTGAAGAAGCGCGAGGAGCAGGCGCATATCGCCGTGCAGGCCAATAATCTGGATCTAGCCCGCCGGGCGCTGGAAGAGAAAAAAGCGGCCGAGGAGAAGATGAATGAATTCAAGGCGAGCTACGAGCAGAATAAGGCTTCCGCCGACAACCTTCGCGCGAAGCTCGATGAGATGCGGAAGCAGTATTCCGACATGATGAGCAAGCGCGAGACGCTGGTCGCACGTTACAATGCGGCGAAGGCACAGACGGAAATCAACAAGGCGATGGCAGGATTCGGCTCCGATACGGCCATGTCCGGATTGAAGCGGATGGAAGATAAAATGCTGGCAATGGAAGCTCAGGCCGAAGCCTCGAACGAGATGAACAGTTCTTCCACATCGCTGGACGATGAGTTCGCAAAGCTGGGCAAAAACAAGGATGTCGAGGACGAACTTGCGTCCATCATGAAAAAATATGATAAATCCGCACAGTAAGAGTAAGGACGCTTGCCGCTCGGGGCAGCATGTTCCGGCGAAGGTAAGCGGCGCCGCCGAGGGGAAGAATGGCCGCTGAATCAAAGCTCGCACCCGAGCGCTACAATTCATCCTCTCCCCGGCGCTCGATCGCCTCGGACATCGTCTTGTCCGTCAGATGGGCATAAATCTCCGTCGTCTCTGTCGATGCATGGCCAAGCTGCTCCTTCGTCTTGTAAATATCGTTATGCACGTAATAGTCCGTGGCGAAGGAATGGCGAAGCTTATGAACAGTCAAAGCGGGCTTGCCGAACCGCTTCGCGTATTTGAGAATCATCTGCTGCATGGCCCGCTTCGTCATCCGTGTGCCCTCCTTCTCCCCGTTCTTGACGGCGAGGAAGAAGGCGCGCTCCTTCTTCGGAGCTGCATAGCGTTCGGATCGGAGGCCAATATAAGCCTGCAAATGCTGCTTGGCGCTGTCACGGAAATAGACTGGCGTCTTAAAAGTGTCGTCATTATGGCCTTTGCGGTAGACGGTGACCCGCTTCCGATTCATATCGACATCGTCCATATTTAAGTTGACGACTTCGCTTACCCGCAGCCCGGAGTTCAGTATCAGGCTGACGATCGCGGCATCGCGCACGGCATTAAGGGCATGGGCATAGGAAGCCTGCTTATTGTCGGCGACGTCATGAGCGTATCCGATGCGGACATATTCGACGAATTCCTCCAGTTCCTGCTCTTCCAGTAGCTTGCCCTTCAGCTTCGCCGCCGTGTCCTTCGGCTTATGTACACGCTTGATCTCGATCTTCGCCATGACGTTCCGCTTCAACAACGGGTAAAATTGCTCGTCCTCCGCAATCTGGCTCAAATAGTGAAACAGCGAGCGAAGCGAGGACAGCTTGCGGGATACCGTCACTCTCGAATTGGACGCTTCCTTGTAGGTCGTCAAATAAATGCGGAAAGAGGTAATATGCTCCATCCGAAGCTGCTCCAGATCGGCAAGCGTCACATCCCGCGTCTGCTCCGCTTCGGTGAGGCGCTCCGCCACGAGCCATCCCCAAAAAATCTCATAATCCCGCACATATTCCAGCAGCGACGAAGGGGATAGGTCCGGCAGCTTATATTCGATAAATTGCTGGATGTACCAGGGCAAGCCAGGCATCTTGGCATCTAGCGCCGCCCGATCCTTTGCTTTCTGAATCGTCATTATCCGTCGAGCACTCCTTTCCTTCATCTAATATTGTAACCGAACCTGCGTTCTCAAGCAAAAGCTTCCGTTTGATGTTACAATGGGTGAGGTGTTCTACGCTCATATAAACATCTCCTTGACGCCGGGCAGAACGCCCGCTATCGGCCTCTTGCGTACAGACATAATGAAAGGTAAGGAGCAGGCAACGACATGAAGCAAACGTTTACGCTGCAACAAAAAATCGTTCAGATGCTGCATATTTTTTTGCCCATTTTCGTTACACAGGTTGCCATGCAACTGATGTCCTTTTTCGATACGGTGATGTCCGGCAACTACAGCGCCACCCAACTGGCTGGCGTCGCCATTGGCGGCAGCATCTGGGCTCCTGTCTATACCGGCATTAGCGGCATCTTCCTCGCCGTCACCCCGATTATCGCCCATCATATGGGGGCTGGCCGGAAGGGGGAGGTGTCGCCTAGCGTAACCCAGGCAGCTTATCTATCCGTCATCGTCGGCGCCGTCGTCGTTCTGATTGGAGCGTTCGCTCTCGATCCGGTTCTGGCGGCCATGCGTCTTGAGGTGGAAGTTCATCGGGTCGCGAAGGATTATCTGATCGCACTCGGCTTTGGTGTCATACCGGCCTTTCTCTATACCGTCTTCCGGGCAAGCATGGACGGACTGGGACAGACCCGGGTTACGATGTTCATTACGCTGCTGTCCTTCCCCGTCAATGTCACGCTTAACTATTTCTTTATTTTCGGAAAATGTGGATTTCCGGAAATGGGGGGCGTCGGCGCCGGGATTGCGACTGCGATTACATATCTCCTGATTGCCGTTGTCGCCTTTCTGTTCATGCGCGGCCATGCGATGATGCAGTCGATGGGCATGCTGCGGCAGTGGGAAGGGATCTCCTTCTCCCGCTGGAATGAGATTCTGCGCATCGGCACGCCGATCGGGCTGTCGATCTTTTTTGAGGTCAGCATCTTCGCGGCGGTAACCCTGTTCATGAGCGAATATGACACGAATACGATCGCAGCGCATCAGGCCGCATTGAACTTCGCGTCATTGTTCTATATGCTGCCAATGAGCACCGCGATGGCGCTGACGATCGTTGTCGGCTTCGAGGCGGGGGCAAAGCGGTTCACCGATGCGAAGCAGTATACCCGCATCGGCATTATCGCGGCTGTGACCCTAGCAGCCTTGTTCGCCGTGCTGTTGTTCCTGTTCAACCACAAGGTCGCCGGCATGTACTTCGATGAGCCGGGTGTGCGGCTGCTGACCGAGTCATTTCTCATCTATGCGATATTTTTTCAACTGTCCGATGCGGTTGCGGCTCCGGTCCAAGGAGCGCTGCGGGGGTATAAGGATGTAAACGCGGTATTTTTGATCGCCTTGATGTCCTATTGGATGATCGGGCTTCCTGTCGGATTCGTGCTGGCCAAGTTCACCTCGCTTGCCGCATACGGGTATTGGATTGGGCTCATCAGCGGTCTGGCTGCCGGCGCGGTCTGTCTGTTCACGCGGCTCGCGATGATGGAACGCCGGTATGCAAAGACGAGCGTAGCGGCAGTGTAGCAGAGGCATTGTTCTTTGGCATCAGCCAATGGCTTGTTATGTTACTATCGATGAGGAGGATAAATCATGTACAATTTTGAGAAAACCATCGAGCGGGCGGCCTTGGACGCCCAAAAAGCAGTGCCTTGCAACAAATCACAGGAAGGGTGCATCCCGCTGTGGGTGGCAGATATGGATTTCCCTGCGGCGCCGGCGATCCAGGAGGCGCTTGTCGCTCGGATGAGCAAGCCGAGCTATGGATATACCTTATGCATAGATCGCTATTATTCCGCTGTTATCGACTGGATGGAGCGCCGACATCAGTGGAATGTCGCCAAGGAATGGTGCGTGCTGACGCCTGGCGTGGTGCCCGCTATGGCGTTCGCTGTCCGAGCCGTGACGGCCCCGGGGGACAAGGTGTTGATTCAGACGCCGGTCTACCCTCAATTCGCCAAAATGATTCAATCCAACGGGGCAACGCTCGTTACGAACCCGCTCAAGCTGGTTGAGGGCCGGTACGAGATCGATTTCGAGGATTTCGAACAGCAAGTGAAGGATCCGGCCCTGAAGCTGTTTTTCCTCTGCAACCCGCACAACCCGGTAGGGCGCGTATGGAAGCGGGACGAACTGCAGAGATTAGCTGACCTGTGCCTGGAGCATAACGTCATTATTTTCTCAGATGATATCCATCATGACTTCACTTTGGGCGAGCAACAATATATTCCGATTGCGACGCTATCCCCGGATATCGCCGCACGGACGATTACGGCGACTTCTCCGAGCAAGACGTTCAGTATTGCAAGCTTCAAAATGGGGAATATTTTCATTGAAGAAGAAGGGCTGCGTCAGAAATACCGGAAGGCAGTGGAAAGCGTCGGCGTTACAGATCTCGATCTGGGCGCGATCGAGGCGACAATTGCCGGATACACGAAGGGGGAGGCATGGTTCGACAAAGCTCTGAAATATATTGAAGGGAACAGCCAGTATATTGAGCGTTTTATCGCCGAGCACATTCCGCAGGTGAAGACGTTCGCCCAGGAAGGAACTTATTTGAAGTGGCTTGATTGGCGAAGCTTCGGCATGACGGACGAGAGACTGAATGACTGGGCACTGAACGAAGCGAAGGTATGGTTAAGTGCAGGTTATGCCTTCGGGAAGGAAGGCAGCGGATTTATGCGGCTGAATATGACGTCGCGCCGGGCGGTGATCGAGGAAGCGATGGAGCGGCTGGCACGGGCGGCACAGCGGCTGTAATTGTGCGTACGGACAGGTCCTCCGCTTGGCACCCTGACCGCTCGATGACCGTTGGATTCCCAAAAAAGGTCGAGTTAGGGGCATCTGTTCCCGTACTCGACCTTTTGGCTTCATTGAACAGGCCGCATTATTACCTTTCAACAGAGCAAACGTTACTTATCCATCACGGCTCCGTCGAATATATACTATTTTTACATCCGTATTGAATGAGACATTCCGAAAAAACACCCGAAGAAATACGTACGAGGGCAAAACTTAATATTGGTGATTCATTACTCTGGCAGTATGATGAAATTCGTGATGAAATCATTATTATGCCAAAACCCAAAATTAGCTGATGCCCAGCGCACTCTTTCAAGACGTAAAGAACGAGCCTTGAAACGAAAATGCAAACGAGATGAAGCAAAAACGATCAGAAACAAAAAAGAAAAGTAGCAAAACTTCATGAGAAAATGACTAACGCAAGAACAATTTTACAGACTCAAGTGGTGTGCTTTTTCTGTTGCCATCTTCTCAGAATAGCCCTCAGATGGTTTGAGCCTTAAATGGACGTACACTTGGTTGTGCATGGATTGCTCTCGGGTTGACTGTGAAGGCACGGCTCTTTAGAAAATATTTATTTCTTCAAACGATTTAATTTCTCAGAAACATTAAATCTTCTCATTTCATCTTCTCCGAAAGAATATGGTGAGTTTTTGTCTGCTAACCAGGAATAGGTCATTTTGTTAACTACGATAAATGCGGTTAGGAACATATAGACAACTCCAAATACCCAATCCCATCCATTAATAAGTCCATTGGAATGGATATAGTAAATATAATAACCCCCCAACGGAATATGTCCCAAGATAACAGCAGCCAATCCAGGGTTATAAAATTGTCCAAGTTTCTTAGGTGTCATAATTCCATGAACCACAAACTGCATCATACCAAACAACATTGGAGCCAATCCTAACCAGATTACATCAGGTAAAAATACTGGAACTAGATACATAATATAAACTATAACAACATTCGTTATCATCGCTGAGTTTTGGTTAAGAGGGTAATTTCTAGGATTAGAACTAGGTTGAAGTGCCATATTCATTATTGCTGGTTCACCACCTGGAAATCCATATTCCTCAAATTGATGGATTAAAAGCACTATAAAGTTCATAAATACTAACCTTTGGAGAGTACTCATATCCCCCCAAGCAAAGATTAAATACACAATAGATATGATGGCAACAACTAATCCAACATTATACCAATGTCTTCTAAAAAAGTTCATAATAGATAACTCCTTTCGGTTGGTTAATCCGACAAACTGTCGTATTATATATAATTATAGAACTTTTCAATGCTCTATCAACCGTCAGTTTATGCTCATTTGTCGTATCTTCAACGAAAAGAGGAATTATTATGAAGAAAAAACCTGAAATCACAGCCCTGACAAGAGAAAGACTCATGAACTCCTTTTGGAAATTGTATTGTAAAAAACAAATAAATAAAATAAGCATTAAAGAAATAACCGATAATGCAGGATATTACCGCAGTACATTCTATGAGTATTTTACAGACATTTATGATGTTCTAAATCAGCTAGAAACAGAACTTATTCTTTATCTTAAAGAGAATGTTTATAACAGCTTAGGTACAAATCTAAGTGAGGACATCATAAAGTCGCTTGCAAACATATATGAGTCTAAAGGAGAATACCTAAGTGTTCTTCTTGGTGAAAACGGAGACCCAACTTTTAATCAGAAATTAAAAGATATTTTCCGTAATATGTTGTTTGAGAATTTTGGTTTAGATGAAACGGATATACATGCTCAATTCATTTTTGAGTTCGCCATCTCAGCCATTCTTTCTTCCATTAAACATTGGTATGATAATGGAAAACAGATTCCCGCAAAGGAAATGGTAGTGTTGTTACGTTCCACGTTGATGAATGGTGCGGGGAATCAAATTTTAAAGTATTCAAATATTGAACTTCATGATTTACCATTTAACCCTTAACAACATGACCTATGCAGTCCGAGGTAAGCCTTGGTAAATATCCGGTTTGGGCGTAGTCCAAAGAAGCATCAAATCATGCTCCGGCCCAAATAATTCAATAAGCCTTGCAAATGGCTGCACTTGTGTGTCACAATCAATAGAGATTCGCTAAATACCCTTGTGGTTTTTCACGCGAACCTGACAACGAGTGTGGAAGAGGCCACGAACCATTTTGCCGTGGGTATAGCCTTCATCATCACTCGTTTTTTCTTTGTTCAGTTCAAAG
>NZ_BALG01000113.1 GCF_000315235.1 Paenibacillus popilliae ATCC 14706 | reverse complement strand
ACCAAAATTACCATCATGACAGTCCAGATTCGCAATCAAATAATCAATGATCTGGGACTCCTGTAACTGTTTCCGATTTTCATCCGTTAATTTCTTTGGATTGCCTAATCCCCAAGTTTTGAGGTCAATCATTTTCTGTACCGAACCGGACCGTTTACCTACACCCGGTATGTCAAGTGTTACGTTCTCAATCTCTACTGAAGGCTGGCCCAGTGCCTTTAATAGTTTATTGGCACCCACCTCAGCTTCACCCACCCAATCAGATTTCCAAGGTTTGCCACTCACTTTAAATAACCAACGCTCCCCCGTTTGATCCTGCACAATATATTTTTCAGATTGACCACCAAGATCCTTAGTAGCATCACCGACAACAGTAAATTCTGTATTTAGCAACACCTCATCGCTCACTATGAATTGGTCATTCTCCTTCCTCTCAAGTGGCAACACCTCCGCGCTCACTTTTAAAATGCCCATCATGTCCCATCTCACGTCGCGAATCACATAGCTCGTACCTTTATCCAGTAAAAACTCATATTCAAATGGATATTTAGATAACGACATAATAGGGGCGCCGCAATAGCCAGCGGGAACAGTAAGTTCAAGATGTACATTACCTCTGAAATTGCCAACCCTACTATATAACGATGTACTCACAAATGCATTATCGGTAATCACAGCGTCAATTAAATCGGAGGGTTCCACTTCTTCCCACACAGGCATATGAATTCTTCGATGAACTACAATCCCTTCAGAAAGGTTAAATTTTTGAAGCCCTTTGCTTATGTTTTCTGCGTCACGAATTATCTGCCTAGTATACCCATTTCCGACGTCATCGCTGACACCTTTACGAAGGTAACCGTTAATTAATTCGGCATTTTCGGAGTAGTCTCTGATACTTTCTTTTTCTTCTTCAGAAAGGCGGTTTACCCACGAAGGAGATACGTCATCGACCCACCCATATATTTCATCTAATGAGTCAAAAAACCAATATTGAACATTCCCGCTCGCTTGTCCCACTTCTGTCGCTTGCGCATTCACGTTGCTCATTTGTGCTACCGGCATGAGAAATGAAACACTTAACATTAACATTGCGGTTAGAAATATTTTTTTAATATTCTTTGTTACATCCATTAAATCATCTCCTCTGTATCGCGTATCGAAAATCTAGCTGTGATGACTATTGAACAGTAACATGGAGCTACATTTAAAGTAAAATAAAGGTTGTTATAATATGTGTCGGTAATATGACTGCTTCTCCCCTCGCAATATTGGGGACGCTTACTGCCCTAATGGCTCAGATGGTTCAGATAAAGGTAAAATAACTCCATTGAGGACCCCACATTAATCAAATCCCTTAAAAATACGTAAACGACATGTCGTATCTGGAACGCTCGAAGATGTCAGCGTCAGATAGTTCAAAGATGGCCTTGAGCAGCAAATATGTAAACATCCGTATCGGGTTCGCATTTCTGCCGTTATCTAAACAGTAACAGGCCTGTTGATTAACCAACAAAATACAATTTAAGAATAGAAAAAAAGCCGCCAACTCGGTAAAATGTTTGTACCCTTACAAACGAACCGA
>NZ_BALG01000114.1 GCF_000315235.1 Paenibacillus popilliae ATCC 14706 | reverse complement strand
CATCGATCTGATGCATAATTTGTACATTCTCTTCACTTTCACTTTTCTTGGGCTAGGGTGATAAACAGAGGCAGAAAGAGGAAACGCTGGGTCCAGTCACCGCTATCGCCTTCGCACACGCAGAGCGGCACCAGCGGAAAGTATCCAACGACGGTTACATCTCCTTCGCAGGCTGATGTTGAATTCATCATAAGTTCCGTCCCCCGGCTGAATGAAACATTCCACCAACATCCGCTTTGAACTGACGTGATGTGATGGTCCCCGTGCAGCACGGATCTGGGGCAGTGTTGCACGGGACAGCGGTGGAGCGTATTGAACCTGAACAGGGCTGGCCTTTTTTGCGGCTGTTACAAGTGACCTTTATTTTTGTAAAATTCATGATAGAGCTTCATTAACGCCCGCTTCTCTATCCGGGATACGTAGCTGCGCGAGATGCCCAGTTCCTTGGCGATCTCCCGCTGTGTCCGCTCCTCTCCGCCCCCATCCAAACCGAAGCGGCCGCGAATCACTTCCTGCTCCCGCTCATCAAGAATATCCAGATTCTTGTATATTTTGGTTTTCTCAATTTTGAGCTGCACTTTATCGACCACTTCGTCTCCGTCTGTTCCCAGAATATCGATTAACGTAATCTCATTACCCTCCTTATCCGTGCCGATTGGATCATGAAGTGAGACATCTTTGCGCGTCTTTTTCAAGGAGCGCAGATGCATCAAGATCTCGTTCTCGATGCAGCGGGCGGCGAAGGTCGCCAGCTTCGTTCCCTTGTTCGGCTGGAAGCTCTCAATCGCTTTGATGAGCCCGATCGTGCCGATGGAAATCAAATCCTCCAAGTCTTCTCCGGTGTTGTCAAATTTCTTCACGATATGTGCAACTAGGCGAAGATTGTGCTCAATGAGCGTATTGCGCGACTGTACATTACCATCCGCCATCCGCTGCAAATGCTTCATCTCATCCTCTTCCGCCAACGGTTGCGGAAACGCATTGTTCTTTACGTAGGATACAAGGAGCGTCAATTGCTTGATAAAAACAGCGATTGCAGCAAATAAACCCGTCAAGCTAGCCACCTCCAGGAGTCTGACAACGTTCTATTCTGCGTCTTGCGCCTAGCGGTATCTCTTCGCAGTGAGCCGAATCCCGGCGCAGTGATACATTGTATGTAGGCGATGGCCCAGAAGTGCATGTACGGGGAAAGCTGTTATTGTATTTTTGGCTAAAATGATCAGCTTTGTTTTTAAAGCTGTTATCCGTTAATAATGGGCTGTTGCCTATGTGTGTCAGTCAATACGAGCGTCTGTTCCCGTTTGTCGATTTGAGCTTTCGTCCTGAAGTGCAGTCGCTTGTGGACCGGGAAGCGCTGACGATACGGGAGCAGCTCAACAGCGCGCTCCGCAGTTGGCTGGACGGCTACTACCACGAACGCGAGCACGGCAGCACGAAGCAAGCACCCAGGGCCCGATTCGAAGGGAGCAACAGGCCTCGAAAACGCAAATCGCTTCTGGAAATAAACGAGTTGTTCCTAGCCAGGCACTGTTTGAGGCGGAAGAAAAAGACGCCGAAGTTGTAGAAGAAAATCACATTGGCCGCGTGCTTACGGACATGGAACGGCAACGGGGAACGGCAGGTTGACCTGCCGTTTTTCCGTACTTGGCATGATTGGCGAAAGAAGACGCAAGCCTGTGTCGTGCCTGACGCCCAATCGCTCACGTCATTGACGGTAATTTCTCTACCGACAAAATACGTAAGCACTGACAGTGTAACCACATCGGCCATCTAACTTATTTTCGAGGCTCCATCACTTTACTTCCTTGTGAAAGTAAACATTGAGCTGTATTATTGTAAGTCGCTATTTTTTTAATGGATATTTCTGCAATCATTACTTTCACCCCTCACAATCTCACCATAAGAATCCCTTCCAATTCGAATTCTATTGTTGTTGAAGCAATCCCTTTAATCGGATTCTCCTTGGAGCCTCCTAAGGAAACCTTCCAAATCGTAGGTTCTTTACGAATTCCATAATCGTTGCTGTCTTGTACAATTGGCTTTTGAGCCGCTTCGCAAAAACGCTTAAACACTCCAGGTACAATCTCATAAGCAACTGGAGAATGATATTCAAGGGCTTTCTCTCAATCATTGAAACCGCATATAGAACGGTATGATAGGTTTTACCGGTTCCCGGGGGACCATAAAGAATGGTATTCTTGTCTAAAAAGCACGATTGAAGAAAAGTGAACAGAACTGTGATCTTCCAATCGTGAAACTGTTCACCAATGGTTTTGGCTTGCTTCTTATCCGCCAAACTTCCCAAGTAAAACCGTTGATCCCGCGGCACCCAATAGTACGGATCAATATCTCGTTCCGTCAATCCGTAACCCTCGTTCGTAATCGGTGCGATCAAGTCCAAAATTCGTAAGGAATAATGGAAGAGTTGTCCGACCATACCTTCCCCCATCGAATCCTGATTTCATCGTCACCAAGGAAATAGCTCCTTCGGGAGTATTTTTTATAGACACCGTAACAAACGAACGCAATCCCCTTGATGAAGAAAAATGGTATCATCAGAATGGAAATCATCATTAACTCTCCCCAGGTAGGTAACCACACGGCTCGAATAATCAACGGGATGCTGCCGATAAGTATCCATTTGAACGTATGTATACAGTACATAACCTGCCAATATCGAATAACATTAGGGTGGAGCTTTTGTTCCACCTCAATCAACTCCTATTTTAGCTTTTGAAAATAAGGTATCAAAAAGTATTGATTTTATCTTGTCAGCGAACAAGTGCTCCAATCACATAAAAAGGACTACCTCGGCGTAGAAGATACGTGGTGATCATCCGGGCCGTCCGACCATTTCCGTCCATATACGGATGAATTGCCAGCACTTCCACATGAAAATCCCTACTAATGAAACCGACCGCAATAGCTTTACGGGTTCATGGTTCATTGGTCATTTCATGTATGTGGGCGGACGCCCGTTTATGCTGTTCAAATCAGACTTTTCATATAACCAAGAAAGCTATCGTATTGCTCATCTGTAAGCATTGGCAACTCACTTTCCCCACATCCAAGTTTCTCCAAAATGGTGTGTCTAATATGGACACTACCTTTTTGCAATTCTTTTGCTGAGACGTCGTCACCTTGGCGAATACTCCTTGCAAGTTTATTGTCTGCAACGACCGTCACGGACTCCTCTGGAATAATCCTGAAGCTTTTGGCCACCTCTGCAAAAGCGCGTATCCGCTCTTGCTTGCATATTTCATCCGATAACCCGCCCATCGCTTTGCACTCCAGATCAAAGGCTTGCGTTACTGCGTCTGTAATCATCGAAGAAGGCAAATGTCCTGACTTGATTTGCTTGATGAACACATTTTTCGGAATATCAAACATCGGGTTATGGCCAAAGCCATCCTCCGTTATCGTAAAAGCGTTCAGTGAACTATCCTCATATTCGCTATTCCTGCTGATTCGTCCGCCTAGTTGAATATAACTTGACAGGGAGCGAAGTTCACAAAAGCCATAGTGAAAGGAAAAATCGATACCGCATTCTATACAACTTGTCGCAACCAGTGTCCAATCGTTAGCGTAGCTTGTCTCCGACCCCAGTCTGCGTTTTACTTCTTCAATCACCGTTTCTCTATCTTTAGGAGTCAGCGCGGTTGACAGATGAAGGACATCCCGTCCACTATCTCTTAGCATGTTTGCAAGATAGGCTGCTGAACGAACGGTATTAAGTACGACCAATCTTGATCCAGTAAATTTTTCGATATAATGAATAAGTTCAGATGAACTGATGAAATGCGGCACATTTTGTTGCCACGCATTCAAAGTAATCCGATTCCTCTCGAAACGGTTCAGTTTTTCTTCCATTCTCCGGGTTAGCAGTGGAGTTACTTTAGTCGCAGCTATTTTTTTGAATAACGTATTTTCCCAAAACTTGAAGGAGGTCGCAGAGCAAAGGCAGAATCGACATCCCCACTGTTCTGTCAGTTCGGTAATCCATTTCCATGCGGGAGGCATCAGCTGCGGCGGCAATGTGGCATGGCTTTCATCAACAATGACACCACTGCCTGGAAGCTGACAGAGCTTACGCAGCTTCGATGGGATATTGCTTGCCAATGTCTCAAAAAACTGAACCGCTGTCGTTACAATGATTGGTGCTGTCCATGTTGTTGCCAAGTGACGCAGCTTAGCGCTTTCGAAGTCAGCCTGATGATGATGCTCCGCAATAATTTCCTCCGGATTTTCCCCCTCAAGTACGAGTGATTCTCGAAGCACCTTCACCGTCTGCGAGATAATGTTGGTATAGGGCAGTACCACAAAAATATGCCTTAATCCGTTCTCCTCGGCAGATTTCAACATATGAACCATTACCGCGGTCGTTTTCCCTGTGCCAACAGGGCTATCACAATATTCCAGAGGTTCATGGGTTGCTGCTTGTTTGCAGTTGTCGTAGAGCTCACTTCGCAGTTTATTTCGCTCAGAATCAGGCTCTTTCGCTTGTTCTTGCAAGGCTTGTACATAGTGATTTAGTCGCTCGCGTCGTTCAGACCAGCGCGTTGCAGGCAAAGTCCGATGTTCTCCCGCAGAATCTAAATAATCCGCATCCACAAGACAACTCAAAAGGATTCGATACTCCAACGCAGATAGCTTGTTCGCTGGAACGGTCAAATCTGTTTTGAAAGCCCCCCCAACCGCTTGGCGGTGAAGCTCCAGATACTCATTCAAGTGTGCATCGCTGTCTTCCCTTGCGGACTCAAACCGGAAAGGAAAGGGATCAGCCCTCTGATCCATCAGGTTCGGAAGACCCGGGCGGTGATGGGCATATACTAAGGCGGCTGCGGGATTTTCTGGATGATCACCAATCAGATGCGATACGCCTGCATCCCGGTGTTCTACGGGCAGGTGCGCCGCTGCTTTCCTGCCGCTTAGAACATCCTGATTGTGCGGGTTCAGCTTGCCCAAATCATGATAGACCGATGAAGTCCTGACGACATCCAAATAAGATTCAGCATTTTGATTGGCAGCAAACGGGAGCAAGCTGTGGACGTTGCGGCAAGCAACGTCCACCACCCCAGCCACGTGGTCACGATAGGTCTGGGGCACTCTTCCACCGCGCGCACTATGTGCAAACGGTGTCATAGCCTCTCCATCAAATCAACAACGGGCGCTGTTTTCCCTTCGAGTTGAGAATTAAGAGCCGTGATGCTCTCCAGCAACGCCTCCTCGTTATAATCGTTCCATGAAGTTGCTGCGCCAGTAGCTTGTCCAACTCGAACAGGAGTAAGCGCCTCAATGATTTTGAAATCGTTAAACGTACCACGGGCACGATTGTGCTCCACATAAAATGCGTAACGGATATCGACCTGAGAACGGATATAGGAGGCCGTTTCTTTATAAGCATGGGGAATCAGACGCAGCAGCAGTTCGATATCCTTCTTGGTACAACATGTCTTCTGTGCTGCGGTTGCATTAATGAAGAACGGCATTGCATACACGCCGTAAGCAACGATGCGAAAGGCAAGCGGAGCCATCCCTTTGCTCTTGTCGTCTTCGACCGCAAGTACCTTGGTCGTTGTCATGCGCTCAATTTTTACAGGGTCAAGAGAAACGCCCAAGCCGAATTGTACAACACCGGTCGAGATGAAGGAGCCACCCTTTTCTTCAAGGAATGTCGTGCCAAAAACCCGGGCATCCCAATATTTGGCCAGAAATTTATCTGGAGACAATTTCCGCACCTCGTCGCGCTCGGTGTCCTTGCTCTCCAAGATGTCAAACCCTTCGTTAGACAGCCCCAATTCTGCGGCAAGTTCCTTCCATACAGGTGAATCTTTAGCCGCAACCAAATCGCGCAGCTTGCGCTTGAAAGAAACGGGAGAAATTTCACCGCGGCCATCCTGGCGTGTGCGGGGATCGCTCTCGCGGTCAGGATCGCCATTCGGATTGGAGTCCTTTACATCAATGACTAATAATCCGGTTCCTCTGCAAATAAATTCGCTCATGGTTCCATACCCACTTTCTTTTCATATGAGATCGTTGCCAAATAGCCAAGCAATACCTGCGCCTGCTGCGCAGGCACAAACTGTTCCGGCAGCTCGCTTGCCGCAATTTTGGCGCTAACCTCGCCATATCGGGCAAGTATCCATTTTGCAAGGCCCGCGCCTTCTCCCGTAACGGTGTTTGCCCATGCCAGATAAATTTTCATGCGGTCACGCAGACGGTTCAGACCTTCAAGCGGATTTTCAGATGCGATGGCCAGCATTTCATTGCCCATCAGTTGCGTAGGCAGCGGTTTTTTCTTATCGCCTCCATTACGCAATTGCACACAGTATAATTTGTGCAACATATCCGATAATTGCAAAAATTGCCCGATGTTATAAGGTGCTTCAAGCATATACTTCTCCTTTCTGACATGTAAATGCCATAGCAAAATGGAAATCAGTGCAACAAACGACGCTGCTCGCTTCCCCCGTGTGCGCGCTTCTTTTTTTGATGGCAGCGCATTCTCAACGATGATTTGATGTTTTACATCTCCAAGCAGTCCGGATGCTTTTCTGACCACAATCGATAAAAACGCATGGAGAAATGCCGGATCACGATCGGCTGTCCCATTCTGCGGCATATAGAGCCGATAAATTTCGTGTAGGGAGACGGCACTCTGCTTCATCGGCTTCGATGATCCTGAGTCGGTATCATTGCTTTTCAGCAACCGACATATTCCATGAGGTCCAAGGCAAAATGGCTTATAGGGAACAATTGTTTTTTTACCGCGAACTGGTATTTCGATTTGCGGATGGTTTTGAGCCGCATCGGCCCAGGACAGCAAATTCTCTCGGAACTGTTCAGCGCTCCAGGCTCTCTCGTAGACAACCTGTCTGCGACTTTTATCAAGTTTTTCCAATATAATCAGATTGATCTGCGTGCGGGGATTTTTCCGGATTGCCTCATCCATGTTCCCAAGTACTTGCTGACAAAGCCTATCAAATGCCGCTTCCGCTTCCTCTCTATAATCAGCTTCATCTCCATTATCGCAGGGATCCCCCAGAATCTGGGCAAGATACGCATCATTTTGTGGATCATCGCTTACATAGGCAAGCAAAAGATTTGGTTCTGCACGATTGCTGTCGCTCATCTTTTTCCATGATTTGTTTTCTCGGGGTTTTGCTGTTATAAAAGCAAGCGCGTCATTGATTGCATTGACTTCATTTTTCCCTGCTTGAAATGCCTCTGTACCGCTCATGGAATACCTTGTTAGGCACGGTGTATTTGAACTCTTTCCATAGAAATAAGTTTCTCCAAGAGCTGGGATATTGGGATTCGGATATTTATCACCGATACCAACGGTGCGTGATCCTGATAGCGGACATATCGTATAGCTGGGCATCTCGTGGTGAACATGGGTATTCTCAACACGGTTAAGCAGAGAAATGAGCGCTTGCTTTGTAGCAAATGATGTCGTTACGTTGGAAAAATCATCCGCCTCATACACATCAAAGTACGTTATGCAGCCTGCGACATACTTTTCACTTTTCGAACACCAGCTTCCAACCAACAATTTTTTGAAAAAATCTAATTCGGATTCGCTATTACAAACCGCAATTTGATTCTGCAAGAATTTCGCTAACGCTGCGGTAAACTTAGCAAATTGCTTCTTACGAGGAAATATAGCGATCAACTGTTTCAGAGCTGCTAGATTCGGATCGTCGGCCACAAGCACGGGTGCAAATTCGTTCAGAGACCATTCCGATATTTTGATACTCGAACACTCCGGATTGATGTTCTCAAAATTCAGCGTACGAAGCAACTCCGCCTTTTTTGCCATTTTTCCCCTTTTCCATTGTCTATCAATCTTTTGGCTTTCTTCGCTTGATAACAATGGCTTTTGCACACAAATTGCCGGAAAGCTGTTGTGATTCCCTTTTCTGTGCTTCCAAAGGGTTCCTGTCTCCTCTTTTGGGAGAAGCCTTGATGCTTGCGGGCATCCGTTGCTGTCCATTTCGATCAGGAGGCAATCTCCCTTTCCAACATTGGTTACATTCGGATGTGTCGTTGCTTGCAGCAAGCCGTGATGCTCCAATGCTTTACTAAGCTTATATAGTTCATTCAGCATAGAACATGACCCCTTCTTCAATTCGTGCATCCTGGATAAATCGCGGTGAAACAACGGATCCGTCCGTCGGGCGGTTGTACATGCTAACAAGCAGAGAAGGAATGACAAGATGGATGCTTGTATTCACCGTTGTCGTATCGCGTACAGGCCCAAAATAGGTGGGTACAAATTCCTTCCAGCCGAGAAATGGTGTTGAATGGAACTGTCCCCTAGCAAGACGGCGGAGAAACACCTCTTGGAGCTGGTGCTGCGGGTTGCTGATGCTGCGCGGTGGCGCATAGGCTAAAATAGTCCCATACACCTTATAGCAGACATTTTCCAGTATTGTAGCAAAAAATTGAAAATTCTGTTTATCCCCCTTTTCCCTCAGCGGACCGCCATAATTAGTCGTATACTTGTGGTAGACTACCGGTAAGCAGATTTCAATCCGTTGCGGCTCAAAATAGGCGTTTTTCGCTAAAACCACACATTCAGCAATACTTTTTACGGCCGATTTTGTCGGTACGGGATAGGACACAGGGGAAACCCCTGTATCCGGTCTTGTAAACATGGCCGCCGGGCCGGCAATTTCAAACGATACGGGATAGACCTTTTCAATCATTTAACCTCCCCTTTCTTTTTTGGTATCCTACTCACAGCATGATGGATACGATGTCGGTGGGGTTTTTACTCTATTTGCATCATTTTCCTTTGACTACCTTGTTTCATAGAATATTATAGCTTTTCGACAAAATGTTGTCAGCAAACATAGGTTCTATTTACAAAAAAAAAGAACTAATCGAGACCCGAACGCCTAAGCGCCACGTCACGTAATCAAGGACGCTTGCATCCACGAACGGAAAGGGGGCATGACATGATGATCTCCGGTCCTCTATCCGTAAAGCAAGCTGTTTCCTGCATCATATATCATTCCAGATGCGGTGACAGATAACGTTATCAAAAAAAGCACTGCGGCATCTCAAGTTGAGATCGCAGTGCTTCGCTTATTTTAGAAAATGGGCGAACTTATCCGGCTCATGTCGAATCTCTTGCGCCAGCTTCTCGTATTCCGCGGATAATTTAATCGAACGAACTCTTTGGGCATCTTGATCACGCGGTTCAATGAATCCTTCTTCTCTCCAATGACTTACCTTTTCCCTGATCGAACGATCCGACAAACGCAGAAGCTCCCTCATCTCACTCGTTGTCAGTGTGTCTTGCTTAAAGGTTAATTGAGCGAACACCATTCTTTGCTGCGGATCAAGCCTTCGAATCAGGTCCGGTTCGCTTCTCGTCATTTGAGCAGATTTCTCCGTAACAATGTTAGCCGCTTCTTGAAAGACTTCTGCCAAACCATCGACAAAAAATTCCAGCCATGGTGTCAAATCGGCATTATCGGGATCAATACTTTCGAGCGGTTCGATTACACCATTTGCATATTCCTTGACTATCTGTCATTCTCAAGCTACTCGAAGTTGAGCCTAAACCTCTTAACAACGATGCGGGACATACCTGCATAAGGGCCAGCTTCCTCCGAAAAAGCTATACTTCATATCGGATTGAGAAGTGCTCGCTCCGAAACTGGGCAAATTTGTTTCTTACCGCCGGAGACCATAGAATGATACGATTCATTATCGAAAGTCCTGGGAAGAAAAGGATTTCAGCATGTCCGAGGTGCTCATGGCCAAATTGGTACACAGAGTTGTCACGGCTCATATTTGCGATGTTCTCCATCAACTCTTCCGGTGAACTTACCTTTTCCACAGATACCACTCCCATCATAAGCATTTCTCTAACCGGTACGGAAGTCAACAACCCATGACTGAAGTCACGGGCTTGTAAGAGCATGGCTTTCAGGTTCGCCTCGTTCTTCAGCCAGATGTATTTCGTACGTTTCAGTTCCGGTGTCTGCTTCTGCTCATGTAGCGGTGTCCGCGCCTTGAGGACGTCTCATCAATCGCAATTCGTTTCGTCTTGGATAAATCAAGCTCTGCCATCGCCTTGTCAACGTAGTGATGGAAGATGCGCCACATCCGCGTATCCTGTTCTCTAAGCTCACGGGCTGCCGCATTGACGGGCATTTCCGCCATCAAACGCATCGCCCATGCTTCAAAAAGCACGGTGAAATGCGATAACGGTCGTGCCCATTTTACCGTGACTTGTGTGACTTTATTGCATGCTTTACCCTTGACCCTCGGCAATCGGGCGTGCATATAGGTTTTCCAATCCCAGAAGTCCAGATGCCGCCAATCCTTTTTTTGGGTAGCTGCTCCGCACAAGGGACAGGCGAATGTCGTTCCTCGTGTAAAGTCGATGAACAAGTGCCAGATCTGATCTTAATCGTTAAACTCAATCTGTGTCAATTCCCAAGGCTCTTCTCGTTGCAACGCCACTTTGAACATGTCCGAAATGAGATTGTCATGGCTGCTTAATAATGTCCACATCTGCTATCCCGCCCTATTATTTTCTTACGGAGCAGTATTGACTACTAGATAGCGTTAACAGAAAAAAGCACTGCGTCTTCTCAAATTAAGATCGCAGTGCTTCGCATATTTTAGAAAATGGGCATAAGGTACCCAATAGCGGAATGGATTCGTTTTCCTTTGTAGCTCCAAATATAGAAGTTCTTTCTTCAGCATGCTGTGGAACGATTCAATGCACGCATTGTCGTAGATTAACTAACAAGTTTATCTGCGGGTACTTCATCTGCATGAGGGGAAAAGCCTTCAAATGAAATTCCCTTCTTACTTGCCAGTTCCTTATAAAAATCTTCAACTTTTGATCGTAATGTATTTTTCCGCTCCACTAAAACATCTAGAAACTCTTTAGCCGATTTTCCAAGCTCTTTTTCACGTCCTTCTGCATAAGCTCTAAACATATCTGAAAAAGCAGGTTCTGATAAGCTTTCAATTTTTTCGATTAACGGTTTTACGGACATGAGATCCATTTCGTATTTATTTTTCTTTTTCAACCATCCCCCCCACTTTTTTTTCTTTTTCAACCATTCCTCCCACATTGTTGTATAGTATGGTGTGTTATATTGATTGTAGGAAACAAGAGATAAAATAGAATCTGGATTCGTTGTGCCATCGGTAATTCTAGAC
>NZ_BALG01000115.1 GCF_000315235.1 Paenibacillus popilliae ATCC 14706 | reverse complement strand
GATGGAACGGATTCCTTTTTAAGCTTTGGAGGGTTGGCAGGTGCCTCGATACTTTTGGCTGCAAAATTGAGCATTTTTCACTTGCAAAAAACACTTTCAGAGGAAGTATTAATAAAGACCTTAAAAAATCGTATAAAGGCACTAGAAGAAGAGAACAAACAGTTAAAGGATCAAGTTCAAAAATTACATGGCAAGTTGTTTTAGCGTCTTCATTATGTCTCTAAAAAAAGTTAAAATATAACCTGGAATACTTTTTTGTTAAGACGGATTGTCAAGCCAAGTGCGACAGTTCTTCTGAGAAGGATTCGTGAGCAGTCTTCCAGCCCAAACATTTTCGTGGTCGTTGATTGATC
>NZ_BALG01000116.1 GCF_000315235.1 Paenibacillus popilliae ATCC 14706 | reverse complement strand
CTGGAATCCCTCGGTAAGCTGCCGCTGGCCCTGCTTTTCAATGTGAACCACCGCAGCCGACAAATTGTCGAACCATATCCGCTGAGGGACACCTTCCATTTGCTCAAAGCACTGCTTCATCGCTTCCAAAAAACATTCTTGGTTCTCGGCCGGTGTCGGATAGACAAACGCAGCATTACTATAGAGGAAGGACACCACAAGCAGCTTGTAGGTGAGCAGCTTCTGCGCTTGACTAAGCTGAACAGTGGTAAAATCCACCTGTACTTCTCCCGGAGGGTGCTCCAGAAGTTCTCAGCAAACCTAAACGATAGGAGGAATGTAAGGGGCTGACAAGTTCCTTTTTTTTGCATCTGATCTAAGCACTTTTACGCTGCAATTCTAGGCATTTTTAGTATGCAATAAACAGAACAAATCCGTACCGTATATCTACACGTCACTAAGACAATGAAAAAAGAGGCTTCCCAAAAGTTTAATGAGCTTATGAAAAATCTCTAATGTGTGCTGGATGCAACTGTAAGTTTCGCAATTGTGAGGAGCTCCATTTTAAGCTATACTTAATAAAAGGATGGTGATTAACATGAACTTCGTCAGAAAAATAACGAATAGTGATGCACTAAAGCATATTGTCGATCTTCCTGAGAACCTTCAAAATCAAGATGTGGAATTAATCATATTACCTATCGGAGATCACTCTTCATTTAAATATACCGCGCCCTCATCTCCCACTGCCAGAGGCGCTTTAAAACAATACGCCAATCTGGATTTAATGCAATACGAACAAGATGCTTGGGCAAAGGGTGTGCAAGAAAAGCATGAACATCGTTGATGCAAATATAATCCTGCGCTATCTGCTTCAAGATGCAATTCAATTCATTGATCAGGCCAGAGACAAGATTGAAAACCACCCTATTTTTATTCCGAACGAAGTCAGAGCCGCAGTCGTATACGTCTTGGAAAAGGTATACCGGATCGAACGAGTTCATATCTATGATACCTTGCAGAACTTACTTTCTTACGGCAATATAACAATGCATGACAAAAGTATTCTGGTTCAAGCTTTAAAAGTCTACAGTGAAATCAAAATCGATTTTGTTGACTCCTTGCTCTTCGCCTACTCGAAGATCAGTGGACATACCGTTTTCACATTTGACAAGAAGCTTAACCAAATGCTTGATGAACTACGCAACGCTTAATAAAATAGGCTTCTCACAAAGTTCGATCTGAACTCGTGAGAAGCCTATTTTTTATCCATGTGGTCAAAATGTGGTCAAATGACGTTTTCTAACTTGAGTTCCCTTGATACACAAGGGATTTCAGGCTAGTTTACATCATGCCGCCCATTTAGTTTTTATTGTGTTATGCGTCCATTTAGTTGTTTTTGTAGCGGCCAAACTGTGTGAAGTGTTCGTTATTGTGCATATATTTATCGTAAGTGGGTTAACATCTGGTTAACACGTTAACAACTAGCTATGGCTATATCTCAACTTGATAAAGGTTGAACAATATACGTATCCTTTTTCAATATATAAATCCTCAAGTTCTGAAACGATGTCCATGTCGACATTATGTTTACTGCACAGAACATTTAATAACACTACAAATCTCTTATACACCGCATCTTCTTCGTACTCACACTTCTTCAAAATAGATTCTAGAAGTCCATTGTTCTCTTCTGTGAATTCCGATACAACTATTTTCATTTTCATCACCTCCACCTAGAAGATTTATTACCTGCTATATCCAACACCAATTTACTATAATATGGATTATTGATCAAGATAAAAGAAGAAAATATGTAATTTATTGTATTTTAGTTCTTCAAATATAAATCCTTTCCCATCACCCTCCCTCCGAAATTAAAGGACATTACCATTTATCCTTTCATCTTCGTAAGTTATTAACATTTATATTTACAATCATATATTCATATATTATAGTGTAGTAGAAAGTTAAATTATTCCAAAGGGAGTGACGTTTCATGAAGAAGACTATTCTTTCTCTAACCGCTGTGCTTTCAATTTTTGCAAGTGTATCTCCTATTTATGCAGCTCCTGTTGCTGACTCTGCTTCGAAAGTATCGGTTAACGAGTTTGTATCAACCGAACCCACGGTGGATATCATTTATCAGTCCAAGGTACCGGATAATGGCGCATATATTTATGATGGTACTTATCCAATGCCTGAAATTTTTTTATCTAGCCTAAAGCCAGGTGAGCACAAAATAGTTAGATACGTTAAGCTACATCAAGGAGAAAAATTAACGATATTTTTTGGCGGGTATAGTATGACTTTAGCTGATGGCTCAAGAACTAACTTTTCTGAAGAAAATAAAATAATAGAAAAAATTGCTGATAAAGACGGAATCTATTCAGTCGAATTCAGTCTTCCAAAAGTTCCAGATTTAGATGTGAAGAAGTACCATATTCTCGGCGAACTTGCTATATAATTTTATGTAAACATAGGACATGGGTTTATGTATCCACCATATTGCATTTAGCGGGTAACCATGATAATTTAGTTACAACAGACCCCGCCCGCACCTCTCATCGATGTGTAACAGGGCGGGCCGTTTTTATAACGCAAAAGCCTCGGAGTGATCCGGAGCTTGTCTTTTTACGGACTATGAAACACAAAAAGAGCCGTGGGGCGAACACCCTTAACGGCTCTTTTTTCGTCTGTATGTAAAATCGCTGATTGCATTTTTATCATCTCCCCTTGACAAATCCTTGTTGCAACCATCTTACCAATATACGCGTTTTTTTGCAACCTAACCCGTCTAAAAATGATAAGAGCCTCAGGACTACTCCTGAGGCTCTTCGTCTTGCTCTTCATTTTCAGACGGGCTTTCCAGCCCTTCGCGTTCGATTTTCTCTTCGATGGCTCGCGTCACAAAATCATTGAGGCTTAATCCTGCCGCCTTTGCTGCTGCCTCATAGACCACCTTCCTCCCCTTAGGCACATAGGGATACAACCGGTCATAGTTGGCGGCTTTATTACTTTCGATGGTATGCACTGGGTGCATGAGAGGAAGAGTCCACAAAACGCCTGACGAGTCCCTGACGGAACGGGACGAAACCTAGCCGCACCTAGCGGCGATGGTCGCGGATATCCGAAATTAAAGGACATTATTATTGATCCTTTCCTCTTCGTAAGTTATTAAACATTTCTATGTACAATCATAATTTCATACATTATAATGTAATTGAATCAAATAATCCCAATAAGGAGTGACGTTTCCATGAAGAAGACGATTCTTTCTTTATTCGCTATGCTTGCAATCTCTGCAATTGCACCTACTATTTATGCATCTCCTGTTGTTGACTCTGCTTCGGAAGTATCGGTTAAAGAGGTTGTAACAACCGAACCCACGGTGAATATCATTTATCGGTCGGAGTTAGACGTACCGCGCGATTCCTTATCTTTTATTGATGGTAGAGATGTAAATGAAAAAGCAAGTGGTATTACTGACCATACTCTAAAGCCAGGTGAACGCAAAGTTAAATACTATCAGCTATCTCAAGGACAAAAACTACGTGCAGGTATTATGTGGTATAATGTGGTTTTACCTGACGGCTCAACAAAATGGGGAGTTACTACTGCGCCTAATGGAAAAGAAATCACTGCTGAAAAAGACGGGTACTATCTAGTCGAATACATCGCTCCAAATTCAGATGTACAGGAGTACAGTCTTGTCACTGGTTCTACAATTTATAAAAAATAATAGTTATGACAAAGATAGGTCATGGACTTCATTGCTCCGTGACCTTCAGAGTGTTAACGAAGCTCTATTTTATATGAAATGCCCGCACCTCTCATCGATGTGTAACAGGGCGGGCCGTTTTTATAGTAAGAAAGCCTCGGATCACTCCGGGGCTTTTGTTTTTGTAATCTCAAAAAATTGTCGTTTTCTGTCCCCATACATTGAAATATATGGTATGATAGACGAGCAATAGAAAGGCTTTATGGTGCGGTCGGCTAAATCTCCCGGAAGGGAGGTGACGCTACATGGAGATAAAAGACGCTTTGGCGCTTATGATTGACTTCGGTGTGTTTATCATTCTATTACTGACGTTAATCTTTACTGTCGTCATTGCTCTTTTGAACCATAAGAAATAGACCGCCCCAGTGGAATGGTTTGCGGTCTATTTCGTAAAACATACCCTATGCCGACCGCTCTTAAAGCGGCTATTGCTCGGGAGTCGTGTTACCAGCACGGCTCCTCTTATATTTATATCTTACCATGACGGGATTTATACGTCTAGGGGTGTTGTTCCCGCCCACATGCAGGAATGATCCCACGGCTCTTCATTTCGCCTGTAACCTTAACAGGAAAAATCTCCTTTATCGTCGAATCACTAATGATTACACAACGAAAGGAGAGATAACTGTGAGTGACAAAAGGCCTACTGTTCCGGGTTATGAGGAACGGTCCCACGACCATCCCCCAGCAAGAATAAGCAGTAAACCAATTGTAAAGCCTGATAATTCTGTTAGTCATCCGTCTTCTAGAAGTCTGGTGAAAAATAGGTTATCGAGGTCAGATTGAGCCGTAACAAGGACGGCAAAAAGCAAAGCGTAGTTGGGCGAGTAAATGTGTTGTGAG
>NZ_BALG01000117.1 GCF_000315235.1 Paenibacillus popilliae ATCC 14706 | reverse complement strand
ACAAAGTTAAAATTATCAATAAAGATAAGTGGGATGCTTACTTTAACGGTAAATGGTATTCAGCCCCTGCAGAGTTTATGTCTAAGCTGACTGATAACTCAAAAGGTAAATATTAATTATTGTTTATAGTTCAATTGATCTAACGAATGAAGAGCGAAAGATATGATGTGACCACCCGCATCATATCTTTTCTTTTTTTATACTACTTTAATGAGCGTCGGTAGATTGCCCCGCCACTGAACATCACGGCGTCCCCTGCCTTAAGCGGGCAGGGGACGAACGATGCTATCGCTGCTGCGAATCCAACCGTTCCAGCATGACGGAACGCAGCTTTACTTTGTCCGCCTGCCCGATCTCGATGAAGTTCGGATTGCGCTCCTGGATGAGACTGAAGGTCAGCGTCAGCTCATAGATCCCAGGAGCCGGAATGAAGACCTCCGCCAGCCGGGAATGGACCTCCTTGTAAGGATGCTCGCATGCTGGGGATTCGGAGACGACCGAATCTTCCTGCGGAACCGTCTCGATCGCCTCTCCGGCGAACGTTAGCCGGATGCCATCGACATAGGAATCAGAGAGCGCCGCGTCGACGCGCTTGAAGCTGATCAGCGAGAGCGCGTAGGTGCCAGGCTCGGCAACTGCAATGTCCCAGACCGCGCGCCGCGCCGCCGAGGTCTCGTCACCGAGGGCCTCCGCCGTTGTCACCTCTCCTGACGTTACGTCAATCTTCAGCATGCCGGACGGGAGGACCGTGAATCCGGTATCGAGATCGTTCACATCTTCGATTTCGAGCACGATGACGGATACCGCCCGATCTGGGGCCGTGACCGGGAGGGAAATGGATAGCGTTTGGCGTTCCGTGCCGCCATGATAGGTGTGGGTGAGGGGAAGCTCTCTTTTCAACGGATCGGCGAGCAGGTACGCCTTGATTACACGGCTGCGCATCCCTTGCAGCTTCAACTGGCCACGCGGCCACTTGTCATTGAATACATGCAGGAAGAGGCGTCCCGGCTTGGCCGTCATGGTACCCCAATCGAACTCATACGGGAAGGGGCTCGCTGAAGTGCCATAGATCGCTTCCGCATTCCGTTCCGTCCACGCCCCGATCTCGCGCAGCCGTTCCACCGCCGGCTCCGGTATCGTTCCTTTCGGTGATGGGCCGACATTTAACAGCAGATTTCCTCCCTTGCTTACGATGTTGGCCAGCATGCGAATAAGGGAGTCAATCGGCTTCCATGCTTGATCCTTCGGACTGTATCCCCATGTCCCATTCATTGTCATCGGCATCTCCCACGGCCGGGATTCCTCGCCGTACATTGGCGTCTCATTGTCGCCCTTGGATTGATAATCGCCCATTCCCTGGACATGGCTGACCCGGCTGTTAATAAGACAATCCGGCTGAAGGCGGCGCACATGGGCGACGATGCCTTCGCTGGCTTCCTTCGATAGCCCGCCCGCCGTATCGAACCAGATGAGGCCGACCGGGCCGTATTCGGTGAGCAGCTCTTTGATTTGCGGCTTGACGAGCTCATTCCAATACATATCGAATTGCTTCTCTTCCATTTTGTAATCCTATATGTTGTTGGCAGATGGATGCACCGAGTGCGGATGATGCCAGTCGATGACATGTGAATAATAGAAGCAGAGGCGCATGCCTTCCTCCTGGCAGGCCCGCGCCAGCTCCTTCATCGGATCGCGCTGAAACGGCGTCGCATCGACAATATTGAACGGTTCAGCCTGGGAACCGTACATCGCGAACCCGTCGTGATGCTTGGCTGTAATCACGATATACTTCATGCCCGCCTGCCGGGCCAGCTGGACCCATTCCTTCGCATTGAAGCGCACGGGATTGAATTGATCGGCCAGCGATTCATATTCGGCGACCGGTATTTTCGATCTGTACATATGCCATTCGCCTTCTCCGGGAAGGGCATACAGTCCCCAATGGATGAACATGCCGAACTTCGCTTCCGTCCACCAGCTCATTCGCTCTGCCTGCTCGCGATTCGACTGTTGAACTGCCCCTGCCACAGTCATTCCACCGCCTCCTAGATATGGATTAGGCACCGTATGGGCATGAATGCCGATTGAGATGCCCTCTTTCCCTCATAAGTATTCGCTCTTCTCCGGTATCATCACTGCTGCGTCGCTATGCCCGGACCATTTGCGTTCGATTGCCTGCATAGAAGTTGCGCAGTTCGTCTTTTGGCCGCTGTTCAATCAGACCTTGAATAGTAAGAACATAATAAGTATTATGTAAACAAAATAGGGCTAATATTTGATACAAAATCGGGTCGATTTGTTTTTTTGTTGCAGGAAGTCGCATGCTTCCGGTAAAACTGGAGCATAATTCCTAATGATATCATTATGCTCGTATGGTAGAGCATTTCCAATGCAGAAAGGAGCCTTGATCATGTCTGGCAGAGCTTTCATATGCATCCTCTGTTGCAGTCTGTTCTGCACATTGTGCTTCGGCTGCAAGGCTCCCTCGGCCCGAACGCAAGCAACGGAACTGCAAGCGGCCGGTCAACCCGGTATTCGAGAAAGAGAGGCGCCGCCGAAAGCCCGTCTGTCCGCACAAGAATCGGGCCAGTCAATTGAGAAGCAGGCTGGCCTCTCCCTTCCCGGTGTGGACAGCCCCGAGGTTCTCGTCAATAAACGACATGGGCTTCCTCCAGGTTATGCGCCACACGATCTGATCTTCCCGAAGGTGCGAACGCTTACCGAACTCAAGTCGAAGCGGTATTTGCTGCGCCGGGAAGCGGCCCGGGCGCTGGAGCGGCTGTTCGCCGCAGCCGAGTTGGACAATATCTATCTGGCCAGCGTCTCCGCCTACCGCTCGTCTGCCATGCAGGCGGCGGTCTACCGCCAATATGTCCATACGGAAGGTTCCAGGCGGGCTAACACATATAGTGCCGCCCCTGGCCACAGCGAGCATGAGACCGGCTTGGCCGTCGATCTGTCCGGCAGCGATGGCCGATGCGCGGTCCAGGATTGCTTCGCGCATATGAAGGAAGCGACATGGCTGGCGACGCATGCGCACCGCTTCGGTTATATTATCCGCTATCCGCGCGGGAAGGAGGAGATAACCGGTTATCAGTATGAACCGTGGCATCTCCGGTATGTCGGACGCGATCTGGCTGGGCGGTTGGCGGCAGAGGGAATGACGCTGGAAGAGTACTATGGAGCGGATAGTCCTTTCAGCAAAACATTTCTACAAAGGAAGGGGAGTGGAACCGCTACAACGGGAGGGTGAGACCATCTACAAGCCTCCCATCGGATTGCGGTACGCCTGATTTCTACCGCTGTGAGCTTCAATCATGCTCTTGTAGGTCGCTAAGCCCAGTCCGCTGCCGCCGCCAGTGCGAAAGCGGATGGATCGACCCGGTACAGTTTGTCGAGTATCCGTTTCAGTTCTTGTCCGGCACCTTTCACATAAAAAACGGTTCTCTTCTGATTGCGAAAATGTTATTTTTATATATAGCTGGCATTCCGGCAATCTATCGAACGGATCTGTGGAAACATCATTGTGAAGGGGAGCCGTCTTCCTGATACGTCTATTCATAGGATCGCCCCGGATCCGCGTTAGGTGAATTTGTTCCCTTTTCCATAAAGTATAGAGAAAAGAAATGTGGGCGGGGAAAGCGGCTAGCATAAATAAGTGGGTTTCCGGATAGGAGCAAACGATGTTTCAGCAAATCATTGATTTCTTTATGGATTATGGAGCCTGGGGATTGTTCATCCACGCGTTCGTCGATGCGGTTATTTTTCCGATACCTGCTTTTTTCCTGCAGGTGTCGCTCAGTTTGCTCGATCCGTCTAACGCGCTGTGGTTGGCTACAATCGGCTACATCGCCTGTCTGCTCGGCACGCCGTTCGGCTATCTGCTCGGCAAGGGACTCGGCCATTCCATTATGTACAAGTTTCTCAAAAAAGAATGGGTCGATTCCGCCACCGTGATGTTCCAGAAGAAGGGAGAGGCTGCCATTCTCATCGGTTCGTTCACGCCGATTCCATTTAAAGTGTTCACGATTTTGTCCGGTTGCCTGAATTTCCCTTTATGGCGCCTTCTCGCGTATGCTGCGCTGGGAAGAGCGATCAAGTTCTATGCCATAGGCATCTTGTTCTACCTCTATGGCCGTTCGGCGGAAGGAATGGTTCACAAGGTCTCCCTTTACATTTTATTGATCTCTGTCCCAATCATTCTCGTATTTCTACTGCTCCGCAGAAGGTATCTCAAAAGAAAGGAAGCGGCCGCTGCGCAAAATATCGAGCAACCGAGCAATCATATCTGATGAAACATGGCCGGCACCGGATGTCTAACGGGAAGCCGGCTTGTTTGCTTTTTGCAGCGAAGAAGGGATTAGGTCGCACAGAAGCGGCGGCGCGCAATCAGAACGGCTGCCATGCTTAAAAGTCTGGTGAAAAATAGGTTATCGAGGTCAGATTGAGCCGTAACAAGGACGGCAAAAAGCAAAGCGTAGTTGGGGGAGTAAATGTGTTGTGAGCACCTCAACCGCATCTCCGACGGAATTTACGCATACGGAACTACCGCCTACTGGCCGTTTTTTCTTAAACCGGCAGAGTCGTTTCAAATTTTGGACAATGGCTGTCCACGTGGCCTGCTCCTGCATGCGCTCCAATCCTCGGCTATGGGCTCGGTTCATTCCGTGAACGTTCTTCGCCTCTGCAAAGACGTGTTCACAGCAAACTCGCATTTTCTGCACGTGACGGTATCCGCCATGGATTTGGAGCTGCTTGGCTTCGTTACAAATGCGAATCTTCTTTACTTTGTCGACGCGC
>NZ_BALG01000118.1 GCF_000315235.1 Paenibacillus popilliae ATCC 14706 | reverse complement strand
CCAAGCGATCACGGCTTGCTACCCGAAGACGGAGATTCAGAAATGCATCATTCACCAAATCCGCAATTCGACGCGCTACGTGTCCTACAAGGATCTCAAGAAGGTAACGGCAGACCTGAAGCCCATCTACAAGGCCGCAACAGAAGAAATGGCCCTTGTGGACCAACTGGGATGAACTCGCTACGTTCTTCAAGTATCCGCCAGAGATCCGCAAGCTCATCTACACGACAAACATGATCGAAAGCTACCATCGCC
>NZ_BALG01000119.1 GCF_000315235.1 Paenibacillus popilliae ATCC 14706 | reverse complement strand
GCTTGCGCTTCGGGTATACGCCTGGCTCATCCGCCTGCAGCCACTTCCTGATCGTCTTGCGATCCCGTCCCAGCTCGTCTGCAATCTGAGTCATACTCATGCCTCTTTCCCTCCTATCTTTCATCCTGAAATATTCCCCATTCTTAACCAATCTCGACTCTCTCCCTCCAGAGAGTATGTCGGCTGTAGGTGGGGAATTTTCAACCGATGATATTGGGTATTTTACATCCGATTTTCACAACACACCGGTACCATCGCTGGGGATGGCAGAACGGTTACAGGCACTATACATGTACGCAAGGCGGAGGGTCTTGGAGAGCCACAATAACTTTTTGACTTAGCTGCGAGGGGGTGCCCAAAGAGGAGCAGTTGCCTGTATCCGAATGACCCACACCCTAAGTTCGGCCAATAGCAAAAACCCGACCTCTCGCGGTCGGGTTTTTCATGGTGGAGGCGAGGGGATTCGAACCCCTGTCCGAAGATAACGCCACACAGGCTTCTACGGGTGTAGTCACAGTTTTGATGTCACCTGCGGGAACGCCCTGTAACCGGCTTTCTCACAGATCAGCCTGATTGTCTTCTTCCGTTAGCCCCAGGCGGAGACTACGCGGCGTATCCCACTGAAGTTGAGCTCCTATCCCGGCACATGGGCGATGCAGGGTAGAAGCACGCTAGCAGGTTATTAAGCTGCCAATGCGTAAGAAGTTTGTTGTTTGCCGTTTATATTTGGCGTTAGCGTTGTTGAAGTGGACGCGTCCCCACTACCCGCAACCCATGCTCGAACTATCCCCGTCGAATCCAAGAACGCCCCCATAATCGAAGCAAAGCAGATGACGCTTCACCCCAAGAGGTATTCCGTCTCGGATCAAGATGTCGAGACATCGGTGCATTCCATTCCATCGTCCGGCCAGCTCCATTTGAAGCCGATGCGACCGATACATTTAGTATACCATAAATCAGGCCACAATGTGTATTCAGTTCTTGCCAAGGAGGGAGAAGAATGGAGTGTCCATCCTACCGACACCGCTCAATACTTCTGCTTCTCCCGCAGGACCCGCTGAATCTCGCGCTGCGCATCGCGCTTGGCAGCCGCTTCGCGCTTGTCGTAATTCTTCTTCCCGCGTCCCAAGCCAATCAGTAGCTTCGCGTAGCCGTTGCGCACATAGATTTTAAGCGGCACCAGCGTATAGCCTTCCTGCTTCGTCAAGCCAATCAGCTTGCTGATCTGCTCCTTATGAAGCAGCAGTTTGCGCGCCCGGGTCGGATCTACCGGATTGAACCGGTTGCCCTGCTCGAACGGGCTGATGTGCATATTGTGCACGAACACTTCGCCATTCCGAATCGTAGCGAACGCATCCCCGATGTTCGCCTTGCCCAATCGGAGTGACTTGATCTCCGTTCCCGTAAGCACCATGCCGGCCTCATAGGTATCCTCAATGAAATAATCATGGGACGCCTTCTTATTTTGAGCCAATACCTTGCCATCGGTCTTTTTCCCCATGATCGACGACCTCCAACGCATGACAGTAATGAGTGCCATTCCTGACCCGCTCGAACGCACCCATTCCGTTAGGAAGGCGCAGATACCAGCAAGACAGCAATCGGACTAGACTTATATTGTATCAAAGAAGCCCCATCCAACTCAAGCCGATACCGCCGCCATTCCCGAACTTCCACACTCTAAAACAAATCATTACCCCATCCAAACCGAAACGATTCCCTCAGGACACAAGCCGCACATCCCGAACGCCTTCTTTTGCAAGAAGCAACTCCGAGCACGCGGCGATCGACTTCATGTCCTCGGCCAATACCTTCAGTTGGATACGCACATAGCGACCAGAACCGGCCGCCCCATCCGCAAGCTCTTGCTCATCCTCATCTCTTCCTTCCGCATCACCGGGCTCTTCAGAAGCAGTCGCTTCTTCCCGTTCAGGCTCCAGCCATCGGGCCCAGCTCTTGCCCCGGGCGGTGGATACGGCATGCATGCGGAAGCTGCGCACCGATATGCCCTGCGCCTCGACTTCCTTCGTCATCGCGGTCAGCCAGCCTTCCCGTTCGTCGGCGATAATCTCCAACAGATGAAGACGGTGGGCGACCCGGTTTTTGATATCATATTGATTCAACAGCCACAACGCAACCAGCGATAACCCGCAACCGAGCAGCGCCGCCGTAATGAAGCCCGAGCCACAGGCCAGCCCGATTGCAGCCGAGACCCAAAGTGAAGCGGCCGTCGTCAACCCTTTCACGCTCGTGCCATTGCGAATAATGGTTCCTGCTCCGAGGAACCCGACCCCGCTGACCACCTGAGCCGCAATTCGGGCGACATCGACCTCTGCCTTGCCGCGCCCATCGAGGACGGGAAATCCGTACACCGAGATCAACATGACAAGTGCCGACCCGAGACTAACCAAAATATGCGTCCGCAGACCAGCCGCCTGGCTTCGCTTCTCACGCTCCAGCCCGATGAAGCCGCCCAGCACGACGGCCAGCACCATGCGGAGCACCACATGAACCAGAGAAATATCCGCAGGAGTCATCTGCCATCACCTAGCTTTCCTCTCCCAACAATAATGTATACTATAATTATATCATATGTAAGCTGGCCAACTACTCATCATCCGGAAGGATGGTAGCCTATTATGATATCCAATCCCTAATCAACTTCTGGCGAACAGACAATTCAGGCCACACAGGCGCATGGAGAGAACAGATAGCGAATCAAGAGTACTTCAACCCAACGCAGCAAGGGCCAACCGCATAAGCGAAGGCCCTTGCATATCACCTTGCAACTGCATGTAATTCCGATTCATCAACAAAGGAACCATCCCCTGCTGTACAAGAAGCCCACATCAGTCAGCTCCTTGATATGACAGAGGAGGATAGCCCACGGCTATTGTTCCGACTTCTTGGCCTTCGAATCGCCGTTCGTATTGACAAGCAGAGGCAGCATTTTCATATCACGTGCCATGGCAGAGGAGCACATCGGACAAGTCGGTTCCTGATCGAAGGCAAAATTGTCCCGCATCCAGCCGTTACAGTCTTCATTCGTGCATGACCAGATTGACGTGTTCTCCACCGGAATTTCCTCTACTGGCTTCTTGCGATAATTCATATTGATACCCCTCCTTTTGATAATCGGACCAAAAGAAAGAACTGCCCCTCACGTACGTTCAGAGCAGTCCGGCTTTTACTTACAGCTTGGTTACGTTTTCCGCTTGTGGTCCGCGGTTGCCTTGTACCACATCGAAGGATACGCGTTGGCCTTCGTCCAGGGACTTGAAGCCATCACCGTTGATTGCGCTGAAGTGTACGAATACGTCACTGCCGCCTTCGACTTCGATGAAGCCGAAACCTTTTTCTGCGTTAAACCATTTAACTGTACCTGTTTGCATGGATAAACCTCCAAAAATGAAATAAATATGATCCATTTTTTACATCATATATAAAAAAATTCACATATTGAAAAAAGTTCCATTGTGTAAAATGATACCCTTTTCAATATGTGAATAGTGGTTCAAATTTAACAACAACGTAAGTATAACATATTCAATTATAAATAGCAAATCAATTTAGAAGACTTTTTCAGAGGAAGGGGATTTTGGGTGCTTGGCCGAAGGAGCGGCCCCGAAGGGCCACCTGGCCGTCTTATGCCTTACCGCTTCTTCCGCACGAACTTGGCGGTCTGGCTGCTTGCCTTCCGCTTCTTTCGCCCTGCCTGACCCGCTTGCTTCCGCCCCCGAGCGGCAGGCTCGCCGATGAAAATGCCGCTCTCGGACGTACTCTTGCGCCCCTTCTTGCCGCCGCCGCTTGGCGCGTCGCTGCTGCACCGACCGTATCCGCCGCGTCCGGATCCGAAGTCGAAGCGGCGCTGCGTCTCTTTCGCTTCCGCCTCGGCCCGTTCAATCAGTTCATCGGCCCAGTTATCGCCGTCCGCCTGCGATCCGGCCTTTTCCTCCTTTCCGCCGCTTTGCCCCAGATGAATGCCGCCCTTGCCGCGTGCCCGCTTGCCGGAGCTGCGCTCATACGGATTTACCTCCGGCTCGTTCCCGCGCCGACCGCGGCCTCGTCGGCCCTGACGCTCGCGGAACTCGGCCTGATTGTACCATTCGCCCTCGAACGACTCGGCCAATTCCTCCACGCTCGCGTCCGATCCCGACGATCCCGCTGGCTGCGATCCGGCTCCAACCCTGCTGCCGCGCCATGGCTGCGGCGCAGCCTCCTCGCGTGCGCCCGGGCCGCCCTTACGTCCGCGGCCGCCGCCATGCTCATCCCCCCGGACGGCACGGTTCCCACCGCGCTCGCGGCCCGTGTCACGGCCGCCGCTGCGCTCGGCGCCGGTGCCCCTGCGGCTGCACTTGCGCAGGTCGAACCCGAGTTCGCGCACCTCCCGGTCACTATGCCGCGGCGAGCTGCTCACGAGTTCAAAATCAATCGTGTAATCCTCCAGATTCACCCGGCCTACCCGGATGCGCACCTCGTCGCCAATGCGGAAAATGTTCGACGTACGCTCCCCGACCAGCAGCATATGCTGCTCGTGAAAATGATAATAATCATCCGTCAGATCGCTTAGCCGGATTAGTCCTTCCACCGTATTTTCCAGCTCGACGAACATGCCGAAGCTCGTCACGCTGCTGATGATGCCGTCGAATTCCTCGCCGATTTTATCGAGCATGAACTCAGCCTTCTTAAGCGCCTCCGTATCCCGTTCGGCGTCGACCGCCACCCGCTCACGCTCCGACGATTGCTGCGCAATGTCGGACATGCGCGTATGCAAATATTCCTGACGCTTCTCGGACAGCGTCCCGCCGTTCTGGATCACCTCGCGGATGATGCGGTGAATGACGAGATCCGGGTATCGACGGATCGGCGACGTGAAATGCGTATAGAACTCGGCAGCCAGCCCGAAGTGGCCGGTACTCTCCGCATCATACTTCGCCTGCTTCATCGACCGCAGCATCATCGTGCTAATTACCGTCTGCTCGCGAGTGCCTTCAATCTCCTCCAGCAGCGTCTGGAGCGAGCGCGGATGGACCGAATTGCCCTTCCCGCGCACGACATAGCCGAAGTTGGCCGCGAACGCCATAAAGTGGAACAGCTTCTCGGCGTTTGGCTCCTCATGAATCCGGTACAGGAACGGTACGCGCAGCCAATGGAAATGCTCCGCCACTGTCTCGTTCGCCGCCAGCATGAATTCCTCGATAATCTGCTCCGCGATCGAGCGCTCCCGCTTCACGATATCGACAGGCTTGCCCTGCTCATCCACGATCACCTTCGACTCTTCGAAGTCGAAATCAATCGCCCCGCGCTGCATCCGCCGCTTGCGCAGCTTCAGCGCCAACTCCTTCATGAGCAGGAAGAAGTCCTCCAACTCCGCATAGCGCGCGATAACCTCGGGATCCCCATCCTCGACGATTTTGCGCACATTCGTATACGTCATCCGCTCCACCGTGCGGATCACGCTCGGGAAAATACCGTGGCGGACCAGCTTCATCTTCTCGTCGAATTCCATCACACAAGATAGCGTCAGTCGATCGACATGCGAGTGAAGCGAGCAGATGCCATTCGACAGCCGGTGCGGCAGCATCGGGATGACCCGATCCACCAGATAAACGCTGCAGCCGCGCGCATACGCTTCCCGGTCCAGATCCGAGCCTTCCGGCACATAATAGCCGACATCGGCAATGTGAACCCCCAGTTCATAGCGGCCGTTCGGCAGCTTCACCACATGCACCGCATCGTCGAGATCCTTCGCGTCCTCCCCGTCGATCGTCACGATCGTCATGCCGCGCAGATCCCGGCGCCCCTGGCTCACAATCTCCTCTTCGCTTATCGCATCCGGCACCCCCTCCGCTTCCGCCATCACCTCGGCCGGGAAAGCCTCCGGCAGCTGATGCTTGCGGATAATCGACAAAATATCGACGCCCGGATCATCCTTATGCCCGAGCACCTCGATAACTTCGCCCTGCGCCGCTGCACGGCCTTCCGGATAAACGATGATGCGGACGACGACCTTTTGCCCCGTGACCGCGCCATGCATATGCTCGCGCGCGACGAAAATATCCCGGTTAATGCGCTTGTCATCCGGGATAACGAAGCCGTACGATTCATGATTTTCAAAAATACCGACAATCTGCTCTACCGCACGCTTGACAACGCGCACGACCGCGCCTTCCATCCGCGTTCCGTTCGTTCCCTTGCTGGTGATGCGCACAAGCACGATATCGCCGTGCATCGCTGTCTTCATATCGTTGGCATGAATGTATACGTCGGGATGTCCCATCTCATCCGGTATCAGAAATCCAAAACCCTTCGCATGCGCCTGCAGCCGGCCGCGCTGCAGATTCATTCGCTCAGGAACGCCGTAACAATCCGAGCGGGTACGAAGAATTTGTCCAGCTTCCTCTAGACGGGTAAGCATAACAAGAAATGCTTTGAAATCGGCAGCATCCTGAATATCGAAGTGCTGCTCCAGCTCGTGATAGGTCATCGGCTTATAAGCGGTTTCGCGCATAAAATCCAACAACTGTTGTTCCGTTATCATGTCCTCACCTCACACCTCGCCATGACCTTGCTTGTAACAGTATACCAATATATACCCCCGTATACACGTAATATATACGAAAACATCAGCGGTTGTGGCGTTCCTTCCGTTCGGTTGCTGTCAGCAGCTTCAAGAGCGTCCCTCCGGCTACAAAAGAAGGCTTAATCCCAGTATTCCCGGATCGGCGGAAATCGTCCCATGCAGTTTTTACCGTTGCGAACCCGGTCCATCCAGCTGGCTAACGTATCCCCAGCCCCCTTCCTTACATCGGCTGGCATATAAACAGCAAAAAAGCGGAGACCTACGTCCCCGCTTGCCCATTTTTATTATTTCGTTCCCAAATAAGCCACAATTATTGATACAACCATAAAACCTGCAGCCGTGACCATGGTTGCACGCTGCATGAACAACTCCAAACCACGCGCCTTTTGCTTTCCGAAGAGATGTTCCGCACCACCGGAGATGGCGCCTGACAGGCCGGCACTTTTCCCTTTCTGCAGCAGGACTATGCCAATCAATCCGATTGAAAAGATGACGAGCAATATTTTCAAGAAAACTTCCACAACTTCCACCTCCAATGCGATAACACCTTCGAAAACGTTATTCTGCATAAAAACAGCAATATTATTGTAACACAGGACCAGCCAAAAGGCAAGAACCTTAACCGGCTTCTGTTGTTCTTCTGTGATAATGTCATCCCATAACTGTTCTGAGATAATGTCACTATGGGACAGGAGACAATCACATTGAGCAGACAAGAGATGAAAAAGGTTTTAGTCGTAGAGAAAATCATGAATGGA
>NZ_BALG01000120.1 GCF_000315235.1 Paenibacillus popilliae ATCC 14706 | reverse complement strand
CGTTGAGTGGCAGTTACGGATTCATTGTATTCTATTAGGAGAATCCCGATTATTTTGATATGGGGTAATTTGGTTAATCAACAGGCCTGCTGAAAGATATGGTTCAAATGGAAGGGCGCAATTACCTGATGGAAGAATTCGTTACTACGGGGAAATAAAACCGCCAAGAACCCCTGGGGAAATGGTAGGACGTAGAATGGTTCAAGAATTGAATCCTTCAAACGGGAATGTTAGAACATGGCACGAAACATTGAGTGGTGCAGGAAATATCAGGCAGGTGAGACCTGAACTGGGATCAAATAAGATACATTATCGCTTTGATCAATATGGTAACTACATTGGAAAGTGGTGATATGTTGGAGAAACCGACTGTTGAAGAAATCGTCAGAAAGTTAAAGAGTGTACTACAGGGACACTTAAGCAGAGAAGAAGTTTCTAACTGGGCAGGGTATTGGATAAGAAAATTTAGAGATGAATTTAATTTAAACGAAGAGGACTTATTAATATGGAAATACCTTGATGTTGTCTTGGGAATTGATTTGAAAGATACCCCAACAGAGTATTTTCATATTGATGAAGATATCTTGGATTGGATTAAAATATTCGAGGAACAACAATTAAATCCTTGATCAGCTTCATGCCTTTCGGGTCTGTCAAGAGTTTTGTGTAGTGCGGCCGGGCAAGGTCGTTAATTCTAGTGGGTGGGAGTCCCATCAGGAAAAAGCCTAACCAGCAGTCCTGTAGCTAGTTCTTGGAGGTTATTCGGTAACGAATAACTTTAAGCAGCGGGCCGAAAGCGAAAGCTGAAGTGATGGAGCCTCGAAAAAATAAGTGGAGACAGGCCGATGTGGTTACACACACAGAAGGTAATATCGGTTCGAGCGTTAGTGGTGAGTTTGAATCGGCACTCCGGGGTCTGAGAGCTTGGCACGTTACAAACAGAGAATTAGCGGGAACCCGGGAGACCTTATCTCTTCTTGGAACCAGCGGGTATGCCGTACAAGTGAAAACCAAGTACTAATAAACAGAACTAAGCCAATTGCATGATAAAGCAGAAACAATATTGCAATCGTCCAAATAAGTGTCCAAATCATCTTTGTCGTTTTTGATTTCTTTTTGTCTTGGTCATCCATATGAACACCTCCCATTCCGATATCAGTATATAAATAACGAGCGACCTTATAATTATCGCTCGTTATTTGATATATTTAGAAGGTCATATAGCACTCCAATTCCTTCGTCATTAATGTTCCAATCCTAGTAAGGCACTATCCGTTCTCGGTGTCCCAACAATTTTGTCATCATGGTTAGATAATTCCGCAATAACATACGCTTTCATCCAGGAAATCTTGTTGTCATTCCATGTCTTTTCGAGTATATGTGTACGGGTGTCATAAGAGGATGTTTGACCCTTGGCTGCTTCTGCCCCCGCCGCAGAAAGTGCAAATACGCTGAACATCATAGCACAGGCAACAATCATTTTCCAAGTGCGATTTTATTTCATGTTTGAAACTCCTTTTGTTTTTGGAATTGTTCACCTTGTCTCAACTTGATGTTTGCAAGAATTATAACACGTTCACTTGGGATAAAAAATATAAATACACTATAATATGGCTTGTACCATAGATTCTACTTTATAAATTCAAAAAATATAGAGGAAGCTTCCCGTGAGTGTTTTTTACCGCGAATATAGAGAAAAGGGGCATCCCGGTCTTGGCATCGACCGCTGGCTGCCCCTTCTTCCTGTCTGTTCGATTATCTTATTTGCCGCGAATCGCCGTCTCCAGCGCGACTTCGATCATGTCGTTGAACGTCGTCTGCCGCTCTTGGGCTGTTGTCTGCTCCCCGGTCAGAATATGATCGCTAACGGTGAACATCGCCAAGGCATCAATGCCATGCTTGGCCGCTAAAAGATAAAGCGCCGCCGTCTCCATTTCTACGGCGAGAACCCCGTATTTGCCCATCTTCGTCTGCATCTCTACATTGTCGGCATAGAAATGATCTGAAGAGAAGATGTTCCCTACCCGGAGATGAAGGCCTTTTTCCTGCCCGATCTCATAGGCGCTGCGAAGCAGATCGAATGTCGCTATCGGGGCGAATTCGGCACCAGGGAAGTAGTGCTTGTTGATGGAAGAGTCGGTGCATACCGCTTGCGCCAGTAGCACGTCGCGCAGCTTCACTTCTTCTTGAATCGCGCCGCATGTTCCGATGCGGATGATGGTTTTGCAGCCGTATTCTTTGATCAGTTCCGTCGCATAGATGGAGAAGGAAGGAATCCCCATACCAGAGCCTTGAATCGACACTTTACTTCCTTTATAGGTTCCTGTGTATCCGAGCATGCCGCGCACCTGGTTGTAGCAAACGGCGTTTTCAAGGAACGTTTCTGCGATATATTTCGCGCGAAGCGGATCACCAGGCATCAAGGAGATGGGTGCAATAGCTCCAACTTGTGCTTCCAAATGAATACTCATACTGAATCCCTCCATTGTGCTTCACAAAATGCAGAACCGTTATCTAATATGAAAACGATTACTTATCTTTATACGATACCATGAACGCAGATGTAAAAACCGTGATTGCAGGCCCTTGTATTCTGTGAACAATTTCACCAAATGATTGTCGGGTTGGTAACTGAATGTGGATTTTTCGCCAATTATAATCAAAATATGACAAACGGCCCCGACCCATTTCGTCGGCAGCCGCCATCTGTTCAATGCTTGTATTGCATGGCGCGTTTTCGGCACCATCGATTTTTACGGTCGGGAAATATCTTGCGAACGCCATTTGCGGTAAGCGGGCGAATCGTCCATGTCATCGCACATTGATTGCAGCTTCTCCAAATCGGTAATGTAAATATATTTTTGATTCATCATCAGCACCCCTTCCTCCTGTAGTTTGCGCATAACCTTCGAAATCGATTCCCGGGTCACGCCAATCATGTTGGCCAAGAGGTGATGCGTTACTCTGCAATCGATCTTGTAAGCGAATTCAGCGGGCTTGCCCAGGTTGCAGTACAGATCCAGGAGCAAGTTCGCCAGCTTCAGCCTTACGTCCAGATAAGACAGGTAGCCGACTTTGTTGTTCATATTGCTCAAATGATCGAGCAGTCGGTTATAGGCTCTCTTCAGCACCGACGGGTGTCTGTCCATGATCGTGATGAAATCGGAACGGTTCATGACCCAGAAATGGGAGGTCTCCATCGTTTCTACGTTAGCAACGCGGCGGGGGTAGGTGGCAATGGTCTCCATCTCGCCGATGATATCGCCGGGGAACTGGAAGTTTAAAATCATTTCCTTGTCGTGATAAAGCCGGCATACTTTGGCTAGTCCCTCCCGCAAAATATATATATCGGAACTCTCATCATCCTCATGGATGAGTACCTGGTTCTTTTTATAGGTTCGTGTTTTCAGCAGGGGAAGGATATGGTCACAATCCTCCTGCGATAAGTCCTGTAGCAAAAAAACGTGCTGTAAACTGCTAAGCATGGATTCTCCTTTCTCGCAGGAATATGGATATATTTCCTGTCGAAAAACCATAATTACATTTATAATATTACATGACATTCACCGGATAAGCCAAGTATCGGCGCGAGTGTCCGTATAGACAACTTGGATAACAGAAGAGGAGTGGTAAACATGTTTGAACGAGTATGTGTCGTCGTTATGGATAGCGTAGGTATCGGTGAGCTTCCGGATGCGGAACGCTTCGGTGATGCCGGCTCTCATACACTCGGCCATATCGCGGAGCGCGTACCGACGATTCAGCTTCCGAATCTGCAGGGGCTCGGTCTAGGCAATATCGCGGACCTGCCGTATATTCCCCCGGCCGCATCGCCGCTGGCCTTCTACGGCAAAATGGCCGAGACTTCCGTCGGCAAAGATACGATGACTGGCCATTGGGAACTGATGGGCCTGCATGTCGACATTCCGTTCGAGGTCTATCCGGAAGGATTTCCGGAGCCGCTCATCCAGGCTTTTGAGGAGAAGACGGGACGGAAGGTACTCTGCAACCGACCTGCTTCCGGCACGGACGTGCTGGTCCAGTACGGCGAAGAACAGATGCGTACCGGCGCCTGGATCGTATATACGTCCGCGGACAGCGTCTTCCAGATTGCGGCGCATGAAGATATCATTCCGCTGGAAGAGCTATATGCGGCCTGCGAGATTGCAAGGGAGATGACGCTGAGTGCTCCCTATGCCGTCGGACGCGTTATCGCGCGGCCGTATGTCGGCGATCCGGGCAGCTTCAAGCGGACCGCCAATCGTCATGATTACGCGCTTGCTCCGCCAGCGAAGACGGTGCTGAATTCGATCTTTGAGAGCGGCTATGAAGTGGTATCCGTGGGGAAAATTAACGACATCTTCTCCGGAAGCGGAATCAATCATTCCTATCCTACGAAGAGCAATGCGCACGGCATGGAGACGACGATCGAGCGGTTAGGGGATGCAGGGAAAGGGTTGATCTTTACCAACTTGGTTGATTTCGACTCCCTGTACGGCCACCGCCGCGATCCAGAGGGCTACGCCCGTTGCCTGGAGGAGTTCGACCGAGCGCTGCCGGAGATGATGGAACGGGTCGGCGAGAAGGACCTGCTTATCATTACGGCCGATCACGGCAATGACCCGATTCATGCAGGAACGGATCATACGCGCGAATATGTGCCGATTCTGATCTATAATCCTGCGTTTGCGGGCAAAACCGCTTCCATCGGAGTACGCTCGACCTTTGCTGATCTGGCCGCTACGCTGGCCGACAACTTCGGCGTCAAGGGAACGGGTTACGGGACCAGCTTTTTGTCGCAGTTGAATGCCCGCTGACGTGCTCGCTCTGGATAGATGCAAGATGATGGATTAATCTCAAGGGGGAACTCGTCAATGAAAAAATCGATGTTGTTGGTATTATCAGCGATGCTATTATTCACCTTCGCTCTGGCCGGCTGCGGGAACAAGTCCGGGGGCACGAATGCTGTCGACGGCGAAGGTGGCGGGAAAAAGCTCAAGGTCGGTATGGTTACCGATATGGGAAGCGTAAACGATAAATCATTTAACCAGAGCGCTTGGGAAGGTCTGCAGAAGCTGCGCGACGACTTCGGCTTTGAAGTCAAATATTTAGAGCCGAAAAATGACGGTGAAATCTATCCGAGCTTGAACCAGTTCGTCAAGGGCGGCTACGACTTGACTTGGGCCACGGCATATACGCTGGATGATGCGGTAACGAAGATTGCCAATGAAAACCCAAATGCGAAGCTGGGCATCGTCGATTCGGAAATCATCGTGCCGAACGTCGCTTCCGTTGCCTTCAAAGAAAACGAAGGCGCGTTCCTGGTCGGCGTTATCGCCGGCTCAATGACGAAATCGAACAAAATCGGATTCGTCGGCGGCATGGAAAATTCGGTCATCAAGCGCTTCGAAGTCGGCTTCCGCGAAGGCGTCAAGGCAGTCAATCCGGATGCCTCATTCAAAGCGATATATACGGGGCAATTCACCCGCGTCGATATGGGGAAATCGGCCGCTTCCATACTGTATGATGACGGCGTCGATATTATTTTCCATGCTTCCGGCTTGACAGGCAACGGCGTATTTAATGAAGCGAAAGAGCGCGTGACGCGCGGCGACCGCGTCTGGGTTATCGGCGTAGATAAGGACCAGTCGCTTGAGTTCGGTGACGATGTGACGCTGACCTCAATGATAAAGAAGGTTGACGAAGCGGTATACACGATTTCCAAGGCATTGGCGGACGGCAACTTCCCTAGCGGCAAAGTGACCTCGATGGGGCTGAAGGAACAAGGCGTCGATATTGCGCCGACTTCCGATAAAAACGTGCCGAAAGAAGTGTTGGACAAAGTCGAAGAATACCGTGCCAAGATTATTAACGGCGAGATTCAAGTGCCGACGACTTAATTCACCATACCGCCTCCCCGCCCGTTTGACCGGCGGGGAGACGTGTTGCGAAGGGGAACGCCAAATGCACAAGGGAGATATCGTACTGGAATTGAAAGGAATTACAAAGCGCTTTCCCGGCATTATAGCAAATGATCAAATTAGCCTCCAGTTGAAAAAAGGCGAGATTCATGCGCTTCTCGGCGAAAATGGCGCCGGCAAATCGACATTGATGAATATTGTATTCGGATTATATCAGCCTGATGAAGGCAGTATGGAGCTGAACGGCCGGCAGATTGTGATGGACGGCCCGAACAAGGCGATTGAATGCGGCATCGGCATGGTGCATCAGCATTTTAAGCTTGTTCACCCTTTTTCGGTTACGGAAAATATCGTGCTCGGCATGGAACCGACGCAAGGCATAAAGATGGATTTGAAGGGCGCTGCCCATAAAATACGTCAGCTGTCGGAGCAGTATGGGCTGAATGTGAAGCCGGGGGCGATCATCGAATTGATTTCCGTCGGCATGCAGCAGCGCGTCGAGATTATGAAAACACTGTATCGCGGGGCCGAGATTATTATTTTCGATGAGCCGACCGCGGTGCTGACGCCGCAAGAGATCGAGGAACTGCTCCACATTATGAAGCGGCTGGCCGCGGAAGGCAAATCGATCCTGCTCATTACGCACAAGCTGAAGGAAATCATGGAGGTTGCGGACCGCTGCACGATTATCCGCCGGGGCAAAGTCATCGACACCGTTAGGGTAGCCGAGACAGATCCGGTGACGCTGGCCGAGAAGATGGTTGGCAAGCATGTCGAATTCAAGACAGACAAGGCGCCTGCTTCGCCACGGGATGTGATGCTTCAGGTCGACAACCTGATCGTGAAGGACGAGCACGGGCAGCATGTTGTGGACGGCGTCAGCTTTCAGGTGCGGGCCGGAGAGATTGTCGGCATCGCTGGCGTGGACGGGAACGGTCAGAATGAGCTGATTGAGGCGATAACCGGCATGCGCCGGACTGCGGACGGGCAAATCCGATTGGCGGGCCAGGATGTGACGAATGTATCTCCCCGGGACGCTTCGGACAAGGGTATCTCCTACATCCCTCAGGATCGGCATAAACATGGGCTGGTGCTCGACTTCGACGTCACGGAGAATGCCGTGCTCAAATCGTACGACAGCCCGGAGTTCAACCGTAAAGGCTTGATGGATCAGCAGGCGATTGGACAGGTGACAAAACGGTATGTGGAGCAGTTCGATATTCGGACGCCAAGCATCCATACGCCGGTCCGGGTGATGTCCGGCGGGAACCAGCAAAAGATCATTATCGCGCGCGAGATCGATAATGATCCGAGGCTGCTCGTCGCAGCCCAGCCGACGCGGGGGCTGGACGTCGGCGCGATCGAATTCGTACATAAGCAGTTAATCGCCCAGCGCGACGCTGGCAAAGCGGTTCTGCTCGTGTCGTTCGAGCTGGAAGAGATATTGAATGTGGCTGACCGCATCCTCGTTATGTTCGACGGACGTATTGTCGGGGAGACAACGCCGGAGACAACGACAGATCAGGAACTGGGTCTCATGATGGCCGGCAAGCATCAAGGGGGGGGACGTCGTGAACAAGCTTAAATCGATGCTAGCCAGAGAATCGGTTATCATCTCTCTCATGGCTATCATCCTTGGGATGATTATCGGAGCTCTCGTTATGCTTGTCGGAGGCTATCATCCGCTGCTTGCTTATCAGTCACTGGTGGAGAAAATATTCGGCTCCGCCTATGATATGGGCGAGACGCTGCGGGCGATCGTGCCGCTTATCTTCGCCGGATTGGCCGTAGCGCTTGCATTCCGTGCGGGCATGTTCAACATCGGGGTGGATGGCCAGATTGTGATGGGCTCGCTCGGTGCGCTCATCGTGGGCAATATGATATCGCTGCCGCCGATTCTGCACGGCATCGTCGCTATTATCGCCGGTATGATTTTGGGAGGTCTATGGGGGGCGCTTGTCGGTCTGCTCAAGACGAAGCGGGGCATTAACGAGGTGATCTCCTGCATCATGCTGAACTGGACCGCGCTCTATATCAGCCAAATGGTCATCAAGGCGTTTATGGCGGAATCGGGGACGTCCCGTTCGCAGAACATTCAGGAATCGGCCAGCATCCAGATTGGCTGGCTCAGCAATTGGATGAGCGGGGCCCGCGTTCACTGGGGATTCTTTATCGTCATCGTTGCCGTTATCGGGTACCACCTATACATGAACCGGACGAAGTGGGGGTATGAGACCCGCGCCGTAGGGAATAACAGATATGCAGCGGAATACGCCGGCATGAGCGTGTCCAAGGTCATTACCCGGACATTCTTCCTCTCGGGAATGCTGGGCGGCATGATCGGAACGCTGGAGGTGCTTGGCGTATTCAAATATATGGCCATCTCCTCCGTAACTTCCGGTACCGGCTTTGACGGCATCGCCGTCGCGCTGCTTGGCATGAATGGTGCGCTGGGCGTCGTGCTGGCCGCGGCGCTATTCGGAGCGTTAATGTACGGGGCGCAGGGCATGAGCTTCGGAGCGGACGTCCCTGGCGAGGTCATTAATATGGTCATCAGCATCATCATCTTCTTCGCCGCAGCACCAGGCATGATTCGCTGGTTGATATCACGGTTTTCACGTTCTGAAAAGGCGAAGCGGGAGGGATAACAGATGGAATTGCTCGGATCTTTAATCAACGGGACGCTCGTATTTGCGACAGCACTCGTCTTCGCCGCGCTCGGCGGACTCATTGCGGAGCGTTCGGGGGTGATCAACCTCGGATTGGAAGGCTTCATGGTGTCAGGCGCGTTTTCCTCCGCGATTGTAGCTTATTACGCCGAACAGGCGGGACTGGGTGCGGCTTCGCCATGGCTGGGCTGTCTGGCGGCGCTTATCTTTACGGTCATCTTCTCAGGCATTCATGTGATTGCCTCGGTTCGCTTCAAGGCGAATCAGGTCATTAGCGGTATCGTGGTCAATATGCTCGCCGCCAGCTCCACCTTCTTCCTGGTGAAGCTTATCTTCAATGGGGCGGCGGAGACGCCGGTTATCAGCAATGTGTTCCACCGAATTCATATTCCTTGGCTAAGCGATATTCCGTTCGTGGGCAGAGCGTTCTTCCAGTCGTACCCGACGACGTATCTCGCCCTGCTGCTTGTCATCGTCGTTTATTACGTGATGTTCAAGACACCGCTCGGCCTGCGGCTGCGTGCGGTCGGCGAGCACCCAGGAGCGGCGGACACGGCCGGGGTGAAGGTCAACCGGCTGCGGGGCTGGTCCGTCATGGTCGGTGGTTCGATTGCCGCACTGGGTGGAGCGACGATTGCGCTGACGGCGAACAGCAGCTTCGCGTCCAACACGATCTCCGGCCAGGGGTATATCGCGCTTGCGGCGGTTATCTTCGGCCGCTGGAATCCAATCGGCGCGACGCTCGCGGCCTTGTTCTTCGGCTTCGCCCAGGCGCTGCGAGATCAGGTTCAGCTGTATTCCTTCGCCAATGTGATACCGACGGAAGTATTCTACATGCTGCCGTACGTACTGACGCTTCTCGTGCTGATCTTCACGGCCGGCAAGAGCAATTCGCCGTCTGCGCTTGGCGTGCCATATGAGCCAGGCAAGCGGTAATAATTGCAGCAGCAAGTTGAATGGGTCGGTCTAAGCCTCTCTCTTTCCATATAGGAAAGAAGGGAGGTTTTTTCAAACAGCGAACGGATCGTAAGCAATTTTTTTACCCCATTTCTCAACGTATATGAAGATCGGCAATGGAATACAGAGCTGCTGAACCACTGATCTTGACTCGGTCTCCCTTGTATTTACAGTATAATGTTCCCCCGCGTGTGGAGAGTTGTCTTGCTACCATCTCATCCTTGCCAAGACGCTTGGCCCAATAGGGTGTGACGACTCCCCATAGCTAAAGCTAGGGGCTTCTCAGATCATCGAGATTCGTAACCTCATCTCTCCCTGATGGCTCCGTCCGAGCCAATATAT
>NZ_BALG01000121.1 GCF_000315235.1 Paenibacillus popilliae ATCC 14706 | reverse complement strand
CCTGACGACGCTGGACATAGCTCTCCTGAGATGGCCCCGCACGGTAAGTCTCTTGGGCTGCGTTTCGGCGCAGTTCCCGGCTAATGGTGGCATGTCCTTGCGATGGCTCGGGCACTTTTCCCTTGCTGATGGAGGATTTCTAGCTTGCTTCGCTCGATTATGCTAAGATGAGTGTAGCTCATGGTGGATTCTCCTTGTGTGAATGAGGTGGTGAGAACTTTCATTCTACACGAATCCGGCCATGGGTCCTTTGTTTTTTATTCCCAGAAGGTGTCGCACTTCATTTTACAATCCGTCACATATAAAAACACTCCGTCATCCTGGTCTAGCACGCTAATCGCCGAAGAAGCACATCTTCTTTTGGTAGTAATAGACTATGGATATATATAGAAAAAAACAGGTACTATATTACATGTGAGGACTTATACAAATTTCCATTGGAGGTTATTTGAATGAAAAAAATCGTCAACTCAATTTTCGGACTAACTGTATTTGCTGTAATGGCCGTCCCTGTGTTCGCTACAACCGACATTTCAAACTTTAGCTGGACGATGGATTACCGGATTGTTGATGGTGAGAAAAATGGACAGATCCATACTTTACACGACGGGACAATACAACTCGATGGAAACATAATGACTGTTTCACAAGATTCGGGTTGGACACCGACGCCGACTAGTGTAAAAATTGCCGTCTGGGAACAAGATGGGGCACTAAGTGCGGATGATTTGGTTGGAACTATCGATGTACAACCGTCGTCTACATTAGGTGGAAGCAGCACTTTTAGCAAAAACTTTGGGTGGTTTACAGCCGATGGTGGTTCAGATCTAAATGGCGAATACTATCTCTACTTAGAAAAATCGCATGATGATAATTGGAACCTTTCCGGATCTGGCTCACTGAAAAGCACGTACTAACAAATTATTAAAATGGTAAGGGACTGCCTAATTAGGCGGTTCTTTACCGTTTAAGAGGAGATTTTCTATGTTACGTTTTCATGAGTTATACCTATTATTCTGTGTTCCATTATTACTTTTAATGATTTTCATCCTCAAATTAAGAAAAAAAAGCAATGTTCATATATTCTTTTGCGGGATCCTTTTTTATTATCTGATCTTTGTAATCAAATATACACTTTTTCCAATCCCTATAAATGAAACGTATTTATCTTTGGTACGTCCGAATTCCTCATTCAGTGATAATATAAACCTGCTCCCGCTATGGACTGGGAAATATTTCTCGATTTTTACTAAGGAACATATCCTTAATATCATCATGACCATTCCATTTGGTTTTGTTATAAATTATGTAGTTAACAAACAAAGCTTCGTTAAGTTAGTTAGCAGTGGTATTATTCTTGGAATTATCGTTGAAACCATTCAACTATGTATTTCTGTAAGTATTAAGTATCCATATCGAATGATTGATGTTAATGATATTATCTTTAACTTTACTGGAGTACTTATTGGTTATTTCATTTTCAAAGCCGTTTCATTTCTTTTTGTGAAAGTTGTAGACCTAACAAACATGGAGCATAATTCGTTTACACAATATGTTTATTCAAAGTCCATACCAGCAGGCTCTGGAAGTTCATCTGGTTCACGAATTCGGTCCGATCCACTTGAATGAAAAGCAAAGCAGCGATGGATATCGGCTTTCATGCCGTTACGCTCCATCGCTGCATTCTTTATAGAGCGATTATAGCGTTACCTTGAATTCATGCCCTGCTTTATTCTCCTGAAGCTTCACCCATAGTTCACCGCGTGCTTCATCATACGCCCAGCCTGTCGCATTCTGTGTCCATGCCTCAAGCTTCATACGATCTCCAAGTCCAGACACAGATGTCGGTGCTGCTGGTAAGCCGATAAAACGGAATTGCAGGCTGTCTCGCTTCGTCTCATAGCCATGCACCGAATACTTCGCTTTTACATTCAGCGTTTGCTCCGATTCTATCACTTGAATGTTCATCTTGTTCCACTGTCCGTCTTCGTAGGCAAAGGTTAATCCATCGTCCTCATACCAATGAAGCTCGGATACGCCATGGTTACGTTGCAGGTAAACAGACGCGGTTACATAGTCAGAATCAACCTTCTGTTCAGCATATTGACGAACAGGACCCTCCAGCAATACAGCGCCTGCACGTACATAGATCGGAAGCTTCTCCACAGGCGCATGTACATGGGTGTGCTGCTTGCCTGCGAATCGTTCACCGCTCCAGTAGTCTACCCACTCTCCTTCAGGCAGATAGACGGATCGCCATTCCGTATTCGGGCGATAAATCGGCGCCACAATAACCGAGTCGCCGATCATGAACTGATCGCATAGGTTATATACTTGCGTGTCGTTCGGATATTCCAGCACCAGGGGACGCAGGAGCGGAAGACCCGTCTTGGAAGCTTCATAGAACCAGTGATACAGGTACGGCATCCATTGATATCGCAAGGAAATATACTGCTGGCAAATGCGCTCAATCTCCTCGCCAAACGACCAAGGCTCCTGACGCAGCGTGTCAATTGCGCTGTGATTGCGAACATACGGGAAGAATACCCCCATCTGCGTCCAGCGAGCAAGCAGCTCACCGCTTGTATGGTGCGCGAAGCCTCCGATATCCGGACCAGAGAACGGAACACCCGACAAGCCAAGATTCATCACCATCGGCATCGCCATGGACATATGCTCCCAGAAGCTTCTGTTGTCGCCTGTCCACACCGCTGCGTAGCGCTGAATGCCGCTATAGCCCGCACGGGTAAGGACGAATGGACGCTTGCCTTCAAGCAATGCCTTTAATCCTTCATAGCTCGCTTGAGACATGCACATGCCGTACACATTGTGCAGCTCGCCATGCGTCTTGCGATCGCTTTCGTTGCCATGCATCACATGAACGTCCATCGTCTTCGTCTCATTGAAAATGGCCGGCTCGTTCATATCGTTCCAAATGCCATCAATGCCTAGATCCGTGTAGAAGCGCTGCTTCTCCTTCCACCAATCGCGTACTCGCGATTCCGTGAAGTCTGGGAAGGCACTCTCACCCGGCCATACTGGACCTGTATAAATATCGCCTTCTGCCGTCTTGCAGTAGAAATCGCCTTCGACGCCTTCCATATACACAGCGTACATCGGGTCCTTCTTCACGCCTGGGTCCACGATCGGTACGATATGGAAGCCCTGCTCACGAAGCTCTTCCATCATGTGTTCAGGATTCGGGAAGCGGCTTTCATCAAAGGTAAATACACGATAGCCGTTCATATAATGAATGTCTAGATGAATCACGTCGCAAGGAATCTCCTTGTCACGGAACGTATGAGCAAGCTCCAGGACTTCCTTTTCATCCATATAGCTGTATCGGGATTGGTGGTAGCCAAGCGCCCACTTCGGCGGAAGCGGCATGCGGCCTGTTAGATTCCCGTAGCGAACGAGAACCTCCTTCATCGTCGGTCCTTCGATCCAGTACAGATCAAATTCTCCCGTCCACGTCTGGAGCATCGCATGATCGGCATAGGTCCGCATATCAAATACCGTTTTACCCGGATTATCCAAGAACAATCCGTAGCTTGCACCTTGATTCAGCACCGTCAAGAATGGAATGGATTGATACAGGGCTTCCATCTCCGGCACATGCGGCGCATAGACATCGGAATTCCACATCGTATAGCGCTCTCCGCGCTTATCAAGGAATCCTGTCTTTTCACCAAGGCCATAAATATGATCATCGCTGGTTAAGGATACAAATGCCGTATAGTCGCCCACCGCTTCACGATTACGCTGCAAGCTGACGATATCTACACCTGGCATGCCCTCGCCCTTCATATGGATCCTACCGGTTTGGCGGTTGACGGTCATCGTTGATTTGCCAACGGCAATCGAGACTTCTTCATCCGTAGTCTTCCAAGCTAGAGGTGTAGCTGCGCGTGCGGAAGATTCAACAATCGCTGGTGTCGTCTTCCCATTCGGCTGATGTCCACGGAAGGTCATGATGCGGATTACGCCGGCATCTACCGACGTAATCGCGAGATTAAAATACGTTCCGATCAACAATAACCCTTGATCTTGTTCTTTCACGCAAGTGATCGTTCCGATCGCCGCGCCAGTATGGTTCTGTGCATGTTGGCTCGCATTCTCTGGATGTATAGCTGCACTTGTATCCTGCATCGTTACCCCTCCTGCGTTCTATTGAAGTTGAGTAAGCTGATTGCCAACCTGCTGCTTATCCCTTGCTTGCGCCCGCCGTCAGCCCTTCCACCAAGAAGCGCTGCAAGAATAAGTACAAGAGTGCAATTGGAATCGCGATCAGCACCGCGCCTGCGGCAAACATCGTAAAGTTCGTCGATGCGTTGTTAACCATATCCCACAGCCCGATGGCAAGCGTCCATTTCTCCTTTGTACGAAGCACAAGTCGGGCAAAGATAAAGTCTCCCCATGCGCCAGCAAAGGTCATGAGCCCAATATACGTAATCATTGGCTTCGACAGCGGCAGCATAATGCGAACGAATACCGTCCAGTGTGTCGCGCCGTCAATTCGCGCGGACTCCTCCAAGCTTTTTGGAATCGTATCAAAGAAGCCTTTGACCACAAATGCACCCAGCGGCGCGCCCGCACAATACACCAGGATCAACGCAAGATGCGTATCCAAGAGGTTAAGCTGCATAAGAAGGATGTAGATCGCAATCATGCTCATGAACCCTGGGAACATGCCGAGCACGAGCATCCCTGACATCAGATTCTTCCGCCCGTAGAAACGGAAGCGGGACAGCGCATAAGCGGTCATGACGACGAGAATAACGCCAAAGATCATGTTGAAGGTCGCGATCTTCAGGGTATTGAGATACCACCGACCATATTGATACTGCTCGGAAGTAAAGAGACGAATATAATGCTCAAACGTCGGATTTGTTGGAATAAGCGTCTCACTATAAATCGATGTACCTGGACGAATGGATGACATCAAGATCCAGAACGTCGGATAGAACACGCTGAGAGTGATTAGGATCAGCAGCAAGTAGCTTACGATGAGACGCACACGTGAATGTTTCTTGGTACCTACACTCATTGGATCATATCCTCCTCTCGGAACGAACGGGTACGGCGATAGCTCCAGATGGACAAGGAAGCTACGATGATAAAGATGATGATGCCTATAGCTGCAGCCATGTTGAATTTGTTATTGTCGAGCGTTAATTTGTACAGCCATGTCACGAGCAAGTCGGTGCTGCCCGCGTACTGATATTCACCATTCGGCGGATTACCGTTGGTCATCAAGAAAATAACGTTAAAGTTGTTGATGTTGCCTGCAAATTGCCCGATCAGGATTGGTGCAGTTGAATACAGGATCATCGGCAGCGTAATGGCCTTGAATTTGTGCCAAGCCGTTGCGCCGTCTACCTCTGCGGCTTCATACATATCTCTTGGAATCGTTGTCAAGATCCCGATAACAAGAACCATCGTAACCGGTATACCTACCCACATATTCACGAGCAGCACGGTTACCTTCGCCCAGAATGGATCGGACAGCCACGGCAGCTTTCCTAAGCCAAAGTAGCTCAGATATTGGTTGATCGGTCCAAATTCACCGTTAAACATGTTGCGCATAATCAAGAACGATAGCATTTGCGGGATCGCATACGGAATAATAAAGATCGTTCGCCACATCGTCTTGAACTTAATCCCTGCCTGTTGAACCAAGAGAGCGACTAGAATACCGCCGAAGTAGCAGGTTACAGTTGCAAGAATGGCCCAAATGATCGTCCAAGTGAGGACGCCATAGAAAGTTCCGCTCCAAGTGCCAAGCTGCAGCAAGTCAGCAAAGTTCTGGAAGCCTACCCAGTCTACAAGCTTGGCAGGCGGCACATGATCAGGAGCCGAGTAGTTCGTGAAGGCGAGCAGAATCATGAAAATAATCGGCATTATCGTAAAGAACAACACCGCTGCTGTTGGCAATGCCAGGAACAGATAAGCAAATTTATGCTCTTGAACATACACCAAGCTTTGCAGGAAGTTGTTCGGTTTGTCCCCTCTAGCACGCGCGCGTCCTACCGCAAGGGCATCCTTAACAATGAGTACGTATACCCATATAAAGACGAACAGGACAAGCAGCGAAATAAGTCCTTGTATGATCAAATGAATCGAGTGGTCCCCAGGAATCATCTTGTATAGCTTTCCTACCTTCATCATCTGTGAAGGCGTCTCACCAAGGGTATACAAGCCCCAGATCCCATGAGGCAAACGATTGAACAGATAGAACAGCCCTGTTGCTTCAAACAGCATAAACAAAATGCCTTTAAGGTATTGACGGTTAAACATTTGACCTAAACCCCAGAATACGCCTGACAGCACGGCGGCTATCGCCCCGCTATTGCTACTCGCAGGTTGCGGCGCTTCTTGCGTGCGCTGCGACGCTTCACCGTTCATGGAAGCCTGTTGTCGAGTGCTCATAACGTCCTCTCCTTCCTCCTTACAAGGGTCCCACCCGTAGGCCCGTTAGGCACGGGCCCTACTCTTGAAAGAAACGACCCGGACGAGTGCTCCACACTCACCCGGGTCCCCATCCGTATGACTTTTATTTAGTTGCGTCTTTAATCTGATTCACTGCGTTGTCGAGCGCTTCTTTCGGATCCTTGCCTTTGTTCAACACATCTGCAAGTCCTGCAGCCATTGGACTCCATACACTTCCCATCTCAGGAATAGCTGGCATTGGGTAGGAATTCTTAAATTGCTCCAATACCGCTACCGTAAACGGATCGCTCGCTACTTCAGCGTCAGCCGCCGCTTCCTTATTAGCAGGAACAACGCCTGTCATCTCATAGTTCATCAATTGTGCTTCCTTCGTGGAAGCAAATTCAGCAAACAGCTTCGCTGCGTTCGGATACTTCGTATAGGAGTTCACATACCAGGACTTCACGCCAGAGAAAGTCTTGGACGGCTGTCCTTCAATGCTAGGAATCGGTGCTGCGCAAGGTTGATGCCAGATGACTTCAGATCCGGAATCGCCCAAGGACCGTCGATGTTCAGCGCCAGCTTGCCGCTTGTAAAGAGGGCCTTCTTCACATCGCCTGTTGCGTCAGAAGTCGTCAATGGAAGCACCTGCTTCGCAAATTGCTGGAGGAATGTTGCTCCTTTGATCGCGCCTTCGTTATTCAAGCCGATGTCTGATTTATCGCTGCCATCATCGCCGAATACATAGCCGCCGGTTGTTGCTAGGAACATGTAGTCATAGTAGAAGTTGCCTATTTCCCACATGTACGTATATTTTTTGTTCTTCACATCGTTCATCGTTGTTGATAATTCCATAACCTCTTCCATTGTCTTAGGGGCTTCAGGAACGAGGTCTTTGTTGTAGAACATAATCGGCGTCTCTACAGAGCGTGGGTAGCCATACAACACGCCTTCAAAGGAAGAAGCATTCACGGCTAGCTCGGAGTTCTCCGCACGCGTCTTCTCTTCGTGGAAGTCATTCGGAAACACGAGTCCGGCAGTTACCGCTTTACCCAAGTTATCATGAGGGAAGACGACGATATCTGCTGCGATGCCTGCAGGACCGTCATTCACCAATTTGTTGACTTGGTCAGGTGCCGCTACTTCTTCATATTTAACAGGCACGTTATACTTCGCTGTAAATTCCTTCGCGATCGCTTCAACAAACGGACGCGCTTCTTTACTCTCCCATACAATCAGACTTGCTCCATCTTCAGGAACCAATTCATCCGAGTCTGTCGTACTCGTATCTGTTGTTGTCTCGCTTGTTGTCGTTCCTGTCTCCGTCGGTGCTGAAGTCGTTTTCCCTCCGCACGCCGCCAACGTGAATACCATCGTGACGACTCCCCATAGCTAAAGCTAGGGGCTTCTCAGATCATCGAGTTCGTAACCTCATCTCTCCCTGATGGCTCCGTCCGAGCCAATATAT
>NZ_BALG01000122.1 GCF_000315235.1 Paenibacillus popilliae ATCC 14706 | reverse complement strand
AATTTCAGCATCGCAAACACCTGCTGAGCCTTGTCATACGTTGCCGCCGATACATGATCCTTGAGTGTTGTACCATCTCGATAGGTATACTGTTCCTGTGCTAAAGCGATCTCCGCTTTATCTAATAAATTGACTTCGACGATAAGCTCATCCGCCTGTTGCAACGCCGCTTGCACCTGCGGATGAAGCGGGTAGAAATCCGTAATACCCTCGTGAATCGAACCGAACAGGTACATCGTATTGTTATGATGCGATACTTTCCACATCAATCCCTTCGCGCCTTGCCCAAGTGCAGCATACGTGTCGGCTACGAGCCGGATCGCCATCACAACCGCTTCCTCAACGGTGCATGGCTTATCCGGTTGCATGCCTTTCCCTGTTCCCTTCACGATCCCTCTTATTTGCAAAAACTCGTCGGCCTGATATTGATCGATAGGAACCGAATCCGGCCATTTATATTGTGCCAGCACCGCATACAACTGTTGCATCACCGCTCCTCTGGTCACATCGCCCCGCACGGTCGGCACGGCTGCGGTTTGCTTTTTATCGAG
>NZ_BALG01000123.1 GCF_000315235.1 Paenibacillus popilliae ATCC 14706 | reverse complement strand
AGCTTACCGAGGGATTCCAGCGTTTCTGTTCCCACTACCGGTTTGAAGCCGTGTTTTGTAATCCATACAGAGGGCATGAAAAAGGTCATGTGGAAAACAAATGCGGATACGCCAAGCGCAATTGGGCTGTGCCCATTCCAGTCTATGAAAGCCATGAGCAGCTCGCTTCTTATTTCGCGGAGCAGGCGC
>NZ_BALG01000124.1 GCF_000315235.1 Paenibacillus popilliae ATCC 14706 | reverse complement strand
ATGCGCAGGAAGAGTTGCAAAATGAACGTCTGAAAGTGACTCAATTACAAGCGCGTCTTGATGTCCTGGAGGAGAGCATGAAGGAACTACGGGCTGATAAGGAGCGATTAGGTCGTGTTAATGAAGAGTACGCCAAGGAGATGCGTGAGTTGGATAAGTCCAATGGCAGGTTGTTGGCAGAAGTTGAGCGGCTAAATGGAGTTGTCGATGATAAAGAAAATTGGATACAGGGACTAACGACAGAGGTCGAGCAGCTTCGTGCGGCTGTCCAGGACAAAGAAAAGTTGGCGGCAGAGGTGAAGCAGCAGCAGATTGTAGTTGCTGCGCAGGAGACGGAGGCGGCTAAGCTGTCCGCCGTGGCGGCTGCAGCTGAAAAAGAAGCTGCCATCATGGCTGCGAAGGTGGAGCAGTTGGAAGCACATGCGAAAAGGCAAGAAGAAGTCTTTAAGGCTACTATCATTGATTATGCGGCTACTCACGGTGCGGCGATGAGTGGCAAAAAGCCTACAAAGTCTATTAATAAGGGTGAGGAAAAGTCATGACTGGTGTACGGGGGGGTACGATCGTGTGTGTGCTCGCACTGTGGAGGGGCTGTGACACGTCCAGATGGTGCGGCAATCTATCACATGTATCATTTGCGTATTAACCCGTCTACGGGCGCTCTGGACGTCTCAGAGTGTCTGATAGTTTAATGAGCTAGATACGACACATAGGGGGCTGGGGATATATCCCCAGTGTAACCCTGTCGTGCGGGCATGATGGGGGATGGGCAATCCTTGGCCCGTCCCACGGCTGCACATAGCCCCCCTACCACGCCCATTGAGACCCCCTATGTCACGAGTTGATGCGAGAAAAGGGATTGAAGCGCGGTACACACAAAGGAGGGTGGACATGATGTCTGAAAGGGCAGACGTATTGCAAGAGGGGATTTGGAGGCTTATTGAGGCTGCAGCTACGCTTAGTATGTATAAATTTTGTTTGCCTGATAGATTGCGCGCTGAACATGATGAGGCAGAGCTTTTGATGATTGAGCTTATCGATAGATTTTATA
>NZ_BALG01000125.1 GCF_000315235.1 Paenibacillus popilliae ATCC 14706 | reverse complement strand
ATCAATCAACGACCACGAAAATGTTTGGGCTGGAAGACTGCTCACGAATCCTTCTCAGAAGAACTGTCGCACTTGGCTTGACAATCCGTCATACCTTAAAAGGAAACAATACGGTTGAACAAGCGCTTCAAGATTGGCAGAGTGAAGGAAATGCTATCCTTAAGGAGAGGTCCATTCCATGAATTGCGGATAGGAGAAGTGCTTTGCGAAGATCGCCACGCAACGGGGCGTTTTCCAGGAGGCGATCCGTATGGAATAACTGAATTTGACGCAGATCCCCTTGTTCAGAGGCAAAGGCACGCGCGACCAGAGCCGCGGCCTTTTTCGGGCCTGCAGCTAGAGCCAATGATCTCACGATGAAAGAGGTCAACCAATACACAGATGTAATGCCATCTATTTTTGACAGTGTGGCCAATCCACTTCCTCCAACTTTCTTTCCGTTTTTTTTAAGAGCCTATCACGGCTTCGCCCAAACATCAAGTACACCTGTTCCTGCGTTTGGAACAATTTCTGGAGCAGATGCAGGTGCCGGATCTGGACGTCATTCGCAGTCTGATTCGATTGGATTATATGTTGCAGCACCGCTACAAGCCGCGTACCCTCTGGTGGACATCCCAGCCGAAGGCGGAGGTCGGGGCCTGGCTGAGGCGATTAGCGGATTCGCTCGAGCCCGCTTCATGTCGGCTTCGGTAAGCCTGGAGCTGACCGAGCAGGCGCTGCACCAGCATGCCATGGTTGACCTCTGGCCATGTGACGCTGTTCGCCTGATGGAGACGGGAGAAGTGGATCGTTCCGTCCCGAGCGCCGTGCTCGTCCTCTTTGGCGAGGCGGCGGAACGGCGCCAACTGCCCCGCTGGTATGCTTGCCAAATGTTCAAGGCAGACATGTAATTTACGGAAAAAAATAAAAAGGTGTTGCAACTTTTGTCTATTTTATTTAGAATAATATTCGTTGTTAAACTGCTGGTGTAGCTCAGGGGTAGAGCAACGCACTCGTAATGCGTAGGTCGGGGGTTCAATTCCCTTCACCAGCACCACTTACATGTCGATAACGGCGCGGCTTCCGGGGTTTCGGGGGCCGCGCTATTTGTATGCAGGGGCACGGACTTCTAACATTTTTCTAACCTTTACTCAAGTAAAGTGTATTTGCTTTTAATCTTCGGCCTGCGGGCCATTCCGAAGCTGCACCGAAACGTGCGGAACAAACAAATGCGGCCCCTAGGTACCGCGCCACAGATCGATTAACTCCATAAATGATTTACCCCGTTTACCGTCTAGGCGAGACGGAGCGTCGCCTTCATATCTTCCTGCGCATCGCCGATAAACTTCAGGCCGAACAGATTGGTCAGCACGTTCATGAATATAACCCGGAATGCCCGAATCTGCCACGGTGCCGTAATCCACATCATTGAAGCGGAACTTCCCGCACGATGTGGTCAAAATAACGGTATCATTGGCAAACTACGATTTCAACCGACGCATTGGCCAGATTGGCAATGAGGTTCGGCTCGCCCTCGATTAAGGCGAGAAGCTGCTTATGCAGCAGCGGATAATCCTGATCTGGCTGACCGGAATATTGGCTCGGTGTGAACAGCGGCAAGCCTCCTGTGCACAGTATTTCTCCCTTTCATGTGCTTGATCCGTTCCTCCACTTCACGTAGTTGTATGATTTCCAAACTACAATGTGCTGGAATCCGAGTGTTAGCGCCAATCTGAGTTCACGAGCAATAAGTTTAACTGTAAGACAACGATAGATTTATCATTCTTATCATAGGGACATTGACTCAGAAATTCAGGGAATTAGCTATTTAGAAGGGATTAAGAAGCATAGATTTCCCTCCTTATTCGAAGATATAATGGAAGGTAACGGCATATGAGGTCCCTTGAGCACAACGAGAGAAGGACCTGACGAACCGGTAACAGGCTACCGGCTGCTCCTCTGCAGCCGCGGCTTGTCGCCAATCCATTACGGGAGGCGTTCTATATGTTATCCAATACGTTCACGTTCACCGACCTAGAGGGTGTTCGCATCCATGTGTACCGCTGGGATCCGAAGGTAGGACAGCCGGTGCGCGGGGTCGTGCAGATTGCCCACGGCATGACCGAGACAGCCAGACGCTACAGCCGCTTCGCCGAAGCGCTGACGGATGCGGGCTATGTTGTCTATGGCAACGACCACCGCGGGCATGGCCGGACCGCAGAGCGGCCCAAGGACCTAGGCTATGTCGGCGAGGACGGCTTTACATGGATGGTCCACAATATGGCGCAGTTGACCGGGATTATTCATGCGGAGCAGGCCGGGCTACCCGTATTTCTGTTTGCGCACAGTATGGGATCCTTTTTGGCACAGAAATATATAGCGGAGCATGGAGGTAAAATAAACGGTGTCATTCTGTGCGGCAGCAACGGGCCGCGGGGGCCGGAATTATATGCCGGAGTCGCGCTGACGAAGCTGATTGCCGCTGCTCGCGGCTCACGCCACCGCAGCAAAATGATTGACAATATGGCATTCGGCGGCTTCAACCGGACGTTCCGGCCCAGCCGGACCTCCTTCGACTGGTTGAGCCGGGATGAACAGGAAGTCGATAAATATGTAGCTGACCCGGAATGCGGATTTTTGAGCACGATCGGGTTTTACCGGGACTTCTTCAGGCTGTTGCGGGAGATTCATCGCTCCGAGACGATGCAGGCCATTCCAAAGGATTTGCCGGTGATGCTCATTGCCGGCGATAGGGATCCGGTCGGCCAATACGGCAAAGGCGTGCGGCGGCTGGCCGAGATGTATCGCGAGCTTGAGTTGCACGAGGTCGAATGTATTCTGTATCCGGAGGCGCGGCATGAGCTCCTGAATGAGAAGAACCGGGATGAGGTTACGTCAGATTGCCTCTCTTGGCTGCGGAAGCACACACCGTAACCATTGCCGCATCAAGGGTTATCTATCGTAAATGGCCGATTTGTTTCCTGCATACTTGGAGGGGTATAATGGGAGTTGATAAGTACAATCTCGAACATGATTCTTTGGAGGAATAGCCATGCCCCAATTATTTGAACCGCTAACGTTACGCGGAATGACGATACCGAATCGTATCGTGATGTCGCCGATGTGCATGTACTCTTCCCACAATGAGGACGGGATGGTCAACGATTGGCATTGGGTCCACTATGCGTCCCGTGCCGTCGGACAAGTTGGCCTGATCATGATCGAGGCGACCGCAGTAACCCCTGGCGGACGCATCAGCACGAAGGATCTGGGCATTTGGAGCGACGAGCACGTAGAAGGGCTCCGCCGCCTGACAGACATGGTCCACGCGCACGGCAGCAAGATCGGCATTCAGCTCGCTCACGCCGGGCGCAAAGCAACCGTTCCCGGAATCATCGCTCCTTCGGCGCTGCGCTTCAGTGAAGACTATGAGACGCCAGAGGAAATGACGCTGGAGGACATACGCAAGATGATCAAAGCGTTCGCCGACGCCGCGCGGCGGGCTGAGGAAGCCGGGTTCGACGTGATCGAGATTCACGGCGCGCACGGGTATTTGATCAACCAGTTCCTGTCCCCACTGACGAACCAGCGGATCGACAGCTACGGCGGCAGCGCCGACGCCCGCTACCGCTGCTTGAGCGAAGTGATTGAAGCGGTGCGCATCACGTGGTCCAAGCCGCTGTTCGTGCGCATCTCGGCCAATGAATATGCCGAAGGCGGGAACGCGATCGAGGCATACATTGACTATGCGCGGCGCATGAAGGACCAGGGCGTCGACCTGATCGATTGCAGCTCGGGAGGGGTTGTTCCCCATCCGGTCGAAGCATATCCGGGCTACCAGGTCCAATATGCGCATGCGATCCGTCAATCGGCCGGCATCGCAACCGGCGCGGTCGGGTTGATTACCGAACCGGCCTTGGCCGAAGAGATTGTGCGCAACGCCCGGGCCGACCTTGTCTTCCTTGGCCGCAAGCTGCTGCAAGATCCGTACTGGCCGCGTCAGGCTGCGCAGCAATTGCGCCAGGAGTTTACTCCGCCGAAGCAATATGAGCGCGGCTGGTAATCCATTGACGATAATCATTAGACGGATTGTCAAGCCAAGTGCGACAGTTCTTCTGAGAAGGATCCTAGTCCACCTAACGCTCCAAGTAAAGAAGATATTGCAATTTCCCAAAATAAAATGTGGAAGATGTGCCTGCTCCTATAACCTATTATTTTATACAAGCCGATCTCTCTTTTCCGTATAAATAACATTTGCTTCATAAGATAAGTCAAAATCATAAAAAAAGTCACAAGCAGTACAGCGATGCCTGTTACACCTATTTTATGAATAAAGCTGCTGTAATCGACAAATCCTTTAATGACGTCGCCAATCACATACGCATTGAAATTGTGACGTTCTAGCGTCGCAATTGCTTCGGAAATATCGTCGGCATGTGTAAAATAAAGATAAAATTCGTTGGCCTTCCCGATTTGATCGTACGTCTTTGGATTCCCGTAATACGTGGTAATAAATGCACTCTTCGCCAGATCGAGATGGATAAATGAAGTTTCAGGATGAAGATGAAGCATATCCAATATATTGGTATTATTGACAAATCCGGTGATTTTGAGTTGAAGCTGATGCATGTTGTCATCGGCTGATAAATAATCGTAATACGTCAGCGTAATATCATCGCCAAGCTTGTATTTTCCTTTATCCTGTTCGCTTAGGCCGGTGATATTCAGGATGATACTGTTCGGTTCGGATAGCATGTGTGGTGATAGATCGAATACACCGAGTACGTCCTGATCCATGCCCATTAAGTTAAAAGATCCACTGTCTCCATCAATTGCCCTGATCGTATAATCATGAAATAAAAGCGTGCCTGGGGGCAGCCACTGTTTGATTTCTTTCACTTCCCCAACGGTGAACTTCCCCCTATCTTGGACCCCTGGCATAATTTGTACCCCGTCTTCTTGGAGTTGTTCCTTTACCTGGGGGACTAGTTTATGGGTAAGCCGTGAATTGACCTTTACGATTTTTAATTTTTCGTTTTTTAAAATACGTTCGTCAAGATTTTGGTTAATGCTCATCATATAACTAAACATCAAATTTGTTAAAAATACGCTTAAACAAACGAGCATCATAAACGCAAGTGTCGATTTTTGATTTGCGGTAACATTCATCCACACTAACCGGCCATAATTACGCAAGTGACGTCCCCTTCCAACACGTTAATTTTCGATGCTCGAGACCATAAACGGAATCACTGATTTCCTTATACTTCTCATTATGCGTGACCACAATAATGGCAGTGTCATTCATGCTGCGCAGCAGTTTCATTATTTCCTCTTCGCTATCCGCATCAACACTTCCGGTAGGCTCATCCGCCAATAGGATTGGAGGACGGCTCAACATACATCGTATTAAGGCAACCCGTTGTTGTTCGCCTCCCGACAAATGTTTTACGAGATAATCCTTGCGGGAGGCCAACCCCAGTTGTTGCAGGAGTTCAAGGGCGTATTGGCTTACTTCCCGCACATCTCGATAAGGCTCAAAATAGAAAGGCATGCACAAATTATCGATAACCGATAAATTGGGAAATAAATTATATTGTTGAAACACATACCCGATGGCATTCTTTTTAAAATCGGTGACCGTGTCCGTCGTTACATCGTTGAACGACTGACCCATAATTTTGATCTCACCTTGATCAGGTGCATCCAATAGACCAATCAAGTGCAGGAGCGTGCTTTTCCCCGATCCGGATCGACCCATAATGGAGACAAACTCCCCCTTGTCAACGGCAAGATGAACCCCTTCCAACAAATCCAGCCGCTGCTCCTTCATGTGAATGCTCTTATACACCTCTGTTACTTCAATATATCGTTGTCCCATTGCTCCCCCTTATAAAGGAAGTACTGAAAATCCTTCGCTTTCGTTAAAAAGTATCAATCGGTTATCGAAAAAATAAGCTCTGAAATCAATCCCGCCAGCTCTCATATTTATCTTGGTTTCCTTCACTACCTCAAAACCGGCATCACGAATCTCCAAGAAAGGATTATTATGACCGATAAACACATAATACTGCTGCTTGTACTCTTTGATCAGAAATACATCATCCTTCACCTGGACAGCGCTTTGGAACTGAAGGGAGCCTTTGTCATAAATATGTAATTCCTTGCTATCAACCTCATAAAAAAACAAATGTGATCCGGTAACGTATATTTCCCCCAAATAGGTAAAAGGAAGAGGGATCGTAGAAAGACAGTGGCCTTGCCTATCATATTGATTCAAAAAATAGGAGGAATCATCATCTGCTGAAATTCCTTCGATACTGTATACGTTTTGCGTCTCCTCATCAACAGAAAATTTATACATATCCCTGCCAGGGGCTACAGCTAGCTGAGCGATTTGATGTATACCATCATCTTGTAGTACGGATAACGTATACGTTTTTTGCTGATCCTCCGTTACAATATACCGGGAATCCTGTGATAGATTGAACCGATGCCCACCTACCAGCCCCCCCTTCAACGGTGTAATCGAACCCCCGTTCCCTACAGCATAGGCAGTGAGATGATTGTTAGCATCATATACCATAAATTTTAGATCCACGGGAATGTACCAATTATTTAAGTAATCCTCGTCGTTATAATCAGAGAATACTTCGGAACGAACAATTTTTTGCTCGCTTTCCGTTTTATCAAATAGAACCAGTTCACGTATAGCTTGTCCATTGTAGGTATATCGTTTGATTCCCATGATAACATTTTGCGGATTATCAATCTGGATATTCTCATTTATGGTGCTTACTTTCCGAGAAGGCCATTGACTATCATTTATTTTATCTATGATTAGTGCACCTAAACCGATAAACAGGAAAATGATTATGATGACGGAAATGGATCACTTCACTCTTTTACCTACCTTAAGTTCATATTTACTGTATGATGAGCTTGAGAATCGTGCAAAAGCGCCTGCATATTATAAAACCAATAGCATCCTGTTATATCTAAAATAAAGTGCGAATTGAGGAGAAAATCTTGCCCTGCTATGTTTTTGTACTGAAAGCCTTGTTGAAGAACCTCTTCATCATAGGATACAGAACCAGTCCATTTTGACTTGATCATATGGTAAAGATAAAAAATATAAGTATTGGAGAATACATCTTTTTCATTGACAAGTTGATTTTCTATCTTCTGTAAATCATGCTCGATCCGGTTTTTTTCTTGTCCTAATTCAATAAGAACATCCAAATATCTCAGTTGCTGAACAATGTCCGTGTCCTTGAATACCTGCTCTCCCCGCTTCGTAAGGCCATCAACAAAGTCTTGTTCAAGTTCATCACCCAATAGTTGATACGACCAAAACTTGTAATAATCGTTGTCGTCTTTTTTTAACACATCATATACCCCTTGTTTTTGCTCATCAGTTACGTCTTCTCCGAGCACAAAGCGGTTGAACAATAATTTGTAATACACGTCAATGGCCCTATCCGTTTGCGTGAATGTTTGCGCTTGGCCTTCTAAGGCGTCAATTATAAATTGATTTCCATATATGCTGCATTTTATCAAGAATGAGCTTGCTGAATGGATTTTCTTTGCCCAAAATTTTTATCCCGCGCCACACATCCGTTAAGTTCAGGCTGTATTGTACCCAATTTCGGGCTTTCGCCTTCTGTTCCGTTATGATTTCCTGCGTATCCTTTGGTATTTCTTGTTGAAGAATATCTAGAACCTCTACATAAGCGTTCAAATAATCGATATCGTATGAACTTTCACGGAGCAAGCTGTCAAATTGGGTATGTATGTCCTTGATATTATATTTATCAATATCCAAGACACCGATTAATTTTTCAAATTGTAAGGTATAATACAGCACATTCAACTTTTCTATAATCTCTTTACCCTTATCTTCCATATTATATAATAAACCCAAAACATGATCATTATATTTCTTTACCCCTAATAAATTCAAACAAGTTGCTAAATAGTAAACATGATAGACTTGTTCCGGTGCTGCCGGTGCAGATAACGCAGTTGCTAGTTGCCGTTCACAGCGCTTCATAAGAAGATGCTTTTGAACGACATCGTAAGCATTCAATTGCAGCAGCAGTTCGATAGGTTCATACATCGGAACCTGATCTTTCACCGTGCTGTATTCCTGCTCATATAACGTATGCAAATGATGTATAGCTTCCTGTTCGACCGCTTCGTGCAACGCTTGCTTTATTTTTATGTAATAGTACTGTTGGAGTAGACTTGGATCCTTGGTATGCAGAACTTGAGTTATCAAATGATCGCCTCTAATCAATTGATGAAAAAAAGGCATGGGACGACTACTTATCGGAAGTGCGCTAAAGCGCTGCTCTTTATTCAAAGTAGATGGGAACACAAGCACGACGGCTACAACGGCAGTGCTTAGGATAAGAACAAGGGAAGAAAGTTTCTTATTCATAATAAGTCCCTTATCATTTATTTAGTAGAAGTGCAAGATGGTGCCTTCGCAACAATCCTGCACTTCTATAACTCCAATTTCTAATTTTTTATCGTAACACGGTTACTAAGCTCGGTCGGTTTTGTAAGTTCGTTCCCCCACACCTTTGCGGTATTATGGATACCAAATTCGGTCCAACTTCCTTTGTCTTTCAATGAAAGGTATCCATTTAATCGGCATGATGCGTCTTGTTGACTCTTTGTATTTTTCCAGTATCTTTCTCCCGTACTACTATACTGAGGTTCAGCCGATGCGGAAAAAGACACTCCTGAAGCGCTGCCGCCGATGCTGAAAGAAAGCGATCTTCCCACTACTTCACCATACCATCTCGTTTCAATACACTGATGATCCGTTTTGTTGTACTTTGCCGCAACTTGATATTCATATTCACCATCAGATGCAATATGAGACGAAATCCATACATCATTCGTTAATGTACCGCCTGTCGGCGTTTTCGTCGTTTTAGAATTGCTTTTTGCTGTAACGGAACTTACTACTAATAGTAACTTTTATTCATCTATCCTACTTCATCAACGTTTCTGCCACCCCCCTCATTCAGGCTCAGAACACCTGCTTCATTTCGGGCCGCTATCCTATCATGTGATGTTGGGCGTTCCATCCATCAACTCTCGTTATTCACTGTATCATGATTTTCCTTAAAATATCCTATTTCTCTTTCGAAGAAAATTTCGACAAAGATATACATTTTCTTCAATCTACATTCATGAGCTCTCGCTCGCAAACCTAGGCTAGCTCTGAATGCCGATTTAGTGAACCGCGAACAGAAAAAATGTTTATTCTCGAGTTCATCCGCCGTCATGAATTCTAGTTGTATGGAGGTAACACTTATGGAAGTTTTGCTTGACCGCTGTGCAGGAATGGGTATCCATCAAGAAACGATCGTCGGCTATGTACTAACGACAGATGCGTCAGGCGAAGTTCAAAGTGAAGTTCTGGAGGTTTTGAAAAAAATAGGGGTGTGCCCTATGAAAAGCTCGGCCCAGACTATTTACCAAAAAAGGAAAAGAAGGTCAACGACTAGGTACACAGAGTCAAACGACCAGGGTACAACGTGGAGCTTTTGGGGATGCTGGATAAGCGCAGACTCCGCTTTATATAAACTAACCGGGATATCCTCGGTTATATTGTTACTGCATAGCTCAATACTCTCATGAAACAACCGCAAATGATACGCGTGGACGCCTAACTTATAATATAAGGTGACCCGTTCTTCTGCCGACAGGAAATCAACATAATGTAAAACATATCGGCCCGAATCATAGGTTGATTGAAGTTTTGTAACATCATTACGTTCAATGAGGTACTTCTGAAGGAGAGCCTTAGCGACAAATTTATTAATGCCGTGGCCACGGGATTGACGGATAATAAGGTCATACAAGGCCAGTTTGAGTGAGTCGCTGTTCATTTCCTGGTCAACAAAATGATACAGCCTTTCTATTGCATCCATGCTGTCCATATCCTTGCTATGCAGGCAGGCAGATGCCACTTTGACAATCAAATCCGTGTTCTCTATGTTGACCACTTCGTGCAATATCCCGAACAGAACATCGAATTTATGTTCTAATTCAATATATGGCTTGATGATTTCGTCAATTGGGACATGTAAAGCTAACGCTACAGAGTGAATGTTATTAAACGAGGGACGTTCCACTTCACCAGTTTCAATTTTGGAAATATAGCCCGTGCTAACCCCTGATAATCCGGCAAGTTGGCTTTGAGTTAGATCCGCTTTATTTCTGTATTGTCTTATGATGTCGCCAATCGTTGAATATTGAAGCGACGCCGTTTCCATGTCCTCACCCTTCCGATGCATTTTGTTCTTTCTTTAGATTACCATTATATTGAAAGGTGAAAAGAAATAAAATTAAACTGTCTCAATTACCGTAAATAGCAAACCCTTCTTCGCCGATGGCAATGCCTTCGAAAAAATCCGCCGCCGCCGGCATCAGTTAGCGCAGCCGCTTGCCTCCCCCGTTACGCTTTGAGTTGACTGCGGGCAATTGCCATGACTGTGTCAAAGGTATGAAATGCTTCAAGATATGGATCTGACCGGCAAGACGGTGATTGCCGATCGAGGTTATGACATGAACAACATTTTGGAACTAATTGACAAACAGCAAGCGATCGCCGTTATTCCTACGGCATGGAACACTGAGCCTACTGGCAGGCATTGATTTAGTCACCGGCGAAGTGATCGGCTCGATCGAAGAACGTCATCGCAGTCGTGAATTCGTTGACTTTCTGAAGAAGCTTGATGCCCACTATAGCCCGGAACTGCGGATTCAAATCATAGTAGACAACCATTCCGCTCCTATCTCCAAGGAAGCAAATGCTTATCTGGAGGGTCGTCCGGATCGGTTTGAGTTCGTCTTCACCCCCAAACATGGCTCCTGGCTCAATGGGATTGAAAGCTTCTTCGCAAAGATGACGAAACAGGTATTTCGTCATCTCCGGGTGGTTTGGAAAATTGACAAGGCACGAACGTTATTTCAGGAA
>NZ_BALG01000126.1 GCF_000315235.1 Paenibacillus popilliae ATCC 14706 | reverse complement strand
TAGCGATGACCGAGGAACGACTTATAACGGCAGCTGTCATTACGACAGGTGAGAAAAATGATGGCAAGCAATTGCAGACACTGATCGAAAAAAGCCAAGCCACCGGGATGCAGGTCAAAACGGTAATTGGGGATACGGCGTATTCTGAGAAGGATAACCTGATCTACACGAAACAAAACGAGATTGAACTTGTAGCGAAACTCAATCCACTCATTACACAAGGTGCCCGCAAGAAAGAGGACGAGTTTCTGTTCAACAAAGATGCCGGCATGTACGTTTGTCCAGCCGGACACATGGCGATTCGAAAAGCACGACAGGGGAAAAAAGGCGTCAGTAAAAACCAGCAAGACACCTATTTTTTCGATGTGGAGATCTGCAAACGCTGTCCGTTTAAGGAAGGCTGTTACAAAGAAGGAGCTAAGAGCAAGACGTATTCCGTGACGGTAAAATCCGATGAACATTCGGAACAGATGGCGTTCCAAAACACAGAATATTTTAAGGCGAAATCTAAGGAACGCTACAAAATTGAAGCAAAGAACAGTGAACTCAAACATGGACACGGGTATGATGTAGCCACATCCTCGGGT
>NZ_BALG01000127.1 GCF_000315235.1 Paenibacillus popilliae ATCC 14706 | reverse complement strand
CTTTTTTCGATCAGTGTCTGCAATTGCTTGCCATCATTTTTCTCACCTGTCGTAATGACAGCTGCCGTTATAAGTCGTTCCTCGGTCATCGCTAAATGTGTTTTGTAACCGAAAAAGGCGCTATCTGCGCTCTTGTGTCCCACGCGTGCGTCTGGATCTGCTGCAAGGCGCAGCTGCTCCACATCATCCTCAATCGTCTCTTTCAGAAGATTCAGCGGCTCCACAATTTTCGGCACCTGTG
>NZ_BALG01000129.1 GCF_000315235.1 Paenibacillus popilliae ATCC 14706 | reverse complement strand
ACACCAGCCTTGTTTGGAGATAATGAAGACCAATTGACACTGACGTTCAATGGTGCGCTAGATAAGACCTCTGCTGAAGCGAACGCTAGCTACAAGGTTGAGAAGGAAACTAGCGGAACATTTAAAGAAGAAAGCGGCCTTACCGTTACAGAGGCAAAATATAATGCTACTGCGCATACGGTTGAATTGACGATTAAGGGACTTCAACCTGGAGGCAAGTACAAAGTAAAAGCAACGGGTGTTAACGCCGCTGGGAACAAAGCACTTACGGGCACAAAGGAAGCTACATTTAATAAAAAAGCAGTAACTGGTTTAGACACAACTAAGACACCAGCCTTGTTTGGAGATAATGAAGACCAATTGACACTGACGTTCAATGGTGCGCTAGATAAGACCTCTGCTGAAGAGGAGGCTAACTACAAGGTTGAGAAGGAAGATGCTCAAGGAACCTTTAAACCAGAAAACGGCCTTACCGTTACAGAGGCAAAATATAATGCTACTGCGCATACGGTTGTATTGACGTTTAAGGGACTTCAACCTGGAGGCAAGTACAAAGTAACAGCAACGGGTGTTAACGCCGCTGGGAACCAAGCACTTACGGGCACAAAGGAAGCTACATTTAATAAAAAAGCAGTAACTGGTTTAGACACAACTAAGACACCAGCCTTGTTTGGAGATAATGAAGACCAATTGACACTGACGTTCAATGGT
>NZ_BALG01000130.1 GCF_000315235.1 Paenibacillus popilliae ATCC 14706 | reverse complement strand
TGCCATAGGCTTTTCGATTCTTGTGGAAGATGTCCACAATGGCTTCGGTGACGTCATCTTCCTTGGCTGCTTCTTTGGCTTCATAATAGAACGTACTTCTGGTGATTTGCAGGACACCGCACATTGCTGATACCGAGTAGTTATCCCGATTGCGATCCAGCGGTCTAAGGCCGAGGCGGTGAGGCCATATTCCTCCATAATCGCTGCTCTGGACTTCCCGTTTTCATAGAGTCCTACCATTTGTTTCTTGAATTCCGACGTAAAAGTTCTTCGTTGTTTTGGCATGTAGAGCTCCCCTCCTTAAGATGATAGGTTTATTCTACAAGCCCTTATTTTTATTGTCCAACTAAGTGTAGCCGATCCATCCATTTGATCTGTATGATGCGTCTTTTTGTCTCTTTGAATTTTGTAAGTATCTTTCTCCCGTACTACTATACTTAGGCTTAGCCGATGGGGAAGTTCACTGTAAATTTGTAAAAGAATACTAAAGCTGATGAAGGAAGAGAACTTGAATATAAAGGAAAAGCAGCCGTCTTATGTGTCGCGATGTCCGCTCTCGGCGGTATTGTGGGCTGGATGGCCCGAAAATAGGACGGGAAAGTCGTCGTTCCAACAAGCCTAAATATTTCTGTATGGGATAATAGCCAAGGCATAACGAAAGCAACTTCAATACGATGATTATGTACCTAACGAAAGGAGGGAATCTCAAATGGGTGAAGTTGTTGGAGGATATTCGTGCGGATCTTGTGGCCTCGGAGGTCTCTGGACTTCGACGGGGGTAATCCTGGTTCTGTTTATCTTGCTTGTTATTGTTTCTCGTGCATTTATCTAAATGATTTGTTTTCACTCATCGTTCACCTTTATCGTATGCCCTGCGCTTCTTCGGCAGGGTTTTTTTGTTTGCTAATTTGATGGTAAGCCGGTTCAGCAGAATGATAATTCAGGATATCATTGGTTTCATTACAGAACTGAACAGGCTCAGGGGTAGTTTGCCGTATTTGGACATGTACCCCAAAAAAACAGGAGTTTTCTTACAAATTATTCAATTGGAAGAGATTATTTACTACCAATTCACACCATAATGCCTTATTATTAATGTAGATGTTTTGGATTTTATAGAATTTGTTGAATTTCTTGGCGCCGTTATTCAATGCTAGTAAAACCCCTAAACATCTGGTAAGAGAGATACACAACCTAATAAATTTGCAGGACGCGTCTTTGCATTTTTTTATCACTGTATACTTTTTTTCATCTTTTGACCCCTTTTAAATTAAAACAGTTAGGAAGGAATAACTACTATGAAAAAATTAGTTGTATCTACTATGGCGGTAATGACTGTCTTCACTTTCTCAGCTTCTGGAGCCTTCGCTTCGAGCCTTTCATATGGCCAATTTAATAATGTTGGTTTTAATCCCGTGAATTATGGCTCGAACATGAATCCCGTGAATTATGGCTCGAACACGAATCCCGTGAATTATGGCTCGTATAGGAATCACATGAATGATGGCTCGAACACGAATCCCGTGAATGATGGCTCGAACACGAATCCCGTGAATGATGGATCGTACATGAATCGCACGAATGATGGATCGTACATGAATCGCACGAATGATGGATCGTACACGAATCGCACGAATGATGGATCGTACATGAATCGCACGAATGATGGATCGTACATGAATCGCACGAATGATGGATCGTACATGAATCGCACGAATTATGGCTGGTACATGAATCACATGGATGATGGCTCGTACATGAATCACATGAATTATGGCTGGTACACGAATCGCATGAATGATGGCTCGAACACGAATCGCGTGAATGAAGGCTCGAACACGAATCGCATGAATGATGGCGCGTGCATAAATTCAGAAAATAAGGGGATATTTCCGCCAAACGGTAGCCCCAGCATATTTCATGGGGCAGGAAGAAGTAACTGTGAAAACAATAATTATATAAACTATATCTATAATTGACAGTTCTCGCTTTCCCGCTGTAACCCTTCTCTCGATCCGTCTGGGTTGACAAAGAGAAGGAATTTAAGGTAGATTATGATAATAAAATAAAGTACGTAGATTGCATGGCTGAAGGAAAACTCATCTAAAAGTTTACCTCCAGAAAACTATGGTTAAAAGGCAACCGCTTTTGGTTGCCTTTTAACATACATATGCGACCAGGCCTGTTGATTAACCAAATTACTCCATATCAAAATAATCGCGATTCTCCTAACAGAATGCAATGAATCCGTAACTGCCACTCGACAGGAAGCGAACAGAAAACAACTATTCGGGCAAACCGGGAAAACGAAAGAACAGCATGCCGAAGCAAGCTGGTGTTTGTAACATCATACAGCCATTTAAGAAGAACATAGGTAATCAAGGCTCCAAAAAGCTGACCAAATACGGCATTTTCAGTCGTACCGAACAACGTAGGAACGTTTACATGTTGCTTGATCCAGTGGAAAAAGACTTCGATCTGCCAGCGCGCTTGATAGATCTAAGCCAACTGTTCGGCGGTAACATGCATTAAATCGGTAACGAGACGAATCTCTCGCCCCTCAAAATCCTGAAAAATGACTACGCGATGTCGTTCCTTGGATCGGCATTGAGCCGTTCCAAGATGGCAGGTCAGATCCCGGAGAATTGAAGATTCAGGTGAAGAATACCGGCGCAGTGCCCTAGGCTTCTCTAGATGGATATGGTCCCGAAGCCGGATCACAAACGATTGTCTGTCTTGTTTGAAGCGGTCGATCCGCTCCAGTTTTCCATAAGCTCGATCCATGACCATGATGTAATCAGGATGCGTCAATTACTCGCTTACAGGTCCGTCATGCTGAGAGCCTACGGTCTCTACGACACGGAGAGGTTGGCTGTCGTTTGCCCGTAGAGCCACATGAAATTTAATCCCTGCCCGTTCTCCGAGGTAAGGGGCCCAAGGCAGACGAGTTTTCCCTACCGTAACCGTGGTGGAATCAATGAGCAGTAATAGAGACTTCAGAGGCACTGCCGGAAAAACACGAGTAATGGACCTGAGGCAAACCGCACGAAGGAGCGAGATCTGCTCCAGCACGGTAACTGGACCACTCCTGTGAAGCTACCGTGCACCAGTATTGTAGCAAGTGATATACTGTGAATTTCCGAGCCTTGTCTACATAACCAAGTCCTTTAACCACAATTTCTGGTTGGCCTATTTTTGAAAGTGTATTAAGATGGCGGTAGCCGGGAGAACGTGCGGCTTTTAGGGGGAAAACCCCGGTCCAGAAGGTGTCGCACTTTATTTTACAATCCGTCATTTGCAAGTTTGATGGTAAGCCGGTTCACATAGTAACCAAGCGAGAAAGCCATACCTTTATCCCCGAATTTAAAAACCAGAAAAGTACGATCTAATGTCATCTGCCCTCGACCGGTGGATTCATCAGAATGATAATCCAGGATATTATTGGTTTCATTACAGAACCGAACAGATTCAGGGTTAGTTTACCGTATTTGGACTGGACCCTAAAAAAATAGGAGATATCTTACAAAATATTCAATCCAAAACTATTATTTACTACCAATTCACACCATAATACCTTATTATTAATGTAGATGTTTTGAATTTTGTAGAATTTGTTGAATTTCTTGGCGCCGTTATTCAATGCTTGCAAAACTCTAAACATCTGGTAATAGAGACACACAAACTAATAAAATTGCAGGACGCGTCTTTGCATTTTTTTACCAATGTATACTTTTTTTCATCTTTTCACCCCTTTTAAATTAAAACAGTTAGGAAGGAATAACTACTATGAAAAAATTAGTTGTATCTACGATGGCAGTAATGACTGTCTTCGCTTTCTCAGCTTCTGGAGCCTTCGCTTCGACCTGTTCGTATGGTCAATATAATAATGTAGGTTTTAATCCCGTGAATTATGGCTCGTACATGAATCTAATGAATTATAATCCGTACATGCATAAGGTAAGTAATGGATATTCCGGCCAATCCGTAACCCCAACATATTTTATGGCAGCAGGAAGAAGTAACTGTGGAAATAATAATTATATGTATTATGGCTATAAATGACAGTTCTTGCTTTCCCACTGTAACCTGCGTAGATTGCATGGCTGAAGGAAAACTCATCTAAAAGTTTACCTCCAGAAAACTATGGTTAAAAGGCAACCGCTTTTGGTTGCCTTTTAACATACATATGCGACTCTGATTAGGCACTGTTATCCACACCGATTTGTCCGTCAGTATAAGTGGCAACCGTACGACAAAAAGCACCGCTCCCGCTTCAGAGCGACCGTATTATCTAAGTTGAGGTCTTCGTGATCTCACCGGCCGCGATGAGACGGTAACCAAAAACTGCAACTTACCCGAAATGGCTACGCGATATCGGCGAGGGAGCGAATCTCAACTTCATGCCATTACTCTAGAAACGGTTCGCGAAGCTCTAGGATAGAAAAGCTTTAATCCTCGAATAGCTCATTCATCAGCTCATCCATTTCTTGTTTTCGTTTTTTCGTCTCTTCTTTATCGAGAGTGAATTGATTGCCGTTAATAGTTACGACGTCTCCCGCCTCGGCTTCTGCCGGCAACAAATACTTTGGATATTCAACGGTATGGCCGTCCACTTCAATCAGGGCCAGATCGCATTCAAATCGGTCGATTATCCCTTTGAACATACGGATCACCTCACTGTCTTTGAAATTTACTTTTTACATCGCTGATAGCGGTTGTTGTTCCTTACGTGTCTATCTGGAATGTTTTCATACGCTGTTGGCTTCAGCATCACCGGTAATAAGGTAAGAAGTCTCTTAATACTTCAAGTGTAACATGGCGCTCCATTCATTTAAATCCTTGCCATATTCCTTAACAGGGGCGACCCATTCGGCCGTATCGTTTTCAAGCGGGATGGTGACTCCGCTCTTGGCTACCTTGGAAGCGTTGAGTATATCGTCCAGACCGCCCATAGGATCGGTGTCCAGATAGTTCGCAATGACAACATCAAGCGGTTTGACGCTAAGATGCTAGAGGGCCACGACATCCTGCTCGACACCCGGGTCGCAGCTTGCCGCTTCTTTTTGGCGTACGCAAGGAGTGGACATGAAGTGCAACATGTTCTCCGAATAATCTATGTCGGTAAGCCTTTGTCCATATTATACTTGTGTTAGAAAAGTTGAAGGAGATGAACGTACGATGTCAGCTATACGTATCGGAATTGTAGGTTACGGCAACCTTGGAAGAGGGGTCGAGAAGTCGATTCAGCAAAATCCAGACATGGAGCTTGTCGCTGTGTTTACCCGCAGAGATCCGGGCTCGGTGCAAGCGAGCGTTCCGGTTGTATCGTTGCAGGAAGTGGAATCTTATACAGACAAAGTCGATGTCATGATCTTGTGCGGCGGCTCGGCTACGGATCTGCCGGAGCAGGGACCTGAATTGGCATGCCTGTTCCATACGGTGGACAGCTTCGATACGCATGCGCGCATTCCGGAGTACTTCGAAGCCGTTAACAGTGCGGCACAAGCGTCGGGGCATGTGTCTGTCATCTCTACGGGATGGGATCCGGGCTTGTTCTCCCTGAACCGCTTGCTGTTCGAAGCGGCGTTGCCGCAAGGCGTGGAATATACCTTCTGGGGACGCGGCGTCAGCCAAGGCCACTCGGATGCAATTCGCCGCGTAGAAGGCGTCAAAAATGGCGTGCAGTACACCATTCCTTCCAAGGAAGCGGTAGCTGCTGTCCGCAATGGGGAACAGCCGCAACTGTCGACACGCGACAAGCATCTGCGCGAGTGCTTCGTTGTGGCCGAGGAAGGCGCGGACAAGGCCCGCATCGAAGCGACAATCAAAAACATGCCGAACTACTTTTCCGACTATGAAACGATTGTAAACTTCATCAGCGAAGAGGAGCTGAAGGCAAATCACTCGGCGATGCCTCACGGCGGTTACGTCCTGCGCAGCGGTGTGACCGGCGAAGGTACGACGCAATTGATGGAATTCAGCTTGAAGCTGGGCAGCAACCCGGAGTTCACGGCGAGCGTGCTCGTCGCCTACGCACGGGCGGTATCCAAGCTGGCGGCACGCGGAGAAGCCGGTGCACGCACCGTATTCGACATTCCATTCGGCCTTCTGTCGCCGAAATCGCCTGAACAGCTTCGGAAAGAGCTTCTGTAGCTTATATATCAAGGTTTTTCTTCCCTGAACCATCTTTATGGTTTGGGGATTTTTTATGCCAGAAAAACCACGTGACCATATTTTGACCATATTGAGTTCATAGCTCAAGATACTTTTGGAACTTAGTTGCTGTTTGTTCTTTGACCGTTTTCGTGACATGTGTATAAATGTTCATGGTCATTTTGATGTCTGAGTGACCTAAACGTTCCTGAACTTCTTTTATGCTTGCGCCTGCTTCGAACAACAATGATGCATGTGTATGACGAAGACCATGGACGGTAACTTTGTGAAGTTTATTTTTGCTGATTATATTATTTAGTTTGTCATTAGGGTATGCCAACCTTAGCGGGGTTTCATCAAAACGAGCAAACAGTAGGAGATTCGATTCAACCCCATTACCAGCGGCTAACAATTGCTGCTTTCTATAAGTGAGCCATTTTTTTAACAATTGAAGTGTGACACTGTCTAAACTTATCGTCCTTCTTGATGTTGTAGTTTTGGATGTTTGAAAAGAAAATGACTTGTCTTCATAATAAAGAGTCTTAGTCAACGTAAGTGTTTTATTTGCAAAATCAACGTCAGACTCATGTAATGAGAGTATTTCTCCTTTCCGAGCCCCAGTGTAAATGAATAGATGGAACAATACATAATCCATAAAATCATCACTATTTTTCATAATCATCAAAAATTGTTTGATTTCATGTTTCTCCCAATAGTCTCGTTCCTCAATAATTCCTTCTGTTACAAAATTTGAACCATCTTTTGGAACTGTCACATAGGCCATTGGATTGTGAGGAATAATATCCATTTTAACAGCATATTTGAAAATTTGATTTGCGTAGATTTTCATGGCATCCACAGATTTGATGTTTTGTGCAATTTTATTGATGACCTCTTGGCAATATGGTTTTGAAATGTCCCGCATTTTCAATTTACCAAAATGGGGAAGTAAGTGTTTTTCAATCTTCTGTTTAGTTGTCTTCCTAGTGCTTGGTTTAAGAGTTGGTGAATGGGTTGCAAACCATTGCAGATAAACCTCTTTAAAGGTTAACGCCTTCGCTTCTCCTACAAAAGTGCCATTGGCTAAATCCGAGGCCACTGAAGAACTTGCGTTTTTCTTCGGAGGCGGTGCAGATAGTATAAAAAGAAGACATTCACCCCGCGTTTTGGAGATGAATGTCTT
>NZ_BALG01000131.1 GCF_000315235.1 Paenibacillus popilliae ATCC 14706 | reverse complement strand
AGAGTGGTTGCTGGTACTTCTATTTTACACAGAGAATCAAGGGTGTCTCTTTTTACATTTAATTGCAGCTAATTTTGGCATGTATAGTTAGTAATTCTTTTTTCACGTTTTATGAAATAATCAAAAAAATGTAGTAAACGTATCATAAAGTAAATTAGAAATACAAAAAAAGAAATTGCACCTAATCGTAAAATAATAGCCGCAATACTAAGATCCATCCTTTCACCTCCTTTCACCATAAACTAAATTGCCCCATAAAATCCAAATTTTGAGGACATTATGAGACGGAAAGATGCTCTTGCCCTTGGCCACTTTGCGAAGTTGGCGATGGTAGCTCTCGATTGTTTATTGCATACTAAAAATGCCTAGAATTGCAGCGTAAAAGTGCTTAGATCAGATGCAAAAAAAAGGCACTTGTCAGCCCCTTACATT
>NZ_BALG01000132.1 GCF_000315235.1 Paenibacillus popilliae ATCC 14706 | reverse complement strand
AGGAATGTAAGGGGCTGACAAGTGCCTTTTTTTTGCATCTGATCTAAGCACTTTTACGCTGCAATTCTAGGCATTTTTAGTATGCAATAAACAAACTGGGGTACTTTTTTTCTAACTTGGGTTTTGTTATCAGAAATTTAAGAAAACGCACTGTCCAATCATCTTTTAGGCTGGTATTAGGCCTTTTGGAACGCTTAGCTTGATGGCGATGTGGCGCTATCCCTTAAAAAACGTAAATATCCTGAAGAAAGGCACTTTGAAAAGTACCCTTCTTCAGGATATAATTAAAAATTTCATGCCCTGCTAAGCCCTATTTTGATGCAATATGTTCAAAATAGTAGGCTACAGAGGGAAAAACCATTACGATACCCATCAACTTGCAAGCTTATTTATCGATTCTTTCATTGCATCAGAGGAAAAGCCATCAAATGTAATTCCTTTCTTGCGTGCTAGTTCTTTATAAAAAGCTTCAACTTTTGAGCGAATTGTATTTTTTCGCTCCACTAAATTATCTAACAATTCCTTGGCTGATTTTCCAGTCTGTTTTTCCCGTCCTTCTGCATAAGCCTTAAACATATCTGAAAATTCAGTATCTGATAAACGTTCAATCTTTTCGATAAGCGGTTTTACAGCCATAAAATCCATTTCGTATTGATTTCCCAACCACCCCTTCCACATGGTTGGGTAGTAGGGTGCATTATATTCATTTTCTTCAACCAAGGACAAAATAGAGTCTGGATTCAATGTGAAATTGGTAATTTCAGAATGATCTCCAATATGCTTCAAAGCCTGCCCTTTATCGAAGGCTACAATATGATTACGATAATCAATCCCAAAATTATCTGAATGACAATCTAGATTCGCAATCAAATAATCAATGATCTGATGCTGTTGTAACTGAACTCGATTTTCATTGCTCAATTTGCTTACATCTATTTGATCTAATCCCCAAGTTTTGAGGTCGATCATTTTCTGTAGTGAACCTGATAACTTACCCTTATCTGGTATGTCAAACGTTGTATTTTCAATCTCTACTGACGGCTGACCCAAAGCGTGTAATAGTTTATTTGCGCCAACCTCAGCTTCGCCTACCCAATCAAACTTACCAGGTTTACCATTTACTTTAAATAACCAGGAGTCCTCGTTTTGATCTTTCATAATATATTTTTCAGATTGACCACCAAGAAAATCGGCATTACCAACAAAAGTGAATCCATCGTTTGTTTGAGCAGAGGAGAAGCCCTCGAATGAAATTCCTTTCTCGTGTGCTAATTTTTTATAAAAAGCTTCAACGTCTGATCGGATTTTGTTTTTTCGTTCTTTAAAACCATGTAACAATTCCTCTACCGATTTTCCCGTCTGTTTTGCACGTTCATTTACATCACTTTTAACCATACTTAAAAATTCAGTGTCTGACAAACGTTCAATCTCTTCAATAAACGGTTTTACAGCCATGAAGTCCATTTCGTATTTATTTTTCAGCCACCCATTCCACATGGTTGCATAATAAGGCGCATTACGCTCATTTCCTTTAACCAAGGACAAAATAGAGTCTGGACTTACTGTGAAATTGGAAGTTTCAGAATGATTTCCAGTAGGCTTCAAAGCTTTATCGATTGTTACAATATTGTTGGTATGATCAATCCCAAAATGATCTGCATAACAATTTGGATTTGCAGTCAAATAATCTACTATTTGGCGTACCTGTAAATCAACCCGATTTTCATGGGTTAATTCACTTACATCTATTTGCCCTAATCCCTCAATTTTGAGGACGTTCGTGTTCTGCATTGAAGGAGAGAACCCTTCAAATGTAATTCCTTTCTCGTATGCCAATTCTTTATAAAAAACTTCAACTTTTGAGCGAATTGTATTTTTTCGCTCCACTAAATTATCTAACAATTCCTTGGCTGATTTTCCAGTCTGTTTTTCCCGTCCTTCTGCGTAAGCCTTAAACATATCTGATAATTCAGTATCTGATAAACGTTCAATCTTTTCGATAAGCGGTTTTACAGCCATGAAGTCCATTTCGTATTTATTTTTCAACCACCCATTCCACATTGTAGGGTAATAAGGTGTATTATACTTATCTCCTTCAATTAGAGACAAAATAGAATCCGGATTCAAGATCGAATTGATTAAACTAGGGTTATTACCTGTATTTTTTAAAATTTTTCCTTTATTAAGGGCTACGATATTGTTGCTATAATCAACTCCAAAATGATCTGCAGAACAGTCCAAATTTGCAATCAAATAATCAATGATCTGATATTGCTGCAACTGAACCCGATTTTCATTGGTTAATTTACTTACATCTATGTCCCCTAATCCCCGGATTTTAAGGTCGACCATCTTCTGTAGTAAACCGGATAGCTTTCCCTTATCTGGTATGTCAATCGTTTCATTTTTAACCTCTATTGACGGCAATCCTACTGTCTTCAATAGTTTATTCGTGCCAACTTCAGCTTCACCTACCCAATCAAAATATCCGGGTTTATCATTTACTTTGAATAACCATGAATCCCCGTTTTGATCTTTCATGACATATTTTAAAGGTGGTTTCACATCTGCTGTAATTTTTATTTTTTTAGTTTGATTAGTTTCATTAGTTTGATGAATTTTATTAGTATTAACAGTAATGGTTTCAACATTTTTTATAATATATTCTGTCCCACTTGGTAAAAGCATTTCAAGTTCTAAGCCGTTCTCAAAATCTGAGGGGATAGCTATTGCTTTTGCCCCTTTCGGTAGACGAAGCTCTACAAAAAATGAACGGCCAAAGGAACTGGAAATATCCGGATTAATAGAAGTACTCATATATCCGTAGTCTTTAATCGCTTGACCCGTAAATTTATCCTTAAATTGTCTGAAATTCTTTTCAAATGCTTCATGTTTTTCTACACTATAGCGAAAATCTTCTCCAGTTTCTTTAAGGACTTCTTCAGCACGTTTTGCTAATATTGCCTCCATATTTTTGTTTTGGCTAAGATAAGACTTATATTCTTCAGGGGTCAGGTGAAGTCTGAATGACATATCATTATGAAGCTTATCCAAAACCCTCTGCAAGCTCTCATTATTTAAATCAGGAATAATGAGCTCGTCTAAGCCTCGATATACGATTACATCCTCAGAAAGAGGCTCCATTTTTTCAAAAATATTATTAATATGTCTGATATTAGGATTATCCCCGGGATTACCTTTGTTTTTTCTTAACTGCCCCTGTATTTGTCGAAAACCATTTTCTCGACGAACAAAATCATCGCCCTCGTTGTAAATCATAAGTGCGTCGTATTCTTCTGGTGTTGCAACATTTTCCCACTTTCCAGCCTCCTTATTTATCCATGATTTAGCTTCAATTTCTCTATCACCCGTAAACTGTACAATTTTGTTTTCCTGTGATTGACCGGCATTTTTATTGGATTGTCTGCTATCAAGTTCTAGAATTGATGTAAATCTATTGTTGTGTTGATCTTTTGTAGCAGCTTGCTCTATATCATAAGGTAAAGGTGCATCATTCGTTTCCGCAATTTCATTTAAGGCTTGTTCAATTGCCTCCGTATCCTTCGGCTTCACAGTTGGAATGGTGTTATCTACCTCTGGCTGTTCCGTTGACTTGCTTGGCCCCGGTTGCGGTTGTTCTTCTCTCCCTACCATCACTGCAATTTCTTCTTCTATCGGCGGGGCTGGAATGTTATCATCTAACTCTGGCTGTTCCATTGACTTGCTTGTCCCCGGTTGTGGTTCTACTTCACAGCATTCTACTATTGACCGCTTGGCTCTACCTCCGATACCGCACGGTCTACAAACTCGGATCTCCTTTTCTTTTACGGCAATCTCGTCTTCAACGATCTCATCGCCTATTTGTTTCCTTGCTGTCTCTTCTACCTCAACCGCACTGTTCTTTATTTGTTTCCCTGCTGTCTCTTCTACCTCAACCGCACTGTTCTTTATTTGTTTCCCTGCTGTTTCTTCTACCTCAACCGCACTGTTCTTTATTTGTTTCCTTGCTATCTCTTCTACCTCAACCGCGCTGTTCTTTATCGCTTCAAGCTTGGTGGCCGTTCTTGATAAAATGCCTACTCCTTGACTGGCTGCTTTTATACTTAGGATCGTTGCGTCTTCTGGGCTGATAGGCACAAAACTTCCAATCGGATCAATGGCTAGCAAAATAAATTGAACGTATTTCAGTGTATCTAAAATCTGTGCTTGCCACCCAGGACTGTCGAACAAGTTATGCTCGATCATTTCAACCATAGGTAAAAATATAGGTTGTAAAGCTTGTCGTTGCCCGTTTATGTTCGCTTTGGCTTGCTTGACCTGGAGCACGTTCTCCGCTGCTGCCTCTAGATTACTCCAATATGCGGCACGCTCTTCCTCTGTCCCAGCTGCTTGCTCCATAGCGGCAACCAATTGCGCTTGGGCTACCAAATCCGATATCGTTATTTCCGAATCGATTTGCTCTATCAATTGTGCCAGCGACACCATCGTTCGCAGCACTTGTTGCTTGTCCACTTGCTGTCGGATATGCGCATTCGTTTCCGTTTCCCCGGGACCGAACAAGCTAGCCTGCAAGCTATCTTCCACGGCTCGTACCGCTTGCTTATTGGATTCCCATATCGCATTGGGTATTTGATTTGGATGCTGGAGCGATTCTGCTAAACTGTTTCCAAGCTCGGTGAAAAATTTTGCAAATGTAGGTTCATTGGCTATTTTTCTAGCCTGCTCCCCCTTTATCCCATCCATAATCCTTTTCAACTGTTGTCCCAGATCAACAGCCATACTTGCATTGTGGGAAGCTTGCTCCACGGTGGTAAATAGCCGTTGTTTTGCTTGGTTATTTTCTGTTTTCTGCGTGGATGGCATCGTTGTTCCTTGTTCTGGATGAATGGCCTGCCACAGACTGCGATAAGAGAGCCCTTGCGGGTTTTTTAGGACTTGAATCAGTTGTTTCGTCCTCGCTTCGGCACGCCGCTGTGCAGCTTCACGCTCCTCTCCCTCTTCTGACCAGTTTGCCCATAGATCGACGAGTAACACTTCACCATCAAGCCTTTGTTGTTTTACACGCTCACGAGCACTCTGCCCAATTTTGTTATAAGCCGCTTGCTCCCGTTCTTCTGCTCTTTTTAATTGCTCCTGAATAGCTGTCACTTTCTCGGCATTTTGCTGCTTAATCGTCGCTAGTAATTGATTTTCAAGTACGGCTAACTCCTCTAATCGAGATTGTTGGAAGAACTGCAATAGAGGTTCAGCATGTTTTTGGTCCATCGCCGTTAGTTGGGTGACTATATTATTCAGTTGGGTATGCAGATTCCGTTGTTTTGCTTGGAGGGGCTGAAGCAAAACCGTACTCCGCTCTTCTATGATTTCAGGTGGCAAGTGACCCAATTGGGTTTCCAATTTCGACGTCATTTGTTCTATATTTTTATAATTCGCTATCGCATGTAGGGTAGATACCATTGTTTTTACATGATCATTTGCTGGTGTACTTAATTCAGACGAAATCATCGCAATGCTTGATTCCAAGTCTTGTATCATGCTGTTTACTGCATTTGTGATCCGTTGTATTGTATGTTGATATAATTCGATTCGTTGCTGCTTCGCCTGACCATCTGCTTGTGCCGCTTTTTTTTCAACTTGCAGCAGCGCTTGTTGATTATTTTGCAGGCTTTGCTGTTGCGCTTGATGTTGGGCTTGCTTTTGCTCTAATGCAGTAATTTGCTGATCATAGTGGGCTGCCATCTCGGCTATTCTTTTCTTGGTTGCCTTCACTTGTTTTTGGCCTTCACGGATGGCTTTTATTTGCTCTATTACCCGCTTATCCGATCCTCGACCTTTAGGCCGCTTCCCCTGTAGTATTTGCGATAATAGAATCGTATCAGAAATTTTTCCTACATTGTACCCATTACTATTTTCCCTTATTTCTTTCATAATTTGTTCATAAAGTTCTTTCGCATGTTTCATTTTTGTAGCTAGCATCTTCTCTTCTTCATTTAATTTTTTTTGTTGTTCTTCTAGTTCCGTTTGTTTTTCTTTCTTTACTGCTTGTAGTTGTTCTTCGCCTATGGTGAATAGGGATTCGAGCTCTGCAGCAGGTGTTTGTCCTTTTGCATACAAATGAGAAGGAAAATAAATTTCTGTAGCTAATAAATTGCAACTTGTTACCGCAATAATAAGACTGATTCGACTTAATTTTTTCAAAGTCATCTTCCTATTCACAAATGATTACTCCCCCAAAATTTTACTATTATATTTGTATTATTATTAATAATAAATTATATTTTGCAACTGGCTAAATAAGTACCCAAGTTTTGACTTCTAGTCCGGCCTTTCAGTTTGTTGAACTACGAGCGTCCTTATTACAGAAAAATTTGTGTATATGATCATTAATTCATATCCCCCCCATTCCAAAATATTCTTCTGATGTGAATATTAATATTAATATTAATATTAAAAATTATATTTTGCAACTGTTAAATGAGAATGTGTTGTTCTACACGATCGCGAGCACTCTGCCCGATCCGGTTATAAGCCTCTTGCTCCCGGTCTGCTGCACTTTTTAATTGCTGCTGAATATCTGTCACTCTTTCGGTATTCTTCTGCTTCATCATCGCTAATAATTGATTTTCAAGTACGGCTAACTCTTCTACGGTTAACTCCTCTAATCGAGATTGTTGGAAGAACTGTAAAAGGGGTTCAACATGTTTTTCGTTCATGGCCGCTAGTTGGGTAACCATCTTATTC
>NZ_BALG01000133.1 GCF_000315235.1 Paenibacillus popilliae ATCC 14706 | reverse complement strand
GCCGTTCCCGGTATTGTTCGGCCCACCGCCGCCCCTCACGTGTATAGTCGATCCAGTTGTGACATGTGCCTGTATTGACGCTAGGCCCGCATAACATGGCCACGTCATTTGCGGTCGTCTCGTCCAGCTTCCAACGCCTCACCAGATGCGCGCATTGCATCGTCCCGTATTCTTGGCTCCCCGGCCTCCCGCATCGCTCACAGCACCCGCCAGAGCGTTCGTGTGCTGCTTGATATACTTCGGGGGATATTCTCCCCCGCTGTTTGGTTGTAGGCTTTAGGCGGCGCGTCTTCGGCTTTGGTACTGGGTTAAATGATAGTGTCATAGTCCTCCGCCTCTCGTCAGAACGGTAAATCATCACTTGATATATCTATTGGCTTTCCGTCATCAAATGGGTCTTTTGGTTGTGCTTCCGGCTGCTGTGGTCGTTCCTCATTGTTGTTACGGTTGAATTCCAGGAACCGGACATTATCCGCTACAACCTCCGTCACGTATACACGCCGTCCCTCGGTATTGTCAAAATGTCTGGTTTGTATCCGACCTTCCACGGCCGTTAGCCGACCTTTGCGCAGATAATTCGCGCTCGCCTCCGCCGCGGACCGCCAGACTACCACCGGTATAAAATCTGCCTCCCGATCGCCATTCTGGTTCGAGAACGGACGATCGACCGCCAATGTAAACTTAGTCGTTGCTATACCATTAGGGGTATATCTAAGCTCAGGATCTCGCGTCAGTCGCCCTATTAACACCACTCGATTTAACATGGTATCGACTCCTTAATACAAGTTTAGCTCGGCAAAATGTCGTGCTTGCTTAATTACTTTGGTGGCCCGGCAATACTCGCATTTTTCGCATCGAATCGGTTCAACTTGTCCTAATTTAACGGCCTTCACTCGTTCGATGTTGTTCCGTACAATCTGTAAGCTGGATTCAATCACATCATAGTCAAAATAGATGATTTCATGGTCTGGTGGATCCTGTTTGGTCACGATGACCATATGCGGGATCGGCCACTCCTTCCGCCCCGTGTGCCGTTTCTCAATTTCGGCATATACGGCCATTTGAATCGTGTAGCCATAGTGATCCAGGAAATTTTCATAGCATTGCGCATCCTTGTTCCACCACTTACCATCCATCTCTTTGAGCGCCTTCAAATCTGCGAAAATGCCAACTCCCGGCTCAATTTCCGGCTGATAGCTGTCCATCATGATTTTCCACGGAATACCGAACAGTTCAGCCGTCATGATCACCTCTTTTTCTCCGGCCAATGCCTTCATGACAAGTGGATCGTTTTGCAGTATCTCTATCATCTTGTTGCAGTGTTGGAAATTAGATTTAAGCTGCCCCGCTGTCGCCCCTCTACTGCTGTATAGTTCAGGATTATTGGCCTTAAAATCATCTAACGTACCTTCGTTCCACGCGTGGACGTAGTGACCTTCCATAAAAGCCGTGACAGATGGCCGTTCATACTCACCGTTGATTGCAGCCATTGCCTGAGCTTCACAGCCCCCGAATGAGGGCAGGAAGCTCTTAAACTGGCTTACAGACATATAGTGACGGTTGGCTTCGAGGCTGTAGTAATTACTCTTGGTTAGTTTCATTGTCTGACTCCTCTTTGACTTCCTCATACTCTGCATCAATTACAGTGGCTTGAGGGTTCAATGGGCTCTGTTGCGCCTGCTTAGGCTCTTTGTTAAATTCAAAGTCGCTTGAGTCTTCAAATGCCTGAGCCTGTTCAATAGTGTCGAAATCCAATTCGATATTTTTGCAAAGACGGCGCAAAACAGTTTTTTTGTACATTTCGCCTTTACTTTTAACCCAAGCTTGTCCATTTGGTTGCTTTGAATAGTTCTTCCGTGTCAGTTCGATTTCTGCCACACTCATCACTTCATATGCCAAGCCGTCATCTTCAAATAATGAAACTGCAAATGCCCCCTTAATCTCGCTATCATTAAATGGTAGAGGCTTGAACTGAACAGTCGGCTGCCCGTCTTTTATTTCTTCAATAAACTCATCGCCTTCGCGTACAAGTTTGGCGTAAATATCCTTCACCGGGCGGACGCTGTATTTTTTAGCAAGCTTCTTCTCGCCCTTATAGTCCGTTTGAAACTGTACAGAGCCGCCATAAGTGATGGCGTAACATTCTTTATTAAAAAAGTCCAAGCCGAGGAACGCGCCTTTCAGCAGCGTTCTTGCAACGCTCTGAGGATCGCATTTTCCAACGTCCTTTGTATCCTGAAGCACCGTCATACAATTTTGTAGAAAGCGCGTTTTGTTGAAGCTTTTCGGCATTGCTTCGCGCTTTGAATCAATCAACTTTTCCAGGTTGTTATGGATCGTTAGCAAATGACTCGTAGACATATCCATCCCTCCAGTGATATAATTCCGATAATCAATTTGTTAAAGATTTTGAATTAGTTGCGGGGTAGGAGCCGCAACTAATTTGCTTTATTGCGCTCTTTGTTAAGCTCCAAGTACCGCTGCCATTGCCTCTCACTGTCGAAGATAAACATTTCCTTGCCGCGATGGTTGGTAATCCGCCCTCCTACCTGCGACAATCTCCACTGGTCAAACCGATCTGTGCTGAACGATATTCTTATTGGTCTCATATACCCAATTCCCCCAATCCGTTGGTTTCCTGGCGACAACTGCACATTCCACAGCTTCACGAAAGCATTCTTCACAATGCGGCTGCTCGTCCTCATATACGAGATATTCAGCCGGCCGGCCGCATCCACATTCCGGCCTCACGAAAGCTCCTTCCCGGCCTCTTTGGTGCACTGCCGGCATACTAACTTGCCCTTGAATGTCATCATGTCATCTAATCCGCCGCAGAAAGTACATCCAGGCTGATACTTTTTAAGTACAATGCACTCCCCATCCACGTAAATTTCCAGCGCATCCTTTTCACCAATACCCAAGGTGCGGCGAAGCTCGATTGGAACAACGACACGACCCAGTTCATCGACTTTACGAACGATACCTGTTGATTCCATTGAAATCTCCTTCCGCCAGTGCTAAACTGGCTTTATATTCTTGGTTTTGCAGCTCCGCGCGGCTCCTATCCCGCAAGGAGCTGTTTTTCATTGCAATTTGCTCGCTAGACGTTGGTACTGCTTCTTATACAATTTGCGTGCACGCCAGGATTTCGTAAGAATGCACATTAGCAGCAGGCGCAAGCAAACACGTAACCGTTGGTTCTGCGTCATGACCGATCCTCGCTGAAGTACAGCTCGATGAACTCTATCGTCGATTGATATAAACGACCGTGCAGATTATCACCGTGACGATTCTCGACAGCTATTGTAAACTCGCCAAGGGTCCCTGTGAAACACCCGCGAGTGACTAGAATACCGCTCTTGCCACGATAGGCGGTTAAGGTCCCATCTTCCGAGCCAATCGGCCCTATCGTTAGCAAGTCGCGGCTGGACTCTATGTGTCCGTGGCGGATGTGGCACGGTACTCCAATATCCGCACCTTTTACTACGCTGCCCTCTATACGAGCGTAGTTACCGATCCTCGACTTGCAAATCTGGCTGCCCCCGCTGATACGGGCGTGTTGGCCTAGCTGGCTCTGCTCTATTTGGGCGCGACCTATTACAACGGCGCTGTCGTATACATTCGAACTACACACGGTGATGTTTCCGAGAATCTGGGCGTTATTAAATACATTTGAGTGCTTAATTTTTGCATTGCCGCCAACTTGCCCGCATTCGAACACTTTAGAGTTGCCATACAGCCAACAATCACCGTTATGACTGAGGTTGTGTTCGGATTCAATCCACCCGCCGACATCGCCAACCTTGACGTCATCAAAGTCCCTCACGGCGCGGATGCGATGCAGCGTGACAGTTCCAGAATGCTCTATCGTTTCCCCGGTAAATTCGTATTTGCGTTCTACCATCTCGTTAACCCCCTACAATTGATTAAGGCTCAATAATCGCGTCGCCATCTTGATCCATATAGATTTCAAAGTCATCTTTAAATGTACTCTTGACCCCTGATGGCTTAATAGTCGCGTTTCCGCCTTGGTCGATACTGATTGCAAAGCACTTCTCTACCCTTTCCACGTAGATTTCCACATCTTCATCTCCGAATAGTTCGTTCAATTTCGCGATGAGCTCAGCTTTTTTCATATCCTCTCTCACCTCCCCCTCTCTGTTAAGACAACCGCTTCGCAGTCAAAGGCGTATTTTCTTGTCAACTCGAACAAAGCATATGGGTCGGAAGCAGCCCTTTCCACACCTGGCCTGTTCGATAGTTCATTGAGCAGGTCAGTCGTTTTTACTTTGGAAAGATCCATCCTCTCATAATCTAAACCCTAGCTTCTCGGCCTCAATGGCCGCCCAGGTGATAAATTTGCACTTCCTTGGGTCGATATACTCCCGGTAGTAACGCTCGGCTAAGTGGTCGAGTAGCTCATCTGGTATTGGCATGTGGTGGTCCTCCTCATATATACCGCGAAAAACTCCGTGCCCGTAATCATAGGTCGTCGTCCCTTGCCCAATCGAGTAGCGTCTCAATGATTCTAATGTCAGCGTCACATTCGTAGGTTAGACCGCGCTCGAGGTTGTAGTACCCTGTAATGATCCTTGTTCCATATTTCGATTCAACCAAAAATTCAAAACAATAAAGATGATCCAATTTTTTAATGTTTGACTTTAGAATCTCGCCCTGGTATAGATTCCTTTCGAGTTCATAGGCATGCTCGGGTTTCATTGCATCCATTAATTCTTCAAGCGTCTGGTTCATGTGGCCCCTCACTCTCCGCAAGTAAATTTCCGTCTAGATCCCAATATTGGGTGACTACTCTAAAGGGATCTTTTTCTGTTCCTCTCCCTCTTAGCGCCTTTGTTTCAAGTACATGCACTACTCTTGCGCTAAATGTTCCTTTTAATCGTGACGGATTCATGCTGATTCATCTCCTTTCTAATGGTTGTAAACCTCGATTCTGGATGCTAGAGTAAAAATGGGTGATACTTTCGCCGAACCAGTTGGTTATCTACGAAAAAAAGGTTATCTGCGCATTGAATCGAATCATGCAGCTTTTAAAAAGTTAACAAAAGATAGTCCTGTTAGCCCTGACACCCCACTCGAAATAACATTTGAGGGAAAGATAGTTTTAGAGTCTGAACATAAACTATCAAAAGCTAAAAGAAACGAATGGATACGGTACATTATTACAACCACTATCGCGACAGCTGCCTTCATCAAGTCGTTTTTCTTCTGAATCATTTTATGAACGACATTACAAATGCAGCTACCATCAATCCCCATGTTATAGCCCAACACCAAAGTGGTACTCCCCCACTACTTTTCTTCACCTTTCTTCACCCCTTCCAATGCTGGTTTATCTCCTCATTCGTTTGAAGGCTCGTATCATTCGGGCCTTTTTCTTTAATGACCACAATAATCGCTGGCCCTTCCACGTTCATACCATAGACTCCCATGTCGATTTTGCATGTCTCTCCTGCTTTTACGCTGATCATTTGAGTTTTCATTTTCATTTTCATGTCCCTTTCTTAATTAGCTTTCTTCGGCAGCCAAGCATCCACATATCGCAGTGCGCCTTGTAAATCCTGTCGCCGCACATCTTTGTAACTTGGCACTCCCCAACGATCCTTAATTTCCCTGTGGAGTTGCCGGAACAGCCCAGTGCGCAGTTCCTTATCTGGTTCGATGCTACATACCTTCGTGTTGACTGCCTTCTGAAGCCGGCGCTGCTCTCCGCTGTTGAGCGTTATCTGCTCGTCTACCTTCTGTTCCACCGTCTCAATCCGATTTTCAAGTTTCGGGACTGCCTTCATCATCTCTGCCGTCTGCTGCAATGCGACTGCCATCGCCTCTTGTGGTGAGAGTACCGGCACGCCGTTTTGCAATTGCTGCCGCATGCCTTCAAATTCTGCGATATACCTCTCTTTAAATTCCATGGCCTTCTGCCCGGTATAGCCCATTGCCAAGAGCGTGAACCCTTTCTCGGTAATCAAATACTTTGGCATTTCCCGGCCTTGGCCGTTCACATATACCGACGCGCCAAAATTGGAGAGTCGAAATTCATCGCTACATCCAAGTTCCCGGATATCTCGCAGCACTTTATCATGTGCCTTCTCGAACACCTCCGCTACAGTCAGGCTGTCTGTTACTGCTCGTCCATTTGATACGAATACTAACTGGTTCATGCAGATTTCCCTTTCACGTTGTAATATAGTTCCATTTCCCTTTACAATAGAGTTGTCCAGACTACCATCGAAGGGAGGTGAGAACCATGCCTAACAAGAAGCAAACATCTAAATCTGTCGCTTCTACTGCATCCAAGATTCTACACGACAATAGATATAGCGCAGCTTCAAAGAAAGTCGCAGGTAGCGCTCTATCTCAGACTAAGAAAAAGTAACTACAAAGACTTTAACTGCACATCAGGTTCTAAGGAGACTATCATTGCTGCATTGATGTAAATTCTTGTCTTGCCGAATGAAAGTTCAATCATAGAATCCATTTCCTTCGGCAGGACGCCTTTTCTAACTTCGTTTATTTCAACATCCTCATATACATCGCCACTCACCAGTACGATGATTTTGGCTTTCAACTGTTCATATCCCCTTTCAAGGGCTTGTCCTGTAAATTATGTAGGTTCATGTTGTTTTGCATTTTCCTAAATTCCCTTTAAAATAGAGTTGTCGAGACTACTAATTGAAGGGAGGTGCGATAATTGAAACTACAACATGACTGCGTTAGAGATTTACTACTCACTATTGAAGAAGAATTACCTCTAGGAAAATACTTTAGTACTGGGAGTATCCATGAGAAAATGCAACAGTATTCTAAAGAAGATATTTTTTATACGGCACTTAAATTACTAGAAGCAGGCTATATTGATGCTACAGAAATTAAATCAATAGGTTTAAATGATTTAAAAATTAAAAGCTTAACTTACTTTGGTCACCTATTTTTAGATAACATCCGTGATGATAGAATTTGGGTAGAAACTAAATCCGCTGCTTCTAAACTTTCCGGGGTTTCATTAACCGTATTGGCTGAACTTGCAAGTAGCTATGTGAAAAGAAAACTAGGATTAGTTTAACGTCTCTAAGTAAGAGTTAATCCCTCTTATCAATTTTTCATATACCTCGAGCGACATATCGTCACCCTCATAACTAACTGTTAAATCCAGTCGAACTTGGCTCAATTTAAAATTATTTTGTTCAGGAGCGACTGGGTTTCTAATCTCATAACCAGTAAGGTATATCTTATCCATTTATTCCGTCTCCCTTCATTTCCTATTTGCTTATCCATCGTTCCTCTTGCTACAATGAAACTAAGTTTGTTTTTTACGCCTCATCGGTCTTCGCCAAAAGTTCCCGATGAGTCATTCCAAACAGATTTTCGAGTTTGCACAGGACTTCATATGACGGGCGTCTTGTGCCTTTTTCGATGTGTTGGTACATCCTTACTGTAACGCCTAGCGCATTAGCCGCTTCTTGCTGTGTCATGCCTTTTGTTTCTCGAATTTGTTTCAACTTATTCACCATCACCGCCACCTTTTATTTACGAACATTTCGTTCGCATAATTGGATTATATAGCGAACAACTTGTTCATGTCAATATTTTTTTTGAAAGGTTGTTTTTTACGTGCCTACTTTAGGAGAAAGAATCAAGCAATTGCGTGAACAAAATAATCTCACCCAAAAAAAATTAGCTGAAATCCTTGGATTTAAATCAGTTAGAGCAGCACAATACATTGAAGCAGACCAACGTGGTCTTGATCATTTGTCCATCATTATACTAGCCGACTACTTCGACGTATCCCTTGACTACCTTGTCGGGCGTTCCGACGATCCGCGCCGTCACTAGTTGACGACTGTTGCTTGTCCCCTACTCGACCTGTACAATGGAAGTAAATACATGCCAGAAAGGAATGACGTCGATGGAAAACGAACTTTTACATCAAATCTTGTCGGAACTTAGAGAACTCAAGGCTGGTCAACAGAAGCTCGAAGCCGAGCAGAAAAAAATGAATGAGCGACTTGATAGCATCGAAAAAGACACTGCACTAATCCCAATGATTAAACAAGCCACGCTGGAGACCAACGAAACGGTGAGACGTGTGGAATTATCGCAAGAACGCCAAGAAGGAATCATTGAAGTATTATCTGTCCGTTCCATTGAACAAGAAGCCGCAATAAAAAGAACTAATTAGCTAATCCCCTTACGCTCCGCCTCTTGCTTGAGTTCCTTCATTAGCTCATCAGGCAGGCGGATTGTCGTTTGTTCGCGTTCCATCTGCTTGCCGCTATTTTGGTTCATGCAGATTCTCCTTTCACTTCAGCAATAAGTTTTAGTGATACATCCATAAATCCGTTCTTGTAGTCTTCAATGAGGTCGTTAAGTTGCTGCTCCATTTGAGCGCTTATAAGTGTTAGGGCTTGAACGGTCGCTTCCTTCGTTTCGTTCAATGCTGATTCAAGCTCTTGCACTTTCTTTTCGAGCTCCGCAATCCGTTCTTCATTGTTCATGTTCATCCCCCTTCCTTATTTTGGTTGCACCCTTCAAGCCTTCCCTTTACAATAGAGTTGTCTAGGCACTATGGAGGGAGGTGAAACTATGACTCAGAATTTTGCCGAAATAGCTAAAGAAATTACGATAGCAGCAATTGAACACAGCCTATTTACAAAGAAGAAATCCACAACATTAAGTACTGAAGAGTTGAACAAAATCAACGCTGAAGAAATCTCCGAGTTTTATGCAAAGATTGCAAAGGGCGTTAATGACGTTTACAACGGTAAATTTACAGATTAGTTAGTTTCGCAAGTGCTTCTATCAGGCTTGGCAGTCGTTCGTGATCGTCTGCCGAGTCGCTTTTCATTACTTTTTCGATATAGTTACTTAAATTGATAATCAATTCGTTTACTTTTTTGTTCGCCTCTGCGTTCATTCTGGTTTATCTCCTTTCAGGGGCTTGTCCTATAAGGCGACTCTTACGAGTCGCTTAACTGCAAAAGCTCTAAATTAGTACGCTCTTCAGGTGGTTTGAAGGCCCCGCTCTCAATCGCTCGAAGTATTGCATTTAAACAGATTTTGTGCAGGTACTCTTCAACATCGGGCGGAAATAGTTGTCTTCCCATGCTCACCCCTCCCTGATTATATTTATGAGTTCTTTTACATGGGACGACCCTTTAAATTACCCTCCGCTTCATAATTTCGCTAAAAGCGGATTCATCACCAAAAAAAATATAGTCTCTCGGGGTATTGTATACTTCTTCGATGACCTCCATTTTGCTAAAAGAGACAACACCTGAATTTTTTTCCCACAACTGCAAAGTTTTTTTGCTAATCCCCAGTAGTAAAGCTGCTTCTGATTGAGAATAACCAAACTTTATCCTTAAAGATCTCAAAGTATCTTTCATCCAATCAGGAATGGTACTCATGATTGTATCACCTCCCTAAACACATTTTATTACGCCGAAAGCGGAATTACAAGTGCTTATTTCGTTTTTAGCGAAATTTTTTTCTCCTTTCATATTGTATGTTCCGTTTAGAGCGGTATAATAATAAGTAAATAAATAAATGAATGAATGAGGTGCGAATAGTGATGGATAGTAAAATTAAGGATATATTTGCCAAAAACATACTCAACCTTAGAAAACAAAAAAATTTGACACAAGGTGATTTAGCAGAAATTTTAGGGGTAGGAGTGTCCACTGTATCGGACTGGGAAAAAGCAAAAAAATATCCCCGAGCGGGAGTAATCGAAAAATTATCTTCTCACTTCAACATTCCTAAAAGTAGATTATTTGAAGAAGTCAATGGTCGTAGTTACTTGGGTTTTGCAGAAATGGCTATGGTTCCAGTTGTAAAAAAAATATCTTGTTGTAACGGTTATGTGACTTATGAGAACGTGGACAGACACGAAGCCACGCCACTGTCATGGGTATCATGCGGAGAATACTTTTATGTTCTTGCTGTTGGAGATAGCATGATTAACGCGCGTATATATGATGGAGATTTGCTGCTCTTACGCTCCCAAGAAGATGTCGAAGAAGGGGAAATTGCCGCAGTTCTTTTGAACAATGAAATTGTAATAAAACGTGTCTTTAAAAACGGAGGCATCTTGGTTCTACATTCTGAAAATCCCAGCTTTAGTCCTATCTATGGCAATGATGAAAAAAACACAATTAAAATTCTCGGGAAATTGAAAAAAGTAATATTTGATGTATAGAGGTGGAGCAAATGGTTGTCGGCATTTACATTAGGGTATCAACTGAGGAACAGGCCCAGCACGGGTATTCAATAGATGCTCAAAAAGAGAAGATGGTTGCTTATTGTCAATCTCAAGGTTGGTCTGAGTACAAATTATACATAGATGATGGATATACAGGAACCAACATGGATAGGCCAGCACTTAACAGATTGATTCGCCATGTAGAAAATCATAAGATAAACCTTGTGGTGGTGTATAAACTGGATCGACTAAGCAGAAAACAACGCGATGTATTGTATCTGCTTGAGGAAGTTTTTGAAAATAATAATACCGGATTTAAATCTGCCACTGAACCATTTGAAACTACAACACCTTTTGGAAAGGCTATGATTGGCATTTTGGCCGTATTTGCGCAATTAGAACGAGATATGATCGTTGAAAGAACTACCTCCGGGAGAAGACAGCGGCTAAATGGAGGCAAGTGGTGCGGAGGGAGAGTCCCTTTTGGATACTATTGGGATAAAGAAAGCGAAATGCTCATCATCATACCTGAAGAAGCTCGAATTATTAGGGAAATATTTAAGCAGTATCTTGATGGAAAGTCGCGGCTTGCTATTGCGGAATGGGCAACATCACGTTGTACAAATCGAGTAATTGATCATGCTGTTATTAGGGAAATACTTTCCAGATCAATATACATAGGGAAACTACAAAATTCTGGTACCCTAGTCGAAGGTGACCATGAGCCAATAATTGACATGAAAACATGGGAATTAGTTCAGAAGGAAGTTATAAGACGGAAAGAAGGCACTCTTCCAAAGGGAGAGTTTCTTCTTTCCGGATTACTTAAGTGCGGAGTCTGTGGCGAGAGTGTTGTTCATGTAAAAAGAGTAACTAAACGCTATAAAAAGGAATACATTTACAACCTTTATGCTTGTAGAAACCAGCATGTAAGGAAAAAAGACAGAAACAACAATTGCTCGTTAGGTTATCAAAGAAGAGAGACCGTAGAGCAGTTTGTTGTGAGCCAGCTTAGGACATTGGCTCTTTTCCCTGAGAAAATTAAAGAGGCTAGAGATGCTCTGAATTATATTGATAGCGATTCTTCCTTACTTGATACATTAGAGGATAAGCTAAATAAGATCTCATCAAATTTAGAAAATCTATATAATGCTATCCAGGAAGGGGAGATAAAGGCATCTGCAGTGAGTGGCAGGATTCGGACGCTTGAGGAGCAGAGAGAGGCAATCGAGAACAGTATTGAAGACATAAAAGAAACTACTCCGACTAAAAATAACTCAGAAGAAATCTATACTTTAATCAAAGATGTAGGAGTTGCTTGGGATTACCTTACTTACGAAGAACAAACAACAGTAATTCGGAAAGTGATCAAATCCGTCACACTACAAAAAGGCGGGGAGCCTCTTGTAGAACTAAATTTCCTATAATCCTTTCTTCATATATGTTGTGTTTAGCCAAGACGTTTCATAAGATGAAGATGCAGTACGACTTCGGGTTGAGTAAAATATACGAGCTCGTCATCAACTCCAACCCGTGCTATGCCTTCCTGCTCGAGGGCAACTCGCTCATTCAGAACAAGCTGATTGTGGCGCATGTGCTGGCGCATTGCGATTTCTTCAAGAACAATGCCCGCTTCTCCACCTCGAACCGCAATATGCTCGAGAGCATGTCGGCGACGGCCGAGCGCGTCATGCAGTATGAGCTGGAATACGGGACGCAAGCGGTAGAGAGCTTCATCGATGCCGTGCTCGCCATTCAGGAGCACATTGACCCGCAGAGCATACGGCCTCGGACGATCGACAAGCAGCGCGATATGGAGCTGAAAATGCGGGAGCAGCGCGAAGGGAAGCCGCCCAGGCCGCCGGGGGCATATGACGACCTGTGGATGCTGGAGGAAATGAAGGCGACCATGCGCTCCGACTCGCCCCGATCGGACATGGCCGACCGTCGCTTCCCGCCGGAGCCGGAGAAGGACATTGTCTGGTTCATCCAGGAATTTTCCCCGGTGCTGGAGGATTGGCAGCGCGATATCATGACGATGCTGCGCGATGAGATGCTCTATTTTTGGCCGCAGATGGAGACGAAAATTATGAACGAAGGCTGGGCCTCCTATTGGCATCAGCGCATCCTGCGGGAGCTGGATCTGACGGCGGAGGAGACATTCGAGTATGCGAAGCTGAACGCATCGGTCGTGCAGCCGTCGCGCCACAGCCTGAATCCATATTATTTGGGCTTGAAACTATTCGAGGACATCGAGAAGCGGTGGGATAACCCGACGGAGGAGGATCGCGATCGGTTCGGCCGCCAGCCGGGGCAGGGACGCGCCAAAATATTCGAGGTGCGCGAATTCGATTCCGACCAATCGTTCCTGCGCAATTACTTAACGAAACAACTGACAGAAGAGCTGGATCTGTACATTTTCGAGAAAAAGGGCCCGGAATGGAAAATTACTGATAAATCATGGGAGAACATCCGCAATCAGCTCGTCTACTCGCGCGTCAACGGTGGCTTCCCATACCTCGTCGTCGAGGACGGCGACTACCACCGCAACGGCGAGCTGTTCCTGAAGCATCGCTATGAGGGGCTCGAGCTTGATCTGAGATATCTCGAACGGACGCTGCCGTATGTCTACACCTTATGGGGCAAAGCTGTCCATCTCGAGACGAAGGTCGAGGAGAAACTGGTGCTGTTCACCTATGACGGGCAAAAGGCGTCGCGGAGGTTCAAGTGAGCATTTCCTGAATCAAGAAGCCGGCACTTCTCCGCCTGCGTCGATTCATTCCAAGGAATATGGGAACACGGTTCGTATGCTTCTATCTGATTACGAGGAGAAAAAAGAATGGCTTCGTTTAAACGGCACCATCCTGAACGAATAATGAAGACCAACTGAAGCTCTTGCTAAAGGTTGGTCTTTATTTTAAGGTCGCCTGTCAACTGCCGCTTAAAGTCTGTCATGGCCGTCCAATCGCTAATATTGGGGTAACACGCTCTTCAATGAGGTGTAGAACACTTCGTCCTCACCGATACGAACGGAAATCTCTTTCTTGATCGCATGCTCCATCTGTGCCGCTTTCGTCTTTAACCATAACAAAATAGAAGCCAACGATAAAAAAGCTGCAAATGTACAACTTAGCTTATCGTAACGAGTGGCCAGTCTGCGATAGTGTTTACGTTTGTTAAATAAACATTCAACCAGATGGCGCTCCTTGTAAAGCCACCAATCACATGTTCGTTGAATTTTTCGATGCTTCCGACTCGGAATGACAGCGGTGGCTTGCTGTTTCTCGATCAGTTCCAAAATGTTATTCATGTCATAACCTCGATCGGCAATCACTGTCTATCTATAATTGCAAGAATTTTAGTCGTTATTCCGCCTCTGGAGCGCCCGATGGCCTGGAATTGCTGCCCCCTTTTGCGCCCGCTCCATTTTGGTGGACGCGGACGATGGTCGCATCGATCATGACATTTTCCATATCAGGGGATACGGAAACATGCTTTAGAATTTCATCCCATATTCCCGCCCTCTTCCAGCGACGAAAACGAGTGTACACCGTTTTCCATGAGCCGTAGTGTTCGGGGAGGTCTCGCCATGGCGCTCCGCTCCTAGCGACCCTGAGCATGGCATTCAACATCATTCGGTTGTCCTTGGCAATACGTCCACCTTGAGGTTTTCGCTCTGGTGGTAGCAAATCTATTATTTGGTCCCATTGATCATCGCGTATTTCGTATCGTCTTCTCATAGGATAAGTTTACCATGCCTTTTGGTGAGTTTATAGTTTGAAGACACGCTTTAGTATGATATCTTAACTTTCGCAGCATGAAATTGGCAGTAAGGCAGTTAAGTCCGTACTAATTGTGTAAAATAGTTTCTTCCAATAAATGAAGAGAGCCACATTCAAGAAGCTTGATCCCATCGTACTCGCTTGGAGCAAGCGTCCGCTTTGGGGCAGTCATGTACTATTTGCGCGGGTAAATTGCTATGTACTTGAAGGTGCGTGAAGATGGTCGTGTGCGCTCTCGCGGGCTCTTCATTGCAACAGGAGTACATACCGACGGAACACGTAAAGTGCTCGGCCATATGCTTGGTGACTCGGAATCGGAAGAGACTTGGGGAGCGTTCTTCCAAGAACTGAAGCAGCGTGGATTACGAGGTGTGGATTACATTGTCACTGACCAGCATGGAGGGCTTATGCGGGCCATTCACCAGTACTTCCAAGGAGCGACATGGCATGAACCCGAATTTCGACGCTCACTTTTCAAAGCAAAGCTAAAACGGCCTTACATGGGTTGTCGATTTGGATTTGGAGAAGTTCTTTGACCGCGTGAATCACGATATGCTTATGGCCAAAGTAGCACGGAAAGTACAGGACAAGCGTGTTCTAAAACGAATCCGGGCCTACCTGAACGCCGGAGTGATAGAGACGACGGTAACATCTTCGTTGTAAACCGGGAGAAGAGTACGGTAAACGGGCCCATGGAACTGCAAATTCCTGAGGTGTGCTCGAATACGCCCTGGTCCGTAATTTACAATAACCTTTTAACGCTTTTTTTTTCTGATTTCGGGTATACTATACCTATACGCGTATGTGTGTGAGCAGAATGGAGGGAAAGGGATGAATCATTACTCTGATGACGTGAAAAAAAGGCTGAAGCGGATTGAAGGACAAGTGCGCGGAGTACTGCGCCTGATGGATGAGGGAAAATCGTGCAAGGAGGTCGTAAGCCAGTTATCGGCGGTACGGAACGCCGCCGACAAGGCGTTGGCCCAGATCGTGGCCGATAACTTGCAGCACTGCCTGCTGGAGGAGCAGGCTTCGGGCGGAGATACGGGGGAGAGCGTGAAGGAAGCGGTCGAGCTGCTTGTCAAGAGCAGATAACGAAAGGGAGGGCATCGCTGCAGCTCCCTTTCTTCTTGCGCTGGTCCGCTTTACGTGCACTGAACCTGCGGCACGTCCGGCCGGAGGCTATGGCCACGGCCAGATCCGCAAAATTCGCTTGTAATTAAAGCATATTTCCTATGGATGCAGCGATGATTCTACCACCTGGCTAATATGTTCGTACATTTCTAGATACAGATCCCGCAGCTCGTCATGCGTCTGCACCGCCTCCAGCACGATCTCGTCCAGCTGCCGCTGAATGGTCCAATAGGCGCTTGCGGGGTTGCCCTCGCGCAGCGGCTCCAGGATAAAGTTGAATTCCGGGAGCGCCCGGAACCATTGCTCCCTTCTTGCGGCAAGCTGATCCGATTCCTGATCAACCTGCGGCAGGTCATCAACATTCAGATATACTTCCTGCCGCTCCAACACCAGGCCGCCAGTGTGGACAGAGAGCTCACAATGAGCGGCCAGTTGCATTCCCGATGAATCCCCACCTTCTTCCTTATCGCATTTAAGCACGACTAGCCGGAAGCCGTCCGCTTCCCATGCTCCCAACGGCACCGTTACCTGCTCTGCCCCGGACACGGCCTGGAAGCCATAGACTTCCCGCACGCTGACCGACCGATCCGGGAGCACGGTCAACTGTAGTGGCTCTCCCGCTCCTCGGCCGGCCGGAATGCCGAATGACATCTCATTCCCCCTGGCCCAGATGAGAATAATCATAAAAAAAGTGCGAGTCTGCCCCATTAACACATGCCCATCACTACAAACGATGCGCATAGAAGAGTTGACTGACAAGTCTCATTCCTCTTTTCATTTCATAATATTTGAAAATTTAATTAATTAGAATGAATACGCATATTTCTCTATTATGGACCATTCTCCCTGTATTGTCACCCTTATTTTCCGCCGCTGGTTGAAGTACCCGCTGCTGCAAAAGATTGACGGGCAGAAGAAACAGGTACCTGGCAATACCCTTCGGTTTTTCCCTCCATCTTATGATAGAATATAAGAATCGAATGTAACTCGGACACAGAATAGGGGATTACGTATGTTAGCCATCATCTATGATCTGGAAATGACTGTAAAGCGAAAAAAAGGGGAATTCGCGGAAATTATCGAGATCGGCGCGGTAAAAGTAGCAGAGCAGGACGGCAAGGCGGCCATCGCCGACACGTTCCAAGCCTTTGTCAAGCCGACGCTCTCCCCCAAGCTGTCGCAGGATACGGTCAATTTCACGGGCATCCGCCAGGAAGACGTCAACGGTTCGCCCGTCCTGCAGGATGTGCTTGATCAATTCGTTGCCTGGATCGATACCGAGGATTACGCGCTCTGCTCCTGGGGACCGGACGACAAAGCCCAATTCCTGAAGGAATGCCGGATGAAGCGCATCCCGCTTCACTGGCTGCGCAACCATAACAATTTGCAGAAGCCGGTCTCCAAGATCATGAACCGGAGCAGCCACCAGCAGGTCGGACTGAAGACGGCGCTTGACACGCTGCAGGTTCCGTTCGTTGGCACACAGCACCGGGCGCTCGATGATGCATACAATACGGCGCTCATCTACATTCATATGATCGATCGTATTCAGCTTCAGCAGAATGAAGTTCATAAGCATCCGAGCTATGAGAGCGCAGTCGTCTATCGGGACGAGGCGGAAGACGATACGGATAACAATCCGTTCGCGGCGCTCGCCCGGCTGCAGCTGCCGAAGGAGTGAACCAGGGCGAAGCGCCTGGCATCGGACGGCCGAACGAACCGGATCGTTCCGCCCAAGCCTCGGCTAACTGCTCCTTGCACGCCGTTTATCGCTGATCTAGGCGAACGGGATGCCCAGCAGGAGATGACGAAGGTGCGGCTGTTCTTCGGGCACAAGCAAGAACCGTCCGCAATCTGCCGAACGGCTCCTCGACTCGGGACGTATGTCCCGCGCATATGATCAAGCTATCTTCAAGCGTTATTGAATTCGTCCGGATTCGGGCCAACGCGCTTACCCTGATTTAACTCGTTGATATCCGCCATTTCTACTTCCGTGAGCTCGAAGTCGAAAACATTGAAGTTTTCCCGGATGCGCGATGGCGTGACCGATTTCGGAATGACGATATTACCCTTCTGCAAATGCCAGCGGATCACCGTCTGCGCAGGCGTCTTCCCATGCCGGTCCGCAATCGCCCCGATCGTCTCGTTCGTCAAAATATCGCCGCCCTGCATCAACGGGCTCCAGGCCTCCAACAAAATCTCGTTGCGCGTGCAAAATTCCCGCAGCTCATTCTGAGCCAGGCGTGGATGGCATTCCACCTGGTTGACGGTGGGCTTCACGCTGCACTCCTGCAATATCTGCTCCAGATGCGGGATATGGAAATTCGATACGCCAATCGCCCGCACGCGGCCGTCGGCATACAATTTCTCCAACGCTTTGTATGTATCGACATACTTATCGTTCGCAGGCACCGGCCAATGAATCAGGTACAGGTCGATATAGTCAGTGCCCAGCTTTTGCAGACTGGCATCGAACGCCCGGAGCGTCTCGTCGTAGCCTTGATCGGAATTCCACACTTTGGTTGTTAGGAAAATATCTTCGCGCTTCACGCCGGAATCACGCATTCCCTCGCCTACGCCTGCTTCATTCTGGTAAATCGCTGCCGTATCAATGAGACGGTACCCAGTCTCCAGCGCCGTCTTGACCGATTCTGTGACTTGCCGCCCTTCTTCTACGCGCCATACCCCCAGGCCCAGCTGTGGCATGCGCACACCATTATTCAAGGTAACGATCACGTTAACAACCTCCTCATTAGTAAAAAAGTGATTCCATACAAATACTGCGCGATGATGCTTTCTCTATTTAGTATAGCCCCATTTCGCACCCCAAAACAAATGCTGCCGCCAATTCACCCAACGGCACCGCATTCCATTTATCGTCCTGACGGCCCAAGGGACAAGCCTCCTCCAGAGGAATAGCCGCATCCATTGGAAGCGGCCTGGACTTACGATTATGCCTCATCCTGCAGGCGTGGCGTCACGCCCGGATATTGATAATTTAGCGGCTCATCGAAGGTCGCATAATCGAAATTTACCATCAGCATCACGACGCGTTGCCCTGTATTCGGATCGCTGATGATTATATGATCGCGTCCCGCTGCCTCCAGGACGCCGCGGAACACCTTCGCGTTCCATTGGGAGTTGTTCTCGTAGGTCATGTAGAAGGTGCCGACTTTGCCCAGGTTCAGACGGAAAATGTTTTCGATGTAGGACTGCTCATACATTTGCGGCGGCATTGTGATAACGGTTCCGTTCGGCGTCATCGCACTGCCGCTTGATACCGGCGGCGGAACGGCAGCGCCCTGCACCTGCTGCGGTACCATATACCCGGACGTCGTCGGGGTGGCCATATACGGGGTCGGTGTCGGGGAGCCCATGTACGGGGCCATACATTTCGAACCGCCCCAAGATTGCGGCTGATACGCCGGTGGGTTGGAATATCCATACGTGGAATAGCTGTAACTCATCTTGCACTCTCTCCTTATCAGCCTTTACGGCTTTGTAATTTGTTGTATCACACACGAGGGTCACGCTTAACAACCACTGCAGGATGAAGACTTACCGATACACATCCGGACAATCGTCGCCAGACGGGGCAAAGAAGCAATGGGCCTTATACCGCCCGGAATTCGGCTGATTGTACCAGGTTGCCGGACATCCTCCCTCCGGACGGAAGAACCACAACGCGTAAGTAGCGGGCCATGTACGTTCCCCATTGATGACACGTCTGGCCATCTGGATATCGGAATCACGCGCCCTTTGATAGAAGTAGCTTTTCTGAACCGACTCATATCCTCCCGGACTTTGAAAGACCATATCCCTCATATTCCGCACATTTGCAAAATCAAGACAGTCCGCTAAAATGCGATTCACTCCGACATTGCCAACCATCAGCATGCCAAGTTCTCCTTCGCCTTCCGCTTCGGCCCGCAACAGCCGCGCCAACAGTCTTGCGTCTTCGGAGTTTGCTTTGATAACCGCCATCTTCGTCCGCTCCCCTCCTTTCTTTCGATATCCTCATCATATGTGCAGGTGCCTAATTGGTGACAACAGACAAGGACCTCAAAGCAAAAAAAGACCGGCTCTTGCAAGAGTCGGTCCGTTACACCTCTATGAATCCTTTGGTAAGGTACGAATCCTTTTCTACTTCGTTACACGGAAGCGTACAAGCGTTCTACACTTTGTTCCGCTGCGCACTTGGCGTTCTCCAGCAATTCCTCGGCACGGTCCGGAACAGCGTTCATGCCTTCAACAACGATGTTCTCATATTCCGTAATTCCGATAAATGCCATAACTGCTTTTAGATACGAATTCGTGAACTGGAACGCCTGAGCCGGTCCTTCGGAATAGAAGCCCCCGCGCGCTTCGATATGCACGACACGTTTGCCTTGAAGCAGGCCTTGAGGGCCTTCTGCCGTATATTTGAACGTCCGGCCTGCAATAATGACGTTATCAAGATAAGCCTTCAGCATCGCAGGGTAGCTGAGGTTCCACATTGGCGTAATGAATATGATCAGGTCGGCTGCAATGAATTGCTCCAGAATTTCGTTCATGCGGCTGAGCACTTCCGTTTGCTGCGAAGTCAGCGCTTCGCCATTCGCGGCTTTGCCCCAACTGTCCAGCACGCTGCCGTCAATGAGAGGAATCGTATCTTCATACAGGTTAACGTGTTCGATAGCAACGTCTCCCTTCGCCTGCAGCGCAGCCAAATAATGCTCGCCCAGACGGAGTCCATAGGACATTTCCGTCGGCTTCGGATTAGAATTAACAACCAATACTTTTCTCATCTTATCTTTCACCCCTGTGTCAATTTTACTATCAATATCGAGTCGTTGATGTTAACTCAATATTACAGCTTAATTAATAACATAAACTTACTTTATGTAAGTATAATAACGAATGTTACTTACGAATGTCAAGCTATATTTTTTATGATTAATTTGATAAAGGCGGCCCTATAGAGCCGCCGCGTCATTACAACAATGGGTTGCTGGATTGGACACTTCGCACATGATCCTCCGTGCTGGAAGACAGCGACGAAGTGATGCTTTGCACTTGACCGCTTGGATGGAAGTGGCCTGGAACTACGTTTTGCTGCGCGCCATGCGTTTGCGCCGTAATGCTCTGCACTTGACCGCTTGGATGGAAGTGGCCTGGAACTACGTCTTGCTGCGCGCTGTGCGTTTGCGCCGTAATGCTTTGCACTTGACCGCTTGGATGGAAGTGGCCTGGAACTACGTTTTGCTGCACGCCATGCGTTTGCGCCGTAATGCTCTGCACTTGACCGCTTGGATGAAACGATTGGCTTGCAAATGATGGGGCTCCATAGCTATGTAAGCCACCTGGTTGGTAAGTTCCATAGTTGGATTGAAGCCCGCTTACAATACCGCCGGCCATGCCGTAGCCGCTCGTTGGCGCATAGCTTCCTTGACCGCTGAAGCTGCTGTACGCTCCTTGATTTGCTGTGCTGCCCGACGGGCCAGAACTGTTCCCGCTGTATGTGCTTGCCACGATGCCCTCGGGCTGACCGACGGTCATGCCATAGCCGCTCGTTGGCGCATAGCTTCCTTGACCGCTGAAGCTGCTGTACGCTCCTTGATTCGCTGTGCTGCCCGACGGGCCAGAACTGTTCCCGCTGTACGTGCTTGCCACGATGCCCCCGGGCTGACCGCTGGCCATGCCGTAGCCGCTCGTTGGCGCATGGCTTCCTTGACCGCTGAAGCTGTTGTACGCTCCTTGATTCGCTGTGCTGCCCGACGGGCCAGAACTGTTCCCGCTGTACGTGCTTGCCACGATGCCCCCGGGCTGACCGGTTCCGGATAACGGCGCCTGACTTTGAGGTCGTAATGGTTGAAAAGTCATGCCTTAGCCTCCTTATAGGATATGAAATGGGCCGAACCTGCGCTCAGCACTCGCCATTATTATGGATAGACAGGCAGGAGGTTTATGCATTTCCCTTTGTGAACTACTCACCACATAAATTCTTACGAATTTTGAAGTGGGAGCTTCTGGGTAGTAGGAGCTTTTGTTATCCTCCTAAATTTACCAAGCTATAACCGTAGTTCCTACGGCTAAAAATAATACCAATTACATGGCTAGTTTTAGCAAATTTCCACTTGCATTTACATCCCTATCGTGATGGCTATTGCACTCTGGACAAGTCCATTCACGTAGATTTAGGTTTTTTACATCGGGATTCTTGTGACCACATTCAGAACACAACTGACTACTTGCGTAGTTTTTTGGTGCGATTATCAAATCACGACCTTTCATTGGACAATATTGCAAAGTCTTTTATACCAACATTAATACCTACTGCTGTATCAAGTTTAGGGAATAATTGTTCATTCTCTTCGACCAATACAGAAGCAAAATATTTGTTAGATGGTGTTTTAGAAATAGTTACAGACTTGATTAGACCATCAAATTGTCTATGTTGTTTGATTTTCACAAGAGTTCAAGGCTGTCTACTTCCTTTAGGAACAGAAATTCAGCCTTGTATTGAGCTGGGGTAGGATATTTGATAGATTTATCAATTTTTTCTTGAGATTCCTTATAAGAATCAATTCTATCAGCAAGCATCTTATTGTACACAAAGCGTACACAACCAAATGTTTTGCGAAGAATAACTATTGCTGTCGACATGTAAAGGAGCTTATCAATGTTCGAATGGAAAAATATCTTTCGCGGAATTCTCATTGGCGCCAGCGATCTCATTCCTGGCGTAAGCGGCGGAACCATCGCTATTATCCTGGGGATGTACGAACGGATGATCGCCGCCATCAGCGGGTTCTTCAGCCAGGAATGGAAAAATCACTTAGGCTTTCTCATTCCGCTGGGAATTGGGATCGGCACCTCGCTGCTACTGCTCAGCCGCTTGATGAAGTGGCTGCTGGCAGAGCATCCCCAGCCAACATTCTTTTTCTTTTTGGGTTTAATAGTCGGCATTCTTCCTATTCTGTGGAAAGAAGCGGACGCCTCCCGATCCTTTAAGGCCGTTCATTACATATTGGCCATTGTCGCAGGGGCAGCCATAGCGGCGACCGCTTACGTCCGTCCCGAGGGACAGGCTCCGATAATTGAATTGACCGCCTCTTCCGGCGTGTTCTTATTTCTGGCGGGGTGGCTCGGAAGCATGGCCATGATCCTGCCGGGAATTAGCGGCTCCTTCGTGCTGCTGCTGCTCGGTGCCTATCCGACGGCGATCCACGCGCTCTCCACCCTCGATTTTCCGTTGATCGCCATCATCGGCAGCGGCGTAATCGTCGGCTTTATCGTCAGCAGCAAGTTCATCCGCATACTGCTCACACGCTTTCCGATCGTGATGCATGCGCTAGTCATCGGGATGGTCGTCGGCTCGCTCGTCGTCGTATACCCCGGATTGAACGGGTCTACGATGACGCTCATCATCAGCATCGTTACGCTGGCAGCCGGATTTACCGCAGCGTTCTTCCTCGGGCAACGCCCGAAGCATAATAATAAGTGAAGGCACCGGCCGCCACAGCCAGTGTCTTCTACCGCAGATATAAAGTCCATCATAGATGCTGTGAGATTATTGTTCATCCCTTCCATTGGCGCATGTCCGATCGGGTATGCCCCCCTCGGGCATGGATGTGTCGGCGGCGTTATCCGGACGAATCTCCACCCATACGTCCCATCGGGTGTGTCCGCGGCCGTTGCCGTACGGGACACACAGGCTTTCGCGCACATAATGATCATCGGTAAAAAACCTGCAAGCCCTTCGCTCGCAGGTTTCCCGTTATTCCCTTATTCACTTCCGACTGCTTAGCGGTTCAGCAGGCTCCCCACATAACGCAGCAGTTCGTTCGCGCAAACCGGGCAATAGCCGTGCTCATTCATCAACCGGGCAGACACCTCATTGATGCGCTTCAATTGGTTCTCATCCGGCGTCTTCGTCGAGGTCGTAATTTTCACGATATCCTTCAAATCGGAGAACAACTTCTTCTCCACCGCTTCCCGCAGCCGTTCATAGCTGTTGTAATCGAACTTGCGTCCTTTGCGAGAATACGAGGACAAGCGGATCAGAATCTCCTCGCGAAACGCCTTCTTCGCATTTTCCGAGACGCCGATTTGCTCCTCGATCGAGCGCATTAACCGCTCATCCGGATCCATCTCTTCGTCCGTCAGCGGATCATGGATTTTTTTCCAATTGCAGAAGGCCTCGATATTATCAAGATAATTCTCGAACAGCGTCTTCGCCGACTCTTCGAAGGAATAGACAAACGCTTTCTGCACTTCCTTCTTCGCCAGATTGTCGTATTCCTTCCGCGCCACCGAGATGTAATTGAGGTACCGCTCCCGCTCCTCCTTCGTAATCGAAGCATGCTGATCCAGACCGTCCTTCAACGCACGCAGCACATCCAACGCATTTATGCACTGAAGATCTTGTTTGATCAAGGCGCTCGATATCCGGTTTATGACGTAACGCGGGTCAACCCCCGACATCCCTTCCTCGGAAAATTCGCTCTGCATTTCCTTCAGATCATTTTCTTTATAGCCCTCAACCTCTTCACCATCGTACATTCGCATCTTTTTGACTAGATCCATGCCCTGCTTCTTCGACTCCTTGAGCCGGGTGAGAATGGAGAAAATAGCAGCGGCCCGCAGCGCATGCGGCGCGATATGAACATGCTTCATGTCGCTCTGGTTAATCAGCTTCGCATATATTTTTACTTCCTCGGACACTTTGAGATTGTACGGTATCGGCATCACGATCATCCTGGATTGAAGCGCTTCATTTTTTTTGTTGGCAATGAAGGCCTTGTATTCGGATTCGTTCGTGTGGGCAACGATCAGCTCATCCGCGCTGATTAACGCGAATCGTCCCGCCTTGAAATTACCCTCTTGGGTAAGCGACAATAGATTCCAGAGGAATTTCTCATCGCATTTGAGCATCTCCTGAAACTCCATCAAGCCGCGGTTCGCCTTGTTCAACTCCCCGTCGAAGCGATATGCCCGTGGGTCGGACTCCGACCCGTACTCGGTAATTGTCGAGAAGTCGATGCTTCCGGTCAGATCCGCGATATCCTGGGACTTCGGATCGGACGGACTGAAGGACCCGATGCCGATGCGATTTTCCTCCGAGATCAGCACGCGTTCGACCGGAACTCGTTCGATGTCATTCCCGTATTCGGTGCGGAGCCGCATCTGGCACGCAGGACACAGATTGCCCTCAATGCGGACGCTCAGCTCGCGCTCCACTTCGGATCTCAGCTCATGCGGTATCAGGTGCAGAGGTTCCTCGTGCATCGGACAGCCCTTGATCACAAAGACGGCTCCCTTCTCCGTGCGCGAAAAGTGCTCCAGGCCCCGCTTCAGCATCGTAACCAACGTAGATTTACCGCCGCTCACCGGCCCCATCAGCAGCAGGATGCGCTTGCGCACATCAAGACGCTTGGCTGCCGAATGGAAATATTCCTCGACCAGCTTGTGCACGGCACAGTCGAGACCGAAGATTTCCTTCTCGAAGAAGGCATATCGCTTATGCCCGCCAACCTCCTCCACGCCGTGCGACGCAATCATCTCATACAAGCGTGCATGAGCCGTCATCGCAGGTGTCGGGTCTCGACGCAGCAATTCCACATATTCTTTAAAGGTACCGGTCCAGGCCAATCGTTCGCTCTCGGCGCGGTGCTCCGAAATCCGCTTGAAAATATCCATACTCTTTACCTCCATTGCTCCCGATTTGCAACACAGCCCTTTATCGCCGCTTCGCTACGTATACGGTATGCACATGTATCAACGATTGCTCATGCTTCTTATAGACTGGCCGTGTCTCTTGGGCTTTCTCATCCCTGCTGGAGCGGATGCGTGAACAAAGTGTAATACATACTTATGCGGCCCGGACGAATGATTAGCACGATAATTTGCAGACCAACTTTGGGAAAAGCAAGCCCGCTCCACTCATGTTATACTCGTATTATCAACGATCCGCGAATGCCTGTGGCGCGGGATCCGACCGGGAAGTGAGGGTCAACCCATGTTCGGATGGATGAGAGGAGTTGCGAGCATGAACGCTTTAGGCCGTCATGAAGCAAAGCCGGCCAGAACGGCGGCACGGAAGGAATCGGAGCTGTACGCTCCGTTAAAATCATTCTTTGAAGCAAGGGGCTATATTGTGCGCGGCGAGGTACGCCATTGCGATCTGGTCGCGATGCGTCCTGAGGGGGAGGAAGGGCAGCAAGAACCGCCGATTATTGTAGAAATGAAGCCTTCCTTCAATCTGACGCTTGTCCTGCAGGCACTCGAACGGCAGAAGCTATCGCCGCAGGTATACGTCGCAGTCGAGAAAAAAAAGGGAGGCAAAGGACACTCCGTCTCTACCCTGCGCCAGCTGTGCGGTAAGCTCGGCATTGGCTTTCTGCTCGTGACGTTCTACAAGCGCAAAGCGCCGTTCGTCGAGATCATCTGCTCGCCGGCGGGTACGGAAGCCAGTTACATGGAGACGCGGCCCGTGAAGACAAGATCAGCCCAACTCGTGCGCGAATTCAGCTCCCGCAGCGGGGATTACAATGTGGGAGGCACGACGAAGCAGCCGCTCGTGACGGCTTATCGGGAGAAGGCGTTGCGCGCAGCGCATTGCCTGGCTGATGGCCCGCTCCGAGCGGCCGCCGTTCGGGACGGAAGCGGCGTCGGCGATGTGGCCGCTATCCTGCAGCGCAATTATTACGGCTGGTTCGAGCGCATCAGCCGGGGCATCTACGCGCTAACCGGGGAAGGGCGTGAAGCGCTGGAGCGCTACGCCCATATCGTGCGCGAATGGCCCAAGCCCGGGACCGGGACGGGGGATATCACGATCACCAGCCTGCTGACGGCGGGTGATAGATAAGCAGTCACCCGGCTGCAGGCTACAACCCTACACCCCGACATAGCGCCCGAGGAATTCGGATACGGCTTCGCTCAGCCGCTCCATGCCCGTGCGGATAACGTCCGGCTCCGCAAACGAGTAGTTCAGCCGCATCGTGTTGCGCTTCGGCTCTCCGGCATAGAATGACATTCCCGGCACGAAGGCAACGCCCTTGCCGACGGCGCAAGCCAACAGCATCTGGGAATCCAGTCCCTCCGGCAGTTCCACCCAGAAGAACATGCCGCCTTGCGGCTTGTTCCAGACGGAATCGCTCCAAATGCTCCGGGACAGTTCTGCTTCCATCGTCTCCATTCTCTCCTTGTAAATGGAAGACAATTTACGGATATGATCATCAAGCTTGAACACTTCCGGCAGCAGCATCTCGCTCAAAATCAGCTGATCCAGTACACTGGTATGCAGATCCGCTGATTGCTTCGCACGCGCCATCATGCGGATAATCTGGCGATCAGCGACAATCCAGCCGGTTCTTAACCCAGGCGCGATCGTCTTGCTGAACGTGCTCGTATAAGCGACGAGGCGGTGATCCGCCTTGCCCTCCAGCGCAGCGATATTGGGTACGCGAGCCGAAGTGAACCGCAATTCCCCATACGGGTCATCCTCCAGGATGACCGTTCCATGCTCCCGGCACAGATCCAGCAGCGCTTGTCTCCGCTCGACACTCCATACCCGGCCGGTCGGATTGCCGAACGTCGGTACGACATAGACGAACTTGGGCCTATGGTGCTTCAGCTTCTCCGCCACATCCTCGGGAATCATGCCGTGGTCGTCACTGTCCACCGGAACGACATTGGCTTGCTGCATGCGCAGCACTTGCAGGCAGGCCAAATAAGTCGGACTTTCCACCAGGACCGTATCCCCCGGATCCAGCATCGTCCGCGCGAACAGATCGAGCGCCTGCTGCGATCCGTTCGTGATGAGAAACTCGTCGATAGCGGCGGGAATGTTCCGGTGCGATCCGAGACGCTCGCCCAGACGCTCCCGCAGCACGGTCGTTCCTTCCGTCAAGCCGTATTGAAGCGCTTGCGGGCTGTGCTTCAGGATGCGATCCGCTGCATAACGAATCGTTTCCATCGGGAAGTATTCTTCGGCCGGCAGGCCTCCTGCGAACGAGATGATCGATTTTCCTTGCGTTAATTTTAATATATCGCGTAAAGCCGGATTTTCAACGGATGACACGCGGGTTGAGAATGAGTATTGCATCGGCTATCGCCCTTTCTCGTTTTTCAAAAATGATACACTCAATATTAACATTATGCAATGGGATAGGCATTGCACGAAGTGCTGTCTAAGAGGAAATCTATCATTTTTTGTTATATCTATTTCTATTTTGTATGTTTTTTGCAAAATTCTATCCCAGAGTGATAGAATACATGCTAAAATAGTATATGTTTTGACGAGATACGACTTCATTCGAGGTGATTAGACTATGCAGCCATCCACGAATTCCACTCCCGAGACTACCCGTCGCGCTCGAACGAAGACTAGCGGTTCGAATGCCAAATGGTTCCTTCTCTTCTGGGTCGTCATGATCGGGATTGGCGTGACTGCGACCTACTTCTATAGTAATCATATGAAAAAGTCAATGCTGCAAGATTTGCAGAAGCAGACGGAAGCCCAGTTGAAAATGGTACAGCAGTCCTACGAGCAGCAGTTGGCCGACATGAACAAAAAGCTGGACCAGATGCAGAGCAAGGTGGACATGTTCAACCAGCTTCTCACCTTTACGAAGGACAATGCGTCGGATAAGACCGACAACAGCAACAAGCTGTACACCCAATTGAATGAAGTGAAGAAGCAGTTGGATGAATTGAGAAAAAAAATGGATCTCTTGAAATAGCAGTGAGGCGATACGATGAATGTACAAGTGAAACAAATGAACCGGCTGTTCATGCTGGTTACCGCCCCGTTCATAGGGATGATGATCTGGATGATGGCTTCCACGCTGCACGTCACCGCAGAACTGGGTTGGTCCCAGCCCTCCGAACCGGCGGGCTGGGTGGACAAGAACGAGAAGCTGTACATAAGCTTGGATGAAGCGCAGCATACGGCCTCCTTCACGGTAGAGTCCATAAAGAAGACGTCGGTGGTGTACCGGCAGACCACCCAATCGATGAATGACATCGTTAGCACAGCCAGCGCGCAGGCGAAGCGTCCGGAGCAAATCTATGACCAGCGCATCTCGGCCAAGCTTGGCACCGTGCAGGAACGGATCGACAGTGACAAGCTGTGTGCCGAATTGTACCGGATTAACCAGCCGACCTACCAGGGCTATGCCATGAAGGTGAAGCTGAAGGATCCGTCGGCCATGCGCCTGACACTGGGCAAGGACAAGTACGGTGGGGCCGAGACGACCTTGCAGGCCGTCAAGCGCTACAGCGCCGTCGCCGGAATCAATGCCGGCGGGTTCGCGGACGGAAAGGGCAACCGGTATCCGCTCGGCACGACTGTCATGAACGGCGAATATGTCAATTCGTTCGAACCGACCCACAAAGACTTGGCGTTCGTCGGAATCGATGTCAGCGGGAAGCTGATTGGCGGCGAATTTTCAGACAAGGAGCAATTAGATACATTGAAGCCTCAGCACGGGGCCACCTTCGTGCCGGCGTTGCTTAAGAACGGTCGTAAGCTGGCAATACCGCAGAAATGGCAATCTTCCCGGGCTCCGCGCACCGTTATCGGCAATTATAAGGACGATCAATTATTAATTCTCGTCACGGATGGGTATGCTGTGAATGGAAGCTCCGGCGCCAAGCTGGAGGAGCTGCAGGCGAAGCTATCGAACCTTGGCGTCATCAATGCCTACAATCTTGATGGCGGCGGCTCCTCGTCGCTCATCTTCAACGACCGGGTGGTCAACAACCCGTCGGACGGAGAGCTTCGAGCGGTGCCAACTCACTTTTTGTTTTTCAAATAAACATGCATTACCACAGAATGCGTTTGTCACACCGTGCGATTTTTCGCGTTTATCATTTCTTTTTTAGCATGTCTTGGTTATAATGAGGCTAGATCAATGGAGGTGGGCGTACCATGACGACGACGTTCTGGATTATCGTGCTCGTGATGGCCATGTTCTTGACAGCTATGTTAACAGCAGGTTATAACGACGATAAGACCAATGGCTTATAAAGGCGAAAAAGCTTCCCGGACGCAGGGGAGCTTTTTCTCGTGTATGGCGCAATTTGCGCAAAAAAAAGAAGCATCTTGCGATGCTTCTTGGCCTGGCTAGCGAGTGAGATGCGCCATCTCATTCATGCATAGAGAACATATGTATCGTTCCTTGAATTCAACGACTCCATCCATGGACCCGCAGAATACGCACTTCGGACGGTACCGCTCCAAAATAATATGGTCGCCTTGCACCAAAATTTCGACAGGATCCCCCTCGTTCATCTGGTAACGTTTTCTCAATGATTTGGGCAGCACAATACGTCCCAGTTGATCGACTTTACGGACTACTCCGGCAGGTTTCATCTATTCCACCCCTCTTGTACATACTTCCTTATGATTTACCCTTAGAAAACTCTGCTTCTATTACTTCGATACGATAGACGAAATTCCTGCTGAAAAATGTCAATCAATTTCGTTTTTATCTATTCTGTTCTTCTAATGTCTATATGTCCCTGTAGAAAAGTATGCCGCATGCCGCTACTGGCGGGCAATGCAGGCGCGCATCAACCTGAGCATATCTTGGCATATCTCCTTCAAATTCTCCATTGCCGCCTATTTGATCAGGCCGGGAAAATCGAGCTGGCGCAGCGCTTCATAGACAATGATCGCGGCCGAATTCGACAAATTAAGCGAGCGGACCTTGTCAGTCATCGGCATGCGCATGCACGTTTCACGGTTCTCTTCGATCAACTCGGGAGGCAGCCCTTTTGTCTCTTTGCCGAAGATGAGGAAGTCACCGTTCTGGAACGAGAAATCACTGTAGCATTTGTCCGCCTTGGTCGTGGCATAAAAAAAACGCGAATCCGCGTATTGATCCAGTACCTCTTGGAACGAATCATGATATTGGATATGGACAGCGTACCAATAATCCAGACCAGCGCGCCTCAATGTCGCGTCATCCGTACGGAAGCCCAGCGGCCGCACAAGATGCAGGTGGGTTCCTGTCGCGGCACAGGTGCGGGCGATGTTGCCAGTATTGGCTGGAATCTCCGGTTCCACAAGCACGATATGCAGTGCCATTCTGTTCACCTCACATTCTGAATTCATTATACAACATCATGCCAAAAATCGCGATGTAACATTCGTTTACGTTTGACCGGTTAGCGGTAGAGCTTGCTCCGTTTCGCTGAATGGGGTGTCGCCGAGAACGATCTGGAGGGACGGGGGAAATCTTTGTACTAACGCCCGCTTGCCTGTAAATACAACGCCCCGCGAAAAAGCCTCGCGGGGCGTCATCAATTCTTGTTTTAGCCGTTCTTCTGTTGGAATTGCTTCATGAACTGCGCCAACGCCTCGCAGCTCGCATAAGGGACCGCATTATAGATCGAGGCGCGCAAGCCACCGACGCTGCGGTGTCCCTTCAGACCGACGAAGCCCGCTTCCTCGGCTTCCTTGATGAACCACTTCTTCAGCCCCTCATCCGCGATCCGGAAGGTGACGTTCATCATTGAACGGCTGTCACGCGCCGCACAGCCGCAGTAGAAATCGCCGCTGTTGTCGATGATGTCGTACAGCAGCTCCGCCTTCGCCTGATTGTCCCGCTCGACCTGCTGCAATCCGCCGCGTTGCTTGAGCCATTGCAGCACCAGGTTCACCATATAGATGGAGAAAGAGGAAGGCGTATTATGTAAGGAATTATTTTCATGATGAATGCTATAACGAAGCATAGTCGGAATCGTCGCGGGGCTATTCGCTAGCAGTTCTTCCTTCGCGATGACAACCGTAACGCCGGACGGCCCGAGATTTTTCTGCGCACCCGCGTATATCATTCCGAACGTCGACACGTCGATCGGACGGCACAAAATGTCGCTCGACATATCAGCGATAAGAGGCACCGTGCCTGTATCCGGGTAAGCGGCGAATTGCGTTCCCTCGATCGTCTCATTGGTAGTCAGGTGAACATAGGCGGCATTCGCCGGAACGACGATCTCCTCCGGTGCCGGCATCCGCATAAAGCGATCGGATTCGGTCGAGGTGATGACCCGGGTATCGCCGATAAGCTCAGCTTCCTTGATCGCCTTGCCGGCCCAGCTGCCGGTATGAACGTATGCGCCCACCTTGCCCTCGGCGAGCAAGTTCATCGGCACCATAGCGAATTGCAAGCTCGCTCCTCCCTGCAAGAACAACACGTCGTAACCTTCCGGAATATGAAGCAGTTCCTTCAATAATTGCTTCGCTTCATTGTGAACCTGTTCGTAGACGGCGCCGCGGTGCGACATTTCCATAATGGACATGCCATGGCCCTGAAAATCAATGAATTCGGACTGGGCTCGCTCCATTACTTCCAATGGCAAAGCTGCTGGACCGGCATTGAAATTGTACGCACGTTGATGTTGTTCCATCCATTTCCCCCACCTTCGTGTTTTTGTATTTCCAATATTTTGTCGATAATCATAGCAGCAATTGATGTTCACTTCAAGGAGATAACGCAAAAAAGTCTACGCATCTCGAGCATCCTCGGTTGGCGTCTGCAGCGAATGACAACGTGATCGATCGCTGTCCGCTCTGCTAGATCGACATAGAACCATTGATCATTGTCACGTAAATAAAAAAATCCCCCCCATCTAACCTGGATGCGGAGGAACCAAACATCTATTTGATTAGCAGTCGAAATAAAGGCTGTATTCCTGCGGATGAATGCGGATCGCAACGGATTGGGCTTCCTCCCGCTTGATGCTGACATAATTGTCGATGAACTCGCGGGTGAATACGCCGCCTTCGAGCAAAAATTCATGGTCCGCCACCAATGCGTCGAGCGCCTCTTCCATCGTAACCGGAACGCGGCGAATGTCAAGCTTCTCCGCCTCAGACAGCTCATATAGATTGCAGTCATACGGACCGAAGCCGGCAACGGTCGGATCGATCTTGCGCTTGATTCCGTCCATCCCTGCCATCAGCATTGCCGCAAACGCCAGGTATGGATTTGCTGTCGAATCCGGCGTGCGGAACTCGATGCGGCAGCCCTTCGGCGTGACGGCGGCCACCGGGATGCGAATCGCGGCGGAACGGTTGCCTTTGGAGAAGACCAGATTGACCGGAGCTTCGTAGCCAGGGACGAGCCGCTTGAACGAGTTCGTGCTCGGGTTCGTCAAGGCGATAAGCGCAGGCGCGTGATGCAGAATCCCGCCGATATAATGAAGCGCCATCTCGCTTAGATTAGCGTACCCGCCCTTCTTATAGAACAGCGGCGTATCGCCGTTGAATATCGATTGATGCACATGCATCCCGCTACCGTTATCCCCGAACAGCGGCTTCGGCATGAAGGTGGCCGCCTTGCCGAACTGCCGTGCCGTATTATGGACGATATATTTATATTTCATCAGATTGTCGGCCGTGGCCGTCAACGTATCGAAGCGGAAGTTAATCTCCCCTTGCCCCGCCGTCGCCACCTCATGGTGGTGGCGTTCGACGCGAATGCCGCAATCCTGAAGCAGGCGGCACATCTCGCTGCGGATGTCTTGCTGCGTATCGACTGGCGCGACCGGCACGTATCCACCCTTTGGCGGAATTTTGCCCCCCAAGTTGCCGCCGGCCTCCTCGCGATTCGTATTCCAGGACGCCTCTACCGCGTCGACATAGAAGGAGGAGCGGTTCACCGTATTCTCGTAACGCACCTCATCGAAGACAAAGAACTCTGACTCCGGAGCGAAGAATGCAGCCGTACCGACCCTGGACGTTTGCAAATACGCTTCCGCCTTCTGGGCGATGCTGCGCGGATCGCGATGATAGCGTTCGCCATCCGGTGTAAAAATATCGCACATGACAATGAGCGTCGGATGCGCCGTGAACGGATCGACGTAGCAGGAGTTCGCATCCGGCATCATCACCATGTCAGATTCTTCAATTCCGCGGAACCCTTTGATGGAGGAACCGTCGAATGCAACTCCGTTCGTGAACGTGCTCTTATCCACCTCTGAAGCGGGAAGAGTAATATGATGTGCCCGACCGACCAAATCAACAAAGCGAAAATCTACATATTGAATTTTTTTCTCCTGAATAACTATCAAAGCTGGATTTGTCGACATGATGATTCCTCCCATTTCCGAACAATACACGTTCATCACGCATTCATTGTTCCACTTTCAATATGAAGTTGTTGTCATTATAAGCGCTGCAGAGAAATCTCGTCAATATATATGTGAGGTATTTTTATATATTATGTTAGTTTTTATTACACTAAATGATGGGGAACGATAGAAAATCCGCTTTTGCCTATACACTTGATTTATTCTTGTGCCCCCCTGAGGCGACAAAGCGCATGTCGTCGCATGCTACCTAACGAGCTCACATAGGCATATGCCGCTAAAGCAAAAAAAAGCCTCTTTCCTCATAGAAAGAGACTGTACTTCTGCAATATGTCTACTTGACCCATGTCGCGAAATGGACCGACTCCATTTTCTTCATATTGAAGGTCTTACCGCACAGCGGGGCGAGCTGCTCCAGTTCGCGCAGCAGATTGGCGGCTACCCGCTCATTGACGACAGCGTCCCCGCTCGATGAATGGCGGCCCTTGTTATGACTTCGACTTCTCGCGGATGACCGGAAGCAGCTTCTTCATGTTCACGGTCCGCTTCAATTCCCATGTCTCCGGATTGTTCTCGTCATACTGCTCCAAATAAGCGACGACTTCCTTCGTAATCGGCGTCGGCGTTGAAGCGCCGGAGGTCACGCCGACGATCCGGACCCCATCGAGCCATTCCCGCTTCAATTCCGACAGATCGGAGATGCGGAAGGCTCGCACGTCGGCAATCTCCTCCGCCACCTGAGCCAGCCGATTCGAGTTGTTACTCCTCGGATCACCCACGACGATGACGAGGTCGCAACCTTTGGCCTGCTCGGCTACCGCCGCCTGTCTCTCCTGCGTCGCCATACAGATCTCGTTATGAATCTCCGCCGTCGGGAATCGGGCGATGAGCCGATTCATAATATGCTTGATATCCCACTGGCTCATCGTCGTCTGATTCGTAATAACCAGACGATCCGTGCCTACCTTCAAATCGGCGATCTCGGCTTCCGTCTCGATCAGATGCACCTTGTCTGGAGCCACGCCGATGGCTCCTTCCGGTTCAGGATGCCCTTTTTTGCCGATATAAATAATCTCATAGCCCTCAGCCGTCTTTTCCCGAAGCAGATCATGCGTCCGCGTGACATCGGGACATGTCGCATCCACGGTGGTCAGCCCCTTCTCCCGCGCCTTCTTCCGCACTTCTGGGGATACGCCGTGTGCCGTAAATATTACCGTCCCGGAATCGATCTGATCCAGAATATCCAAGCGGTTCGCCCCATCGAGCGTAACGATGCCTTCGCCCTCGAAGGCATCCGTTACGTGACGGTTATGAACGATCATCCCTAATATATATATCGGACGGGGCAAATCCAAATTGCGCGCCGTCTGTTGTGCCAGCACCATCGCATCCACGACGCCATAGCAATAGCCGCGCGGTGTAATTTTCCTAACTTCCATCGGTACACCTGCCTCCTCATTATCACTGCGCTTGACATCCGCTCCTCTATTATACCGGATAATCTTCGCTTCCGTCGACCGTAGCCAGCGGCAGCCACACGATGAACGACGTTCCTTCGCCCGGCTTCGTGACGACCTCAACCGAACCCCGGTGCTCATCAATAATCCATTTGGCAATCGCCAGCCCCAGTCCGGTACCCGATGTGACGCCGCGCGACACGTCGGCTCGATAAAAGCGTTCGAAGATGTACGGTACTTCCTTCTCGTTCATGCCGATCCCCGTATCGTCCACCTTCAGTCCAATCTGGTTTTCCTGCCGCGCAGCCGTAAGCCGGACCTTGCCTTCCGAGGTATATTTGAACGCATTCTCAATGAAAATAAACAGCATCTGCTGTAAATAATCTTTGTTGCCGTACACGTACAAATCCTCGAGCACCTCGATATTGCCTAGTTCCCATTCGGCCTTGCGCGGCAGGAACTGTGCCCGGCGCACGACCTCCTCGACCATCGGCTTCAGCTCGACGAGCACCTTGCTCATCGCATAGCCGGCATCAGCGCGAGCGAGCGACAGCAAATCATTGACGAGATGGCTCATGCGCTGTGACTCGCCCGCGATATCGCGCAACGCTTCCAGCGACATCAGTTCCCGCTCGCTCTGGCTCATCTGATTCGGATCCTGCTGCTGCATCCACATTTTCTGAAGCAGATCGACATTGCCGCGAATCGTCGTCAGCGGCGTCCGCAGCTCATGGGACGCATCGGATACGAACCGGCGCTGAGCCCGATAGGCCTCGTCCAACTCGTTATAGAACGTCTCCATCCGGCCCAGCATGCTGTTGATCCGGTCGGTGATCTGCCCGATCTCGTCGTCTGGCGGACCTTCGCGCGGGATACGAACACTAAGGTCGGCCCCCTTCTGAATCCGGTCCGTGGCCCGGATGATATTCTCGATCGGCCGCAGCGATTTCTGAGCTAGGAACAGGCCGAGCGAGAATGCAAGCACGATCGTGACCATCGACGCAATGAAAAGGATGCTGCGCAGCCCTTTGGTGAATAAGGCTTCACGCCCGGTGAAGGCGAATACCTGGAAGGCACCGAAGGTGTCCTCAACCTGGTCGCCCAGCATGATCGCACTTTCATAGACGAGAAATTCACGGCCGTTAACTTCGACTTTGCGGTAGCCTTCTTGGATCTGCGACGCCTTCTGCGGCATCGGTATATTGAGACCGAGCTCCGAACCGAGCTTCGACAGGTTCGGCGACATGCGCTGCGTTTGGTTGCGGAAGTTGATAATCTGAATGTATAGCTCGGCATCTTCCAGCCGCTGGACATCGGATCTAGGGACATCGAAGTCGAAGCCGTTCTGCAGATCGATGATCGGCCGCACCTTCAACTGTTTGACCTGATTCTCAATCCGAGACTTAATGTCCGTATATGTGTAGTACTCGACAAAGGTGTAGATGGTGATTCCGAATAATAGCAATGTAAACGAGAGCAGAACGGAATACCATACCGTAAGCCGCAGCCGAATTGACATTAATGATCCCCTCTCAAGACGTAGCCCGTTCCCCGAATCGTCTGGATGATACGCTTTCCTCCATGTTCTTCCGTCTTCTGGCGCAGCATGGCGATATACACCTCAAGCACATTCGATTCTCCGCTGTAGTCATAGCCCCATATTTTCTCCATAATGACGTCGCGCGGCAGCACCCGCTTCGGATTCTGCATGAACAGATGGAGCAGCTCGAACTCCTTCGCCGTCAGCTCGATCGGCTTGCCGTCGCGAAGCACTTCGCGGGTATGCAGATCAAGCACGACATCCTCGAACGTCAAGCGGTGCGTCCCGCCCTCGCCCTCGGCCCGGCGACGCAGCAGGGCGCGCACGCGGGCCAGAAGTTCCTCCAGCGCGAACGGCTTAACGAGATAATCGTCCGCTCCGATATCGAGCCCGTGTACCCGGTCCTGCACCTCATCCTTCGCGGTCAGCATCAGCACCGGCACGCTGCTGCCCACTTCCCGCAGCCTGCGGCATACCTCCCAGCCGTCCACCTCAGGCATCATCACGTCCAGGATCAGCAAATCGGGCTCGCGGATCATCATCTCGCGCAAGCCCTCGCTGCCATTCACTGCCGTCCGGACCTCATAGCCTTCGAACACCAAGCCACGCCTCAGCATGGATGTAATTTTCTCATCGTCATCCACGACCATAATCGTTGAACGCGTCATCCTACCAGCCTCTCTTCACCCGTAGATTGATACTTCTCTTCCTCGCCGCCATTCGCATCCCGAATAGCGAAAAGGAAGCCAAGAACGGCGCAGGCCGTCTTATGCTTCCTCTCCCGCTACGTCCGGGCCGCAGCACTCAAATTCATCATAAGCCATGCGGCTTATGGCTGTTGTTGCTGCGACTCACCCTGCTTGTCGAACTTGTTCCGGTCGCCGAGCTTAATCTTCAATTCCATCTCTTTGCCGTTGCGGATTACCTGCATCGTAACGGCATCGTTAACCTTCTTCTGCTGTATCGCTTCGATCAATTCCTCTTTGGTCGCGTACTTTGTGCTATCCATACCTACAATAATATCATAGGCGCGCAAATCCGCCTCATAGGCTGGCGATCCGAACACTACATTGAGCACGAGCGACCCATCCACATTTTTGATGCCCATTTCCTGCGCAATGTCACTGGTCATCGTCTGCAGCGTAGCGCCAATGAACGGAATTGGATCCTGCGCTATTTCACGGTTCGCCTTCAGATCGTCCACAACCTTCTTGATCACATTCGAGGAGATTGCGAATCCGATGCCTTGCGACTGCTTGCTTACCGCGACGTTCATGCCGATGACTTCGCCCTTCATGTTCAAGAGCGGTCCGCCCGAGTTGCCGGGATTGATCGATGCGTCCGTCTGCAGCAAATGCTCGTATTCACGGGTGCTTCCGTTATCATCGACGTTGATCGAGCGCTCGCGGGCGCTGAGCACACCGGTCGTAACCGTATGGTCGAAGCCGGACGGGTTGCCGATTGCGACGACCTGCTCCCCGACTTCCGCCGCATCGGAATCGCCCAGAGTTACCGTTGGAAAATCGCCTTCGCCGTCAATCTTGATAACCGCTAAGTCCAGAACCTCGCTCTGGCCGAGCAGCGTCCCTTTGAGCGGCTTCTTATAGCCTTCCACCGTAACCTGGATGACTTCCGCCCCGGAGATCACGTGCTGATTCGTCAAAATATAACCCGACTTATCGAAAATGAAGCCGGTTCCGATGCCAAGCGGCTGCAACTGCTGGCTCTGACTTGAGCTGTTATTCCCGCTGCCGCCGAAGAACTGGCTGAAGAACGGATCGTTCATCCAAGGGTTGTTGCCATAGCCGTTCTGTGTGCTCACGCGGGCCAACGTCTCGATTTTGACCACCGCCGGACTCGTCTTCTTCACCACATCCGCCACGCTGCTAGCGCCGTTCGGGAACGGAGTCGGCGTCCCGTTGGTCACGACCGCGCTCTCAGACGTTCTGGCCGCGCTCGCCTGTTCCTGTCTTCCCGTGAACAGATTGGTGGTGTCTGCGGCATACATCAAGCCGGTGATGACCAGCATCCCTGCCAGGAAGGAAGCGAACATCGCGCGGACAGAGGTGCCCCGCTTGTGCTTCGGCTCCTTGAACTGCCAATTGCCCTGCTGCGGCTGGGGAGGCATGCCACCTCCGCCGCCTTCGGATCGGAAGCCGTTGCCGGCTCCTTGACCGGTCGCTCTGGAGAATGGCGTCGGCTTGATGGGAGCAGGGGGCGTAACCTCTACTTCACTCACCTTTCCGGATGTCTCCGTTGTTGTGCTGCCCTCGGAATGTTTGCCGGACTGATAAGGGCCGTAAGCGAAATAATAAGCGCCGCCATCCTCCGGCTTATGCGCCTTGGCATCGCCCGCCTGCGGGCCGTCTTGCGCACTTCGAGTCTCATCCGATGCTGTTGTATAAGAATCCGAATCGGAGTCGGATGCAAAAAATAATTCGCGGCGTTGTTCGTCCATAATTGTTACCTCCCAAGTAAGCTGATGTTCACTCGTATCAACAAGCGTTCAATGGTGTGAATAATATATTTATATATTGTACCATCAACCTTAAGCTCAGCTTAAAAAGATTATAAAACCCAATAAAAAGATAATCCTTCGGAGGCAACCCGCTGCAGGCCCGAAGCGGGAGCGCTGGCCGGATACGCAAAAAACAGGCCCATGGACCTGTTTTACGATCTTATTGTGGACGAGGTCAGTTGCTTTTAACCCAACCTTTGCGGTGTGCATGGACGGCAAGCTGCGTCCGATCCTGCACCTCGCATTTCATAAGCAGATTGGACACATGCGTCTTCACCGTCTTGATGCTGATGTGAAGCTCTTCGGCGATGTCCTTGTTCGTCTTCCCGTCGGCGATAAGCAGCAGTACTTCCCGCTCCCGCTCGGTCAACGCCTCATCATCCGACTGCGATGCCTGTTTGCGCAAGCCGCGGGTCAGTGCCTGCGATACCTCTCCGCTCATCACCGGCATGCCGCGCAAAGCGCCGCGAAGCGCATAGACCAGCTCCTCGGCGGATACGGTCTTCAACACATAACTGATTGCCCCGGCCTGAATCGCTTCGAATACTTGATTATCCTCCATGAAGCTCGTCAGCATAACGATCTTCAAATCCGGGTAGCGGCGCGTCAATTCCCGCGTCGCCTCGACGCCGTTCATGTCCGGCATCATCTGATCCATCAGGATGAGATCAGGTAGCCGCTCTCCCCGCTCCGCCCGGGCCGAGATCGATTGGATCGCTTCAAGCCCGCTTCCGGCTTCCCCGATGACTTCAATATCCGGATCCAGCATCAAGTATGTCTTCAATTCCATTCGGACCATCTCATGGTCATCCACAAGAAATACCGTCATTACCGTCTGTACCATTATGAAATCCCTCCGTCTTCGTCCTGCTCTTCCTGCTCGGGGCCGCTTCCCGCCTTCAATCCGGTACCTGACGAGGCTGTCTCCTCCTCTTCCTCTTGTTCGCGAAATAACGGGATATGAACGCGAATCGTCGTTCCCGCGCCGGGCTGGCTGATAACGTCCAGATTGCCGCCCAGCTTGTCTATCCGTTCCTTCATCGTCGTTAGCCCGTAGCTTCCGGTCTTATAGGCCGCACCATGCAGATCGAAGCCCTGTCCGTCATCTGCGATGGCCAATATGAGCTGCGCCGGCGTCGTGTGCATCGTAAGCGTAACCTGCGTCGCCCGTGCATGCTTCACGACATTGGCCATCGCCTCCTGAATCATCAGGAAGCTCTGGTGCTCGATCGCCTCGGACAGCTTGATGTTCATGTCAATATCGAACTTGCCTTGAATGCCGTTCTGCCGGCAGTAGTCGGGGAACCAGTGATCGAGCGCCTCCTGCAGCGTGCGTCCATCCAGTTCCAATGGTCGGAGCTGGGCAATCAGGCTGCGCATTTGCCGTTGGGCGATATGCGACATCTCGATCAATTGGTTGACTACCATTTCTGCCCGCTTCCTATCCCGTTCCATCACTTTGGACAGGGAGGAAGAGGCCATATGCAGCGCAAACAGTTGCTGGCTGACCGTATCATGCAGATCTCTGGCCAGCCTGCGGCGCTCTTCCAGCACAACCGCCTCGCATTCCTTCTCCCGATCCATCACCTGCCGCTCCGACATCTTCTGCAGCAAGCGAAGCTTCTTCTCCATCACGTCGACCATCCTATTGAAGTCTTCATAGAGTTGATCGAAGGATGCCTCGTCGCCGAGCGGAATCCGCTCCGACCAATTTCCCTTGATCACCTGCATCATGCTCAGATGCAGCACGTCGAGGCGGCGCTGCAGCCGGACGCCGGCGACATAGCCCATAATGAGCGACACAACGATGACCGTGCTGATGCCGAACAGCCACCAGTTCATGCCGTGGTACCATGCGCCGCCGTATACAATGCCAATCCAGAAGACGCTCATAATAAGGCCGCCTGAGATAAGGAAGGTAAGGAGAAGCTCCCATTTGACGCTCCGGGAGCGGCGAACCCAATTCATCAGCATCCGTTATCCTACCTTTGTCACCTTCACATCACCGATGAACGTGCTGACGACGATGCGAATTTTTTTGCCAGCCTCATAGAAATAAGGAGTCTCCATCTGAACGCTGCTCATCACCCCGTCCTTCTTCTGATCGAATATTTTGACATCGCCCAGGAAGGAGCTCGACGTTACGCTAACTCCCAAATCCATATCGTTCGGAACGAATACCTTCACGTCTCCGATGAAGGATGAGACCGTAATCTTCGTCTCTCCGTAAGGAACCTGCGCCTTCGTCAAGTCAATGAACGTATCGCCGATAAAATGAGAAAGATTAGTTGGCTTCAACTCCCAATAATCGCTGCCCAGATGAGTATCGCCGATGAACGCCGATTTGTGAAGCGTATCCCGCTTCGGACTGCCTGCCATTCCTCCCATCGGAGGCCGCGGTGGAACCGATCCGGCGAAGGAGCCCGGCTGGCTATGGAAATCATTGCGCTTCGGCTCCTTTTTTGTATAGTTCGTGCCGAATTGCTCATCGAACTTGCTGTCGAAATCATAGTCCGTCGGCGTCGGCGGCGGAGCCTGCGTTTGGGCGTCGTATCCCCAATCGTCCTCCTTCCACTCCTTCCGGCGATAACGTTTCCGGTCCGGCCGCGGATCATCCCGCTTCTTGAACAGCATCCATACTCCGCCCACAATAAGAGCAAGTGGGAACAGCATTTTGAAGAAATCGCCCGGCGACATATAGATGTACCCCAGATTCGACAGCAGGAAGTAGCCGCCGACACCAAGCAGAATGACTCCCCAGAATGCGCCATGCAGGAGCGAATTCAATCCAATAAGGATCAAAATGGCTGGCCAGAAGGTGCGGAACAACTCCCCGATATTCATATCGATGTAGCCTAGCTCGCTAAGCATAAAGAAAGCACCAAGTGCGATGAGCACCAGACCGCCGAACCATCGTCCCCGATGATGTTGCATGTTTCATCCCTCGCTTCTGTCCAAATACGGCTCAGGCTCAAGCCGCTTCATGTATCTCTAGTGTAAATGATGACTCGTCCGGGTGCCAGCGGCGTAAGGTTGAAATCCGCCTCGGTCTCCAGACCGAGGCGGAAGAAGCTGATTCCAGCCTCTCGGGGTCGCAGCCTTCACTCTACCAACAGGCATAGCCGGAGGCGATTAGAGTCAATCTGGTTATTACCAATGGGATTGACAATGGTATGCTGTTTGTATATGATGTGTATTTAATACATGCACAGTTGGTATTGATGGAGGTCCCATGAAAATTATTATTTCCAACGTATCCGATCCGCCGATTTATCAGCAAATCAAGGACCAGATCAAGGATGCCATCCTGTACGGGGAGCTGAAGGAGGGCGAATTACTCCCATCCATTCGGGCGCTGGCCAACGATCTGCATGTGAGCGTGCTGACGACGCGGAGAGTGTATGATGAACTCGAATCCGAAGGATTTATTACAACAAGGCCCGGCAAAGGCTCCTTTGTCGCGAAGGAGAACCTCGAGCTATTGCTGGAATCGAAGCGACATATGGTTGAAGTCAAACTGACAGAAGCATGGATAACCGCTCGTGCGCTCGGGATCAGCAAGGAAGAACTCGTGGCCATGATGGAGATACTTTTCGAGGAGGAAGACCAATGAATTCGATTCTGGATGTCACAGGGCTTCACAAGCAAGTAAGCCCTGATCTTTCCCTACCGTCTGCCGCACAAGCTTGGCTTCCCGTACTGCTCGGGTTGTTGATTGGATGGATGTCGATGCGCCTGTCTGTAGCAATCTATTCGAGACAAAGCCTGTAATCGTGAAACCGGCGCTTGGAAGAAATCGATATGCCGTTTAGGTGCCGGCTTGGATGCCTCAGCAGATTGCACTAGATGCAAAAAAGACCGCCTCATTCGGCGGTCACTTCATCTTTTTATCATCGGAGGACGATCTAGTAGCCCTCCATGGCAGCGGAATGGTTACAGTTGTTCCGGTTATCTTTTGGAGACACGGTTCGCTTGTGGATTGTTCAGAGCGCTTGCAGCACCTTCCGATTCTACTCCAAATTCAGTATCCGCAACGGTGTTTCTTGCGGCTCCCGTATCTGCAGCCGTGTTTTCTGCCGCAAATTCAGCGTCAACATATTTCGAGTTCGCCGGGGACATTCTGTTCGCTTTGTTGTTTTTCATCGCATTTCACCTCCTAAAGTGTTCGCCATCGTTGGCAAGCGTGTCAAGGAAACATCGTTTCCCACAACAAGTAGTATGCGATGGTCCGCTCCGCTTTATTCACTTGGCAGGCTACTGCAGCAATTTAGGAATCGAGCCAGTTTTGAAGACGGCTTTATTCAGTTCATTCAGCATCTCCTCCGACACCTTGCCGTTGCCTTTCTGAATGAGTTGAACTTCCACTTCTTTCTTGCCCCACTGATTATATACCTGCTTTGTTGTGTGAAAATACAAATCGATTTTATTTCCCTTGATTTTCGAACCGACATCCGTTACAATGCCGTAGCCGTAGCCAGGGATATATAATATGCTGCCTAGGGGGAAGACGGACAGATCAGCGGCGATCGTGGATACGTAATCTCTTCGAACCTTTACCCCGGAGTAGGTGATCCCGTATTCCGGATGGCCCGGTTTTTTTCCAGTCGACTCTACCCCTGCCGTATAGCCCGTGGCGATGACCTTTACGCTCTTGATTACCTGCTGCTTACCCGGCGCCAGGTTGATGTCGGAATACGACATTGAGGAAGTTGGAACCGACTTGCTCGGCTCCTTCGAAGCCGAACCGTTCACCAGCGATAGAATAGCCGCATCTCGCTCCCACGTCTCCTTAAGAACGGCTGAGCCTCCCTGTGCAGGTGCAGACACGGACAATCCTTCCCGCTTGATGGTGGCAGACATCGACCCTTGCGCCATCATCTCCACATAGCAGAACGGATAAACATCCGCCTCTGTTCGATCCGGCGCTAAGGCAATGGCCAGTACGCATAGCATAAGAAGAGCTGTTAGCCTTCGCCGCGAACACTTGCCGCCCACACCATCCGACTGCATCATCAGATGTTGTCGCCGATTTCGTTCCTTTTTCATTTCTGTCAACATATGGTTGCCCCTCCCTTAGTGGGAAGGGTGTCCATGGATGGTTTATTTTATGCAAAATCGGTAAAAAACCTTTCGCCCATTCGCAAGGAAGAGATTCTTTCAACATCAGCAACAGCACTCTACTTATGCTCCAATCGGGCAGGTTCAGCGGGTAATGGGCCGATAACATCCAGGATGACGTCAGCCTTATGAATGTGGACACTCAGCACCAGCCCGATCGACACCATATTCTCCAATAAAGAGCTGCCGCCGTAGCTGATGAACGGCAGCGACAGGCCGGTTAACGGAACCAAGCCGATGTGCATGCCGATATTGACGAAGATTTGAAAGACCAGCATCCCGGCAATTCCGATAACGAGATAGGAGCCTGCCAGGTCGGGGCTCGCGCGCGCGATGAGCGCCATGCGGCAGATAAGAAGAAAATAAAGCAGCAGCACCATTTAGGAGGATACGGCGCCAAGGAGAAGGGTATAATCGAACACCGCGACAAGCAGAGTCGGAATGGTGAACACGGCGAACAAGACAACGTTGTTCACATATAAGCCGTCCAGGTTGGTGCCGGAAGTAGCCCCGTGCACGGCTATCGTCCCAAACCCGCCACGCAAAAGGCGGTAATGGCGACCAGTCCGGCCAGCGTGCTGCCCGCATTGAAGCCGAACCATCCGATCTCCCTTGCCGGCAAATTAAATGTAACGTAAACACTTTGCTTCTTATGTCAGGCTGATAGTAAAATACCGCAGGGGAATACATCCCCTGCGGTGTAGAATATCGATTTCTATTATTGCTGAAAAATTTGGGAAATCGGATTCTCGGTAACCTTCTCCTTATAGATCGTGCCGTCTGGATTAAATACGTTATACTGGTAGAAATTCTGCGTCGGGAATAAGGTGCTGAAGCCAGCCAATGGCAAAAATGCCTCTGCCGCCTTGTCATTGATATGATCATCGGTCCAGAAATAATGCACCACAAGCCGGTTCTTGTTATACGGATGAACGGTGCCGTAAGCGCCATAGAGCCCACGCTTGCCCATCACTTCCTTCCATGTGAAACCGGATTGTGCCGATTTCTCCACGAGTTGAGGCTTCATCGCTTGCACGAAGGCGTTCTTCGACGAATTGCCGATCGCGATAACATTGCTCTTCGCCAGCGTCGTCTCCATATTTTTCTTAATCGCCTGCCGCTCCGTCAACACCGTAGCCTTCAATCCCCACGAATCCAGCATATTAAGGAGGCTGTCCTTCACGATCTCCTGCTGCGCCGCGGCTTCCGGGCTTACGGAATCGCTCAGCACGATGGCCAGCGGCTCGCCCTGCAGCGTCTTGTCCATGATGCGGAGCATCGATTGTTGCGGAAGATCTGGATGTTGGCCCAGGATGGCGTCGTATATTTGAGTCATCGTCGTCCGGCCGAAGTTCGCTTTCTCCGCTTCGGTCATCCGGAATTCAGCCTTGAGCTCATAATTCGGCTTGTTCAGATTCTCATCCATCCGCTGGCGAATCTCGGTCCCGAACTGCTCCTCTATCGTCTGCAGCAGCCCTTCGACTGTCGCGTTCCGGTAAGCGTAGCGATCATAATATGCCTTCATGAACGCATCGAATTTGGCTTGTCCCACCGTACGGTACAGTTCGTATATAGCCTGGCGGCCTTTTTTGTAAAATACGGCATCTGGAGCGTCGCCCACATTGTCATTCGTGGAGTTGATCGTTGCTTCCAGTGAATATTCATCCATCCGTACGCCGTCGAAGCCGCTTATCTTATTGCCCTGCGCTTCATAGAAATAGGCCATGGCGAAGTCGGCAAAGCCTTCATCAAGGAACGATTCATGCTCCGAATCATTGCCGATGATGGAATGGAACCATTGATGCGCAATCTCGTGCACGAAGGCCGTATTATTCTCCGGATCGTCCTGCGGACGAACCAGCCCCATTTGGATAAGTCTTGAGAATTCGACGGCATAGCCCTGGACATGGGATTCCACAATGCGGAATTCCGGATAGTCGTAAGGTCCGAACTTCTTGCTGAAGAAGCTGATCGCCTTGAACGCCTGATCGATATATTGATGAATAACGTCCGTCTTTTTCGCATCATTGTCGTCATTGTAATAATAATATTCCACCGTTAAGCCGTTTACCGTTTTGCTCGCCTTATGGTACTTCGGGCTAGCGAAGAATACGAACTCCCGGGTATTGTTGGCCTGGGCCGTGACCGTTTTGCGTCCGGCCTCTGCCGCCGATTCGGTCAGTTGGCCCGGCATCGCCACCTGCAGCTCTTCCGGGACATTCAAGCTGACGTGATAATCAGCTATATCGTAATAATCGGATTCGAACGTTTTGCTGTACGGCTTTTTCGCCCAAATATGCGTCTTCCCGTCATAGACCGACATGACCGGGAACCAATGCGCGCCATTTACAATGTCTTCGTAATAGGATAGTCGTTGCTCGCCGAACGGAATCTTCGTCTTGAATTCCAGCTCCAGCGTCACCGCTTCCCCTTCCTTCAATGTCTTCGCCAACGGAACCGTCAGCGCCTGATTCTCCTTCTGGTAGTCGAGCGTCTGTCCTGTGCTCGTATCCTTCACGCTGATTATGTCGATTCCACCGAGAAAGTCCTCCGGCTTCTTATCGGGATTATCCTTGGCGATCTGCTCATTGTTCCCGGCAAACATGGTCGGCTGGGTCTCCTTCGAGCGGTTCGCATCGGCGAACAAACGGAAGACGACATCATGAAGCGGGTCGGAAGACGTATTGCGGTACGTTACGGTCTGCTTGCCGGTAATCGTCATCTTCTCCGTGTCCAACTTCGCTTGAATATCATATTGAACCTGTGCAGCGACTTCCCGCTTCGCCTGTTCCGCTGTAGAAGCATGCTGTGCCAAGCCAGGCTTGGAATTCTCCTGGGCATAGGCGGTGCCTGTCCCGGCCAGAGGGACCGCCAGCATCGTGAAGGCCATCGCTGCCGCCAAGGTCGTATGCAGCCGTTGGCGTCCTGTTATTTTTATCAAAATCCCCACTCCTTGTCCTTACAGATAGGTCTTGCTGTTATTCCTATTGTAATGGAGGTGAGAAGCGGAATACCAGTGTTTTCCCTTATCGGAAACTTACAAACTTGCAACATAACCGCCGATCCTATCATTTTGTCCCCCCGATAATAGAAAGCTTAACGCAGTGAGACCCGGAACATCGAATCGAAGTCAGGCATCAGGCGGGCGCTCATCTTCTATTTGGTTTCAAGCCCGCTACGCCGCGTCATCGGCAGGGAGCCGGCGTGCCGCAACTGGGAAGCAGCCAAAAAAGACAGCGGAATTCCCTCCAGCAGCCCTCTATTCTCAACAAGGGTTTTTCTGATATATTGCCCTGGAGCAGGCTTTACGTATGCATTCATAGAAATAGAATCAGCAAAACCATCCACCTGCATCAGAAAAGTATAGGCCCCCATAGCAATGAGTTGGAATCTTAGATCCAGGTACTAAATTTACTACAATCCATTGCGCACCAGATTCAGTGGTAGACACTGTTTTAAAATTTTCATGTCTACCATTAATATTAGAAACGAAATGCGAGGTAATATATTTTGTTTCTGTGTATCCTCTAGTACCACCTGCTGCCAAATACTTAATCGAAAAGCTTAACCAACCAACTCCACGCGGTTTTGAAATTGTTTTTTTGTACGTCCCTTTCTTTTTTTCGTAGTAATTCCGGTTAGTAGGATATTGGTTAGAAATGAAAATAAAGAAATGAGGCGACATTATTAGGAGATAAAATATGGTGAATAAGAAACAATTAATTATCGGAGCTAAACCTATTATATGTATACTCACCTGTGCTTCATAACCATGTTGAAACTACTCGTATTGATAAGGAAGTTATCCAAAGCAGTGCTTTTCATTTCGCGAAATTAAGGAATACACTAGTATATTTACCTAGAATGGAAGGTCGAAATCATTTGGCATCTATAGCTTCCCCAGTTCATGATGTCATGCATTTAAGCGTTTCCATGATTCGTGTACATATAAATAATTTATTTATTAGATATCATGTTAAGTCCCGTTCAGAGCTTGTAGGACTATATTACAATTACCATTTGAATGAAGGGAACTATTTATCATAGTCATGTATGAACCTCGACACTGACATTGCCGTATCCGCTCAGGGCGAATCCAATAGACATACAGATCAACAGAAGACGCCTGTCAGCGGCAGGCGTCTTGCAATGACTTCACCGTATTGACCACTCGGCCCGCGAAGCTTCGGCTTCGTCCGCGTGCTGGCAGGCCATGCAGATTATTGTTCCTTCGGCTCCGCGATATGGCGCGTCCGGATCTCTTCCTGCATCAAGCCGATAAGTTCCGCGAGCGGCTTCATGCCCAGATCGCCTTCTCCGCGCTTGCGGACGGAGACGGCGCCTTCGTTCTTCTCATTCTCGCCGACGACGAGCATGTAAGGCATTTTCTCCAGCTGCGCTTCACGGATTTTGTAGCCGAGCTTCTCGTTCCGCACATCGGCTTCCGCGCGAATGCCCGCATCGAGCAGCTTCTCGGTCACTTCCTTGGCATACGCCTCATAGGTCGGCGATACCGGAAGCACCTTCGCCTGAACCGGCGCCAACCAGAGCGGCAGTGCGCCGGCGAAGTTCTCCAGTAGGAACGCCGTCATACGCTCCATCGTGCTGATAATGCCGCGGTGAATGACGACCGGGCGATGCTTCTGCCCGTCATCTCCGACATATTCCAGCTGGAAGCGCTCCGGCAGCAGGAAGTCCAGCTGCGCGGTGCCCAGCGTCTCTTCCCTGCCCAGCGCGGTCTTGATCTGCACGTCGACCTTCGGACCGTAGAAGGCGGCTTCCCCTTCGGCCTCGAAGAACGGAAGTCTCAGTTCTTCGACCACTTCGCGGAGCATACGCTGGGACATCTCCCACATCGCATCGTCCCGGAAATACTTCTCGGTATCCTGCGGATCCCGGTAGGACAAGCGGAAGCGGTACTCCTTGATGCCGAAGTCATCGTATACTTTGCGCAGCAGCGTAATGACGCGTGCGAACTCTTCCTTAATCTGATCCGGACGGCAGAAAATATGAGCATCGTTCAACGTCATCGCCCGCACGCGGTGGAGCCCCGTCAAGGCGCCGGACATCTCATACCGATGCATCATGCCGAGCTCCGCAATCCGGACCGGCAAGTCGCGGTAGCTGCGCATCTCGCTCTTGTACACCATCATGTGATGCGGGCAGTTCATCGGACGAAGCACGAGCTCCTCATTGTCCATCTCCATCTTCGGGAACATGTCTTCCTGGTAGTGCTCCCAGTGGCCCGACGTCTTGTATAGCTCGACGTTCGCCAACACCGGCGTATAGACGTGGCTGTAGCCGAGGCGCTCCTCCATGTCGACGATATAGCGCTCCATCGTGCGGCGCATTGTCGCCCCGTTCGGCAGCCAGATCGGCAGCCCCTGGCCAACTTCGCGGGAGAAGGTGAACATTTTCAGTTCCTTGCCCAGCTTGCGGTGATCCCGTTTTTTCGCTTCCTCCAGGAAATGCAAGTATTCGTCCAACTGTGCCTTCTTCGGGAAGGCGGTACCGTAAATCCGCTGCAGCATCTGGTTGTCCGAATTGCCACGCCAATAAGCGCCGGCAAGGCTGAGCAGCTTGAACACCTTGATCTTGCCGGTCGACGGCACATGCGGACCGCGGCACAGATCGAAGAACTCGCCCTGATCATAAATGGTGATCACCGAATCCTCCGGCAGATCGCGAATCAGATCCAGCTTCAGCTCGTCGCCCATCTCCCGATAGATCGCCAACGCCTCTTCCCGGGAGACAACGCGGCGCGTAATCGGCAGATTCTCCCCGATAATACGTGCCATTTCCTTCTCAATCTTCGGCAGATCTTCCGGCGTCAACGAAATATCGAGATCGATATCATAATAGAATCCGTCCTCGATAACCGGGCCGATGCCCAACTGCACATGCGCATCCTTGTATAGGCGCTTAATCGCCTGCGCCATCAGATGGGCGGTGCTATGACGCATCACCTCCAGCCCTTCCTCCGAATCCGCTGTCACAATCGCCACCTCGGCGTCATGCTCAATCGGCGTCGCCAGATCGACCATTTTGCCGGCCAACTTGCCGGCCAGTGCGTTTTTCTTCAAGCCGCTGCTGATGGAACCGGCGACTTCCTCCAATGTTGTGCCCTGCGCATACTCCCGTACGGCGCCGTCGGGCAGAGTTACTTTGACCATAGACATGATGTTGGACCTCCTCATTTCAGCTGTTGCGCTGTGAATGCGTATGCGCCACCTGTGCGGCCATTGCGAACCCGCGAATAACAAAAAACACCCGTCCCTAGCAAGGGACGAGTGTTCAAATACGCAGTTAACCCGTGGTTCCACCCTCATTCAACCGGAAGGCCTGCACTTTCGCATCACCGCATAACGGCTCCCTGCGATCGGTCTGTCCGGTTCTTGAGCATTCGGTAACGGGAATGACTCGTTAAGCGATACTGTCCGGCATTACCGCATGTTCGGCCTCCGGGGTTCCCGCCCAATGCTACGAAGGGGTCAATATGCGCGGCCACCGAAGGGACTTGCAGCCAAGGTCCCTCTCTCTGGGCGGTTCCGTCTCGCTATTGTTGTCTTCGTCACAGCATGTTGCATCGCGAATAGTATCGCATGTTTGATTATGCCATATTATATGGCATTTTCGGCAGAAGGTCAAGCAGGTGCCTGACGCGTCGTCCTCAAAAATCAGGCGCCGTCTCCTGCTTCTGCCAGAGTATCGCTTGACAGGCGTTGCAGCGGACACAGACATGAACCCGCGCTTCGAAAATTTGCTGAATCGTCTTGATGACCTGCGAATCCGGCTCTCGAGTATGAATGACGATATTTTGCGGAGAGACATGAATAAGCGTACTCACAATCATGTCCTCCATTTCCATATCGCAATCGACCATTTCCACGATCATGCCGTCCATGACATGCTTCGACTCAAACGGCTGCAGCTCCTCATTCAGCAAGGTAAAATCATGGCCTCCGCTATGCATCAAATGCGCCAGCGGCACCTTCGTTTCCTGAATATAGACAAAATATTTCAACAGTGCGATAAATTCCTGGTATTGCCGTTCAAGCACAAATTCACCCACGGCATAATCGACGACTTCCTGGAGCTCGGCCATATAAGGCTGCAGCCGGAAGCGGATAAACCCGTCCATCTGAAGGAAGGAATTCTCCTCCAAATAACTGCGGATGGCCCGCATCACCTTCTTTTTGCGGCGCCGCCGCGCTTCCTTGCCACCGGCAACCGTATCATCGCCGCCGCTCAATAGAAGCAGACAATAATCTTCGATTTTGACGCATTCCTCCGGCTCATAGCTCGTATCTTTTTGAATCAAGGAGCGCAGAAGCTGATCTTCTTTGGCAGACAGAATAAATTCGGCCAAGGCGCGGGCGCTTCGATTCCACACTTCAGCGCCATAGCGCGCTAATTGAAAATCAGGAAGCACTCCGCTGCATGCAATGGAGCTCATCTGTTCACCGAACGTGACATCCAATTGGATAACCGTCTGCTCTTTATGTAAATCACCCAGCTCCTGCTGCAGCAATTTGCTTAAAGACAAAACCTCTTCCCGTGACGCATTCGGGAGCGTTAACGTGAACAGTTCCATACGCCCACTCCTTTCTGTTCCTTATTCAGTATATGGGACTGAAGAAACAGATATACGAAGTGACTCCTGGAAATGAAGGCAAACCGGACAAGCGCTGGAGAGTTCGTCTGACAAGCTGATGGAATGTACGTCAGACAAGGTATCCTGTGAGGAGCAAAGCTCTACTGTGCCGCGACCCGTCAGAAAAGCTCGCTTGGCATGGCGAATTGAAGTATTGCGTTGCATGGCCATACGCACCACAACACGAAAAGGATTCAGAGATTATAAATCCGATTGAAATAGGGCTTGCGAAGCATTAGCTAGTATATTTTACCGTGTTGAAGATGAAGCATTTCGTGTACAGTTATGGGTATGTCCGTATAATAGAGGAAGGAGCGGCCTTTTGCCAGGCTGCTTTTTTGTGCGATCAATGATAACCACGCCCTAGAAGGAGGACGCGATGAATATTCTAGTTGTCGATGACGAGCAGAGCATCTTGAACCTCATCCGTCTCAATCTCGAGATTGAAGGCTACACGGTACACACGGCCGCGAGCGGCCAAGCCGCTCACGAACAATGGCAGGCGCAACAGATAGATTTGATTATTCTTGATGTTATGCTTCCCGATACAGATGGGTATCAATTGCTACGCGAGTTCCGCAGCAGCAATTCAGACGTTCCCGTCATCATGCTTACCGCCAAAGGACAAATCAACGACAAGTTGCTGGGACTGCAATTAGGCGCTGATGATTACCTCGTCAAGCCGTTCCACAGCACGGAGCTGCTGCTCCGAATCAAGGTGATCGAAAGACGGATGAAAAAACAAGAGCAGACGAACTCCGGATCCAGCATCATGCATTGCGGACCTTTTCGAGTCGATCCGGAAAAGCGCGCGATAGTTGTGAACGGACAGGACATTACGCTAACGTATCGAGAGTATGATCTGCTTCTGCTGTTATTATCCAATAAGCAGCGTATCTTCACTCGCGATGATCTCCTTATGAAGGTGTGGAAGCTTGATTATCCGGAAAATACGAGAGCAGTCGATATTATGATACAGCGCCTCCGCAAAAAGCTAGGAAAAGAAGGAGAGCGAATCAAAACCATTTACGGCGTCGGATACAAAATAGATTGTTGATTTGCACGCCATTTTGAACAAGGTGGACAACCCATGACTTTACAAAAACGCTTTCACTTGGCACTTCTTGCCCTATTCATTCCTGTCATGCTTTTTCTCTATATCGTGCTTGATATTTCTTTGCAGAATAATGTTTATCAATCCGCGGTCAATTCGCTGCAAAAGCTAAGCGTAGAAGCTCAGATCTACACGATCAATTATGTGGAGCGCGAACAAAAAGGAAAACCAGACTTCACGCTTCAAAAAGGCGCGCCGCTTATTGCCTCATATCTGTCCAAGCGCATGGGCGTTCGCGTACAGCTCATTAACGCGCATCATCTCGTCCTGGCCGATACCGAGCGTGGAGCGCTGTCTTATGTGAATCAGGATATGGAACAAGCGATGCATGGCAGTAAGTCCTATATGATTCAAAAGGCCTCTCCTTCTCCATTGCTGCTGTTCTCCAGCCCAATCTACGTCGACAATCAAGTCATCGGATTAATTCGATTCCTCCAGCCCTTGGAGAATGAATCACAGCTGCTCAAGCGAATGAAGATCACCTTCGCGGTTGCTTGCTTGCTTCTTCTCGCTGCCGCCGTGTTGATTGCGAATCGCTTCGCCAAGTCGCTGAGCAAACCGATCGAGCAGCTTCGAGATATGGCGAAGAAGCTCGCCAACGGCCATTACGGCAGCCGTATCGAACTAAGCGGTTATGAGGAAATAAGTCAGCTGGCGCATTCCTTGCATGCAATGGCCGATGCAATCGAGCTGCACATCAAGCAGCTAAGCCGGGAGAAGGACAAGCAGCGCGAGTTCCTGGATCGAGTCACCCATGAGCTAAAGACGCCTCTGACCGCGATTATGGGATATTCGAACCTAATTCCACGTCTGAAGGATCCGAAGAATGTTCAAGAAAGCCTGCGCCATATCTCCGTGGAAAGCGAGCGCATGCTTACACTTGTCGAGGAACTGCTCAGCCATTCCAAGTATGGAGACAGCCCGTTCTCGGTATCTCCTACCATATGCGATATCGCGGCGATTGCGAGCGAAGCCATGTATATAATGCAGCCACGACTCGATAAATATCAGATTCGGCTGCACAACGAGCTAGTAACTACAATAGTTGTCGCAGATCCGGATAAGACGAAGCAGATTTTCCTGAACCTGCTCGATAACGCAATCAAATATAGCGATGCATCCGAGCTAGTGATTCAACAGACATCAAGCGATAATGCAGAGCGAATTACGATCCGGGACGATGGAATCGGCATAAGCCATTCACTCATTGCACGGTTCGAAAGCTCTTCATCGGACGCAGCCCTGACATCGACCGCAGGCAATGGCTTCGGATTGCTAATATGCAAGCAGCTGATGGCCCTGCAAGGAGGAGAAATGTCCATACAATCCGAGGATGGGATCGGAACGACAATCACGCTCCAATTCCGCTCACCGGCAGCATTGGATACACATCCTACGCCAACATGCTCTAAATAATACATTTGCGAAACAATTCCGTGGAAATTATGAAATGATGATTGTTTATGCTGAGCAAGGAGAGTAATGCAGAATGAACAAGCTTATATGGAGTGCCTTTCTTTTTACGGGAATCATTCTATTGCTGTCTTTTGCCGGGTTCTTCCTGAATGAGCAGGTCTATCAGAAGGTCGGCATTATCAATGATAAGGATGAAGTATTGCGAAAAGTAAGCGATTCCCTTCCTGTTCAAGCAACAATTTCTCATCAGAAATGGGGATCTTTGCATGTCAATGATGAGGTAAGTCTGCACGCGTTCGTATCCTATATGGATCGGATCAAGCAGGAGTATGAACCGAAGCTGTCTACTGATACCGACAGTGAACAGGCCATTCTCTCGGGACGCATCCAATATTTGAACGGAAGCGAGCAGACCTTTGAGCTTGGCAGCACCTTTACCCTAGGCAAATGGTCTTACGGCCCAGGACATGAGACTCCTCTGCTGACTGCCCTGCAGACTCAGCTGCAAAGTCTTTTTTTTACGCCCGAGCATTTCGCACAATTCATACGAACTGCAAAGGGGCTCACTTTCCGTTCTGACGGCGTACAAGGAAATTTGCTTGATCATGAAAAGGGTTACTTGGTGTCCAGCATTCAACAAGCATTGGAAATCAAAGATCAGGTCGAAATTAAGCAATTGTTGCTCCGCAAGCAAGAGCCGCTCGGCTCTATTACTGCATACAAGGAGGACAAGGAGCTGAAAAATGACCGCAGCAATATCCTGCATATCGTCGTTTATTCCGGCTATGTTGTCATGCAATATATGGGCGATGACAACGGAAATTCGATTTATTTGCAGGCAGGCTTGGGGAAACTGCTGCTTCATGGAAAGAACGAAAAGGCGGATATAAGATGACACGATTACTCTACCTTTTACTATTCGTCTGTCTCGTTACGCAGGCAGGCTGTTCCAATGATCATCATGTCATTACTGTGGATGAGCAAGGTATGCCCGACATGAAAGGGCGCCATCTGGTTGCATACGTGGCCGCTCGTGAAGAAGTCGGCAGTGCCCTGCTGTCCTCATTCTGTCAACAAACAGGATGTACGTACGAATACATCCGACTGTCGACAGAGGAGATATTGCGCCGTGTGTCTCAGGAATCAACGAAGCCGCAAGCGGATCTCGTCATTGGGGGAACGATCGATGCGCACATGACGATGAAGGAAGAGGATCTATCCTCCCCGATTCGCAGCGCAAATATGGATCTTATCCCTTTCCCGTTCAAGGATGAGGACAGTTATTGGGCTGGTTACGAGGTTGAGCAGTTATCCATTGCGGTTAATCGCGAACGCTGGGATCAAGAATTTGCGCCGCTCGGGTTGAAGTTCCCTAAGACGTGGGAAGAACTGCTTGTTCCTGCATATCGCGGCAAGATCGTCATGCCAGATCCGAATTATTCAGGAACCGCGTACACGTTTATCGCCTCGTTATACGATGCATGGGGCGAGCAGAGAACTTCCGATTATTTGCGACAGTTGAATCGCAATATCGGTCTGCTTACTGTAAACGGCTTCATGCCGGCACAATACGTCAGCTCGGGCGAGTATGCAATCGGTATCAACTTTCTGGGAGATCAGCGCAAGCTGCGCGAGGCCGGGTTCGATATCGTAAGCAGCGTTCCGATAAAAACGAGCCTATTCGCCAATGGCATATCGAAAATCCGGAACGGGCCCAATGAGGCCGCTGCAGACTGGTTCATCAATTACTGCTTGTCACAAGAGGCTGCGGCTGTCTTGGAACGAGTGTCTTACGGCACCCCGACCGTTCACGAGAATAAGCAGGATGTAGAGAAGTCTGCTGTCTTGCCTGTACACAGTTCTATGCGTAGGCATGAGCAAATCCTAGACCTGTGGAACAGAATGCGTGCGGACAAAAAAGGTCAAGGAGAATGAAGAATGTTTGGTTGGTTGAAAAAAGCTCCCGCCATACCTCGATTGCCGGAGCACATGATCGCGAAGATGTACCGAATTTTCCGTATGCGTACTATAATCGGCATTTTTATCGGTTACGCAGGCTACTACTTAGTACGCAGCAACTTTACGTTGTCCACACCCTATTTGAAGAGTGAGTTCGGGTTCAGCCCTTCTCAAATCGGTATGTTGAGCGCGGCACTTGCCGTTACCTACGGAATAAGCAAATTCTTCATGGGGAATTTGGCGGATAAAGCCCATACGCAGCGATTTATCGCTGTTGGTTTGTTCTTGTCTGCCGTAGTTAACCTTATCTTAGGATCTACTTCCTCGTTCGGTCTCATCTTCATGATGCTTGTCGTGAACGGGGTGTTTCAAGGGATGGGCGCTCCTCCTTGCAGTATCGTACTGGCGAACTGGTTCTCGAAGAAAGAGCGCGGTACGTATATGGGAATCTGGAATACGTCCCATAATATCGGCGGAGGCATTATCGCGCCAATCATCGGTGTTGCATTAGGGATTCTCGGCTCTGCTTACTGGCAAACCGGAATTTTCGTCGTTCCCTCGATTATGGCCATGATTATCGCCGTTTTCGTATGGTTCTGCGGCAAGGATACTCCACAATCGGTTGGTCTGCCGCCAATCGATGAATATCGCAACGATTATGACGATGTGGAACGCAATCCAGACGGCGACAAGCTGTCCATGAAAGAAATCTTGATCAAATATGTACTTAAAAACAAATTCATCTGGTACCTGTGCTTGGCGAACGTATTCGTGTACTTCATTCGCTTCGGCGTCTTGAACTGGGTACCATTATACTTGACGGAAGAAAAAGGCTTCACGCAATCGCAATATCACATTGCATTTGCTGTATTCGAATGGGCAGCCATTCTGAGCTCGCTCGTCGTCGGTGTGCTTAGCGACAAGTTGTTCAAAGGCAACCGGATGCCGCTCTGTATTATCAGCATGATCGGCGTCGTGTTGGCTACGCTTGTGTATTGGCAGTCTTCGAGCGTCCTCGTAATTACTATCGCCGTATCCATTATCGGCTGTCTCATCTATGTGCCGCAGTTCTTGATTGGCCTTAGCGCAATCGACTTCGTACCGAAGTTCGCTGTAGGTACAACTGTTGGTTTGACTGGTTTGTTCGCTTACTTGTTCGGTAACTTGACTGCAAGCGCACTTGTTGGATTCATCGTCGAATCCTCCGGTTGGAACGGTTGCTTCCTGTTGCTTCTCTTGAGTGGCGTACTGGCAACACTCTTCCTGACGATGATTCAGGTCGGTCGCAAGAAGAAGCTGGCTAACGCTGCGAACCAAGCGTAAGTCGTAGCAGGATATAAATTATAAAAAATAACCCTCTGATGTCACGCTACCAGGGCTGGGCATCAGAGGGTTTCCTATTTATTCAACATTTTGCGGGAGTTTTATCAACACTCTGGAACCGGCGTTCACCGGACCTTCAACTTTCCTCATAAATAAAATAACGCAATCAAGCGCATCCTAAAACAATAATAAGGTTGACCGCCGTCCGGCAGAATTAATTTTGCATGACGAAGTCGCAATCCACCTTCACGTTCTCGTCGTTGAACACCTTCAAAATATTGTACTTCGTGTCCCGCTGCGCCGGAATTTTGCCGGCCTCGCGGATAAGCTGCAACGTACTGCTAATGTTGACCTTATGCGTCGTTCCTGCCGCAGAGACGACATTTTCCTCAATCATTGTGCTGCCGAAGTCATTGCAGCCGTAGCTTAGCGTCTTCTTGCCCACTTCTGGCCCCATCGTTACCCAGGACGCCTGGAAGTTCGAGATATTATCAAGGAAGATGCGGCTGATCGCCAGCGTCTTCAAATATTCCTCCGGGCTGACCGGCTCACCCTTCATATTCGTATTCTCCGATTGGAACGTCCATGGAATGAAGGCAAGGAAGCCCTTGGACGGATACTTGTTCTCCAGGCACTCGTCCTGGGCGATGCGGATCCGCTCCAGATGAAGGGCGCGCTCCTCCAGGAGCTCGCCGAAACCAACGACCATCGTCCCGGTCGTGTTCATGCCGACCTTGTGCGCGGTCTGCATCACATCCATCCAGTCGCGCCAGGAGCCTTTGAGTCGGCTGATTTTGCGGCGGGTGCGATCGTCCAGAATCTCTGCACCGCCGCCTGGCAAGGAGTCAAGCCCTGCCTCGTGAATCATGCGCACCACTTCCTCCAGAGACAAACCGTCCGATACTTCCTTCATCTTCCATATTTCCGCCGGAGAGAAGGAATGCATCGTAATTCTAGGGAAGCGCTCCTTAATCGCTTTGAGCAGATTCGTATAATAGCTGAACGGAAGCTCCGGATTCGTTCCGCCCTGCATCAAAATTTCCGTTCCGCCGACATTGATCGTTTCCTGAATCTTCTGGAAGATGACTTCGTCCGGAAGCACGTAGCCTTCTTTGGAACCCGGTACGCGGTAGAACGCGCAGAACCGGCAGTACGTATCGCATATATTCGTATAATTCACATTACGTCCGATGACGAACGTAGCGATCGGTTCAGGATGCCAATTCAACATGATCTGGTTGGCGACATGCCCGATCTTCTCCACCTGATCGGACGCGAACAACGTCACACACTCATCCGTGTCGATACGTTCACCGCGCAGCGCTTTATCCAAAATGCGATCAATCGGTGACATCGTCACAGTCACTTCCTCTCTCAAAAGTTGCATGCTGTATGAGCGTACATGCAGCACAAAGCGGATGCATCCAGTACGATGCTCCTCTATTCACAAAGTCATTCGATATCCGATCCTGACATACGCCGCTACGCGATCAAGCATAGGAGCGTTCATGTCAATGACTTCATAATCGTACCACAATAATGGGTGAAAAAACAGCACCCTCTCTAGCGAAATCAGGCGCACGACATGGACGGTTCTTCGCGTTTATTGAATGCCGGCGGCTCGTAAATGTCATGGATGATGGAACGTCGTTGCCTCATGCCGGACTCCATTTCTCGGCTCCGCTTATCCTTGCTCCACCTCCAACCGGGCAGCTTCCAGCACCTGCGCCAGCTCTTCGATCAAGTCGTCGACATGCTCGATGCCGACGGAGAAGCGCAGCAGCCGCTCGTCGACCCCGATCCGGTCCCGAATTACCGCCGGAATGTCGGCGTGAGTCTGAACCGCAGGATACGTCATGAGCGACTCGACGCCGCCCAGGCTCTCCGCGAACGCGATCAGCTTCAGATAGCGTAGAATTGGATCGACATAGCGGGCATTCTTCAAGCGGAAGGAGAAGATGCCCGTGTTGCCGGAGGCTTGGCGCCGCTGAATCTCGAAGCCCGGATGGTTCACCAGTCCAGGGTAATAGACCGCTTCGACAGCCGGGTGCTCCAGCAGCCATTCTGCGATGCGGGTCGCGTTGTATTCATGGCGCTCCATCCGCAGCGCCAGCGTCTTCATGCCCCGCATCATCTGATAGCAATCCGACGGACTCAGCACAGCGCCGATCGAGTTGTGAAGGCAAGCCATCTCTTCCGACAGCTCGCGCCCCTTCGTCACGATAAGGCCGGCCAGCACATCGTTGTGGCCGCCGAGATATTTCGTCGCGCTATGTACGACGATGTCTGCTCCCAGCTCCAGCGGTCGCTGGAAGAACGGCGTCAGCAGCGTATTGTCCACAATCGTCAGCAGATCGTGCTTCCTCGCCCAGGCCGCCACCCGCTCGATATCCGTAATCATCATCAGCGGATTGGTCGGCGTCTCAATGAAGACCGCCTTCGTCTGCGGCAGGCGGGACGACTCCAGCGCATCTAGGTCATTCGTGTCGACATAGGTGGCGGCAACCCCGCAGCGGGACCATATCCGCTCCAGCAGACGGTACGTACCGCCATACAGATCGAGCGACACGATCAGATGATCGCCTTGCCCGAACTTGGAGAGCACCGTCTGTATCGCGGCCATGCCCGAGCTGCAAGCGAAGCCGGCATCGCCTTGCTCCAGGGCGGCTGCCGCTTCCTCCAACACGGTACGTGTCGGATTCTTCGTACGGATATAATCGAAGCCCGTGCTCTGTCCCAATCTCGGATGACGATAGGCGGTAGCCTGATAAATCGGATAATTAACGGCTCCTGTGGCCGGATCGTGAACCGACCCGATCTGGGCAAGCCGGCTTTCCATGCGGCAATCGGCTTCGTTGCGCTGCACCATTATACGTTGGCCCCTTCCTTACGCCATTCGGCTTTGCCCAGTTCGTATGGCGTTTCCTGATAGACATAGTAGTTCAGCCAGTTCGAGAATAACAGATTGGCGTGGGCGCGCCACGACGAACGCGGCTGGCGTGACGGATCGTTGTTCGGGAAATAATTGACCGGCAGATCCATCTCCATCCCTTTGGCAATATCCCGATCGTATTCCCATTTCAACGTGCAAGGGTCGTACTCGGAATGACCGGACACGAAGATGTGCTTCCCGTCCCGCGTCGCCACAAGATATACGCCCGCCTCTTCCGACTCGGCGAGAATATCCAGTTCAGGGACGCGCTCCACGTCCTCGCGGCGAATCTCCGTATGCCGGGACTGTGGCACGAGGAATACGTCGTCGAAGCCGCGCATCAGCCTCACATTGTCCAAGGTCGTACAGTGCGGATACACGCCGAAAATTTTGCGATCGAGCGGATATTTCGGAATGCCGTAATGGAAGTACAAACCAGCTTGGGAAGCCCAGCAAATATGTAACGTGGAGGTCACATTTGCGGAAGACCATTCCATAATACGGCACAGCTCGCTCCAATACGTTACTTCGTCAAATTCCATCTGCTCTACCGGCGCTCCCGTAATTATCATGCCGTCGAATGGCTGTTCCTCGATTTCATCAAATGTCTTATAAAATGCCGATAAATGTTCAGCGGATGTAGTTTGGGACGTGTGCGTCGCAGGATGAAGCAGCGTCACATCCACTTGCAGCGGCGTATTGCCTATGAGGCGCAGCAAGTGGATCTCGGTCGTTTCTTTCGATGGCATCAGATTCAAGATGACAATTCGCAACGGACGAATATCTTGGTGATACGCGCGGGTTTCGTCCATGACGAATATATTCTCCTGTGACAATATTTCTTTGGCTGGCAAATGATCGGGAATCTTGATCGGCACGACGCACTCCTCCTTCATGACATCCATCATGGCTTGGTTGTCGCTTGCGGTATAGCGGTATAATGGTACAAAAAAACCTTCCCCGACACTCGAGAAAGGTTGTGCATTGCCTGGTTCATGCGCCTCTCTCATCTGTCAGCAGCCGTCTGCTGACCGCTGCCGCAAGAAGCACCGTGCGCACTGCAGATACGTCCTTGAATGCAAGAACGGCTCTACGCATCTGCCGGTTGCCGGGTTTCATCGGGCCGAAGATTTGGTAATAATTTAAAGCTAAGCCAAGCAATATGTCAAGAGGAAATCACCTTTTTCTCCTTCCGGTATTTCGTATTCCATATACGTCGCGGCAACCCGATTTTGTCTTGAAAAAGGGACGTGCCGAGCAGTATACTAAACAGGTGCCTGAACGGTCACTTTGTCATAAAACGTTCGAAGCTTTTCGTAAAATCATGTAATATTTAACGGCTCTAGACTGCATCTGCCCTGCGCGAATCGTCTGAACAGACGAAGCAAGCTGCTGCATGCCGAAAGGGGGGAAAGCAATGAAAATCCGTCTAGTTAGCGAAGGCGTCTTTACGCCCGTGGATGACATACAGATGACACTGACTCCACCGGAGAACGGCTTCTATTGGTTAGATGCCGACCTCGAAGATCTGGTCGAGCTGCAGCCCTTGTTCTCCATTCATGATCTCGCTGTCGAGGACTGCATGAGCGAGGAAGAGCAGCGGCCCAAAATCGAAATTTATGAGAACCATTACTTCATCGTTCTTAACAGCATCCGGTTCGACGATGAGGAGATATTCCTGCGGGCCTTGAACATATTCCTCGGCAAGCACTACATCATCACCGTCACGAAGCAGAAAATCAATGAATTGCGCATGGTCAAGCCAATATTGTGGGAGCAGCAGGCAAGCGCGGCCGACCGCATGCTGTACCACTTAATCGATATTTTGGTGGATAACTACTTTTCGGTAGCCGATCGGATCGAAGTCAAGATCGACACCTTGGAGGAAGCACTGATCGTCAGCGCCAAGAAGGCCCATTTGAATGAGATTATCAGTCTTCGCAGCGAGATTCTATGGCTGAAAAAAGGATTGGCCCCGCAAAAAGAGGTGCTGCTTGTCCTCTACCGGAAAGATCTGCGGCTTATCGATGACGATCTGCAGAAGTACTTCCGGGATATCTATGAAAATGCGGTCAAAGTCTCCGAGACGTTCGAGACATTCCGCGACCTGATGGGCAACCTGCGTGAATCCTATCAGCTCAGCATCGCCAACCGCGCGAATGATATCATGCGCGTATTTACCGCGATTACGACGATCTTCATGCCGCTGACGCTCATTACCGGCATTTACGGTATGAATTTCGATTTTATACCATTCATGTCATGGGGATACGGATCGCTCTATATTATCGGCTTTATGCTCATTCTCGGGGTCCTTTTGTTCTACCTGTTCCGTAAAAAAGACTGGATCTAAGAGAGTCCGAAAAACGACCTTTTATTATATGTATTGATGAACAAACCCGCTTCAAGGGATGCGGGTTTGTTCATCAATGTTGTCAGGTTAAGCAGCTAAAGCCCTCTCTGAACCATCTGAGCTTGGGCCAGGCTCCGGTTTTGGTATGGTCGGCAAGCTCGATGGTCCGGTAACTAAAATCAAGCTTCACATCCATATTTATCAATAGTAACCTCATACTCTTCCTTCGTCGCTTTGTTGACGGCTTTCATCTTAATGAAATCCTGAATCAGAATATTCGTATTATCCAAAACAGAGTCGTTGACAGCCCCTGTAATTTTTCCTTTGCGTTCCTGCGGATGATCTACCCAAATCTCTGGCTTCTCAACCTCGACTGCGGGAGCTGTATTGTCGATCCAGACAGGTGTGCGCTGATCATCCAAACATTCGCCATTTACAACGGGCACCAGATAATATTTACCGTCGGCAAGTGGAATGGAAGGGTTCCCAACTAGACTTCCGCCCCAATCGTTGGACAATAATCCCGGGTTCTCTTCCATTGTATTTACGTATGCATCCCCGACTTCTTCACCATGGCGATTTAGGATAGTTAGTTTGAAATCGTTGATTTTTTTATTGAGCTGCGAACTTAGTTTTGTCTTATTATGGTCGGGATGCCCGTTCGGCGCAAATATTTTGGGGCTGACCCTAAGCTTCTCGATTACGGGCACTTCAAATTGTTTACCGACATACACGTTTACAGGAAGCCTGATCTCGTGGCCACCATCGCCTTTCAATATAATATTGCCTTCGAAATTCCCTGTTACGTGAGCCGGGATGTGCAATATCACGTCGAACATCTGCCCAGGGCTAACGGTTGCCACACTCGACGTTACGATTCCGCCGTCTGTAGGCCAATCGATGGCGACCGAATATGACTGACGGGCATTGGAGATGCTCTTCAGCCGTACCGTTTTCTTATACGTATTAGTCGGAGATATGGCCCCGAACGATAGGCTGCCCGTTTCATATTCGAACGGTGCGCCGGGATGATCTTTAAGCGGAACGTTCGCTGTCTCTTGCACCAAGGCGATTGCCGGAGCCTCTATGCAGCGCTTCAAATCAACCCGGCCTGCACCTTGTTCCGTCAGCTTATATAGGTTCCCCGTGCGATCTTTCAGATCTACGGCATGATTCATTATCAGCGCCTTGATTTCATCCGGAGTCAGATCAAGGTTGTTCTTGCGGGAATACTCCACCAGCAATGCTGCAGCGCCGGCGATATGTGGCGAAGCATAGCTCGTGCCTTGTGAGCTTTCGTACGCGTGTTCGTAATTGCCGTCCCAGGCCGGCACGGATGATGTGATGGCCACGCCCGGCGCGGCAATGTCCGGCTTTATCGTATAGTCTGGCAGCGCAGGACCGCGTGAGCTAAAGGAAGCAAGCATATCTTGCTCCTCGACATCGGTGCAGACAACCGTGTTCTCCTAACCGGATGTAATATCATTTTTCAAGATAAGGCCGTCGGCTTGCGAAATAGCATACGTAGGAACGAATTCATCGACGTCCCCATGAAGGTTGGGGGCCCAATCGCCATCTTTGTCGTTGAAAATAATGAGCACCGCGGTTCCGGCTATTTTGGCGATTCTCGATTTGTTGCCGGACCTGATTTTGCCGCGAGCGACGAGCACGAGCTTCCCTTTCACGTTTTTGTTTTTATAATCATCTGGCGTTCCGAATCCGGCATAGACCGCTTCAAGCGGATGATCTACGGCCAGAACCAGAGATGGAGTGGCGTGATGCGAGAAAAACTTCTGATACAGTCCCTCGACGTGAAACACCGGGGTCAGGACTGGAGGGCAAGAGGCGGCAACGGAAATGGCCGCATGGGCTCCTCCCGGACAATTCAGCATGCGCGGCTTCGGTCCGGAATTGCCCGCAGCGACGGCCACGACGATACCGGCTTTGGTCGCATTGTCCAGCGCAACCGATTCGGCGGTGTACTGGAAGTTGTAATCGCTGCCGAACGACAGATTGAGAACATCTACCTGATCTTGATAGACGGCATGCTCAATCGCGCGTAAAGTCCTTTCCGTATTTCCTTTCCCATATGGCCCGTTAACGCGATAAGCATACAGGTCTGCCTGCGGCGCGATTCCACGGATTTTGCCGCTATCGCCGGGATGGTCGTCATTTCCTCTGCCGACAATGATTCCTGCGACATGCGTACCATGGGTGGTATGATACTCTTTTCCATCGATTTTGGGCTTTGCCTTATTTGGTTGCGTCTCCATCGGATCATCGTCGTTATCGACGAAATCGTACCCGCCTTTCAAGGCGCCCTTCAGGCTCGGATGATGGTAATCGACACCAGAGTCAAGCACCCCGACCTTGATGCCTGCTCCCTCATAGCCTGTTGCAGTTCTACGATCACGGTAATCCTGTCGCTGCTGTCCGCAGGCGGGACAAAGTTTTGTGCTATGGCACCAGATCGGTTCTGTTCAGAGATGCGGGGGAGTTGCAGCTTGGTTGCAGGCTGCTCCGTGAACTGATCCTTGACTTCGCTCTGCAGTTGATGCGCCGTCTCGGAGGCGTCCCCGTCCATTTTGTTGGTCGCGCCCGCTACTCCCGGCAACACCATGTCGGCAAGCAGCAAGGCACTAAGGATTAAAGATATGAAATTGCGAAATGAATGCCGTCTCAAACGTAAGCCTCCTTTGTATAATTGTCGGATTTCTCCTTGATGCAGGCAAATGGCGGCCTCAGCCTCCTTTATTGCGGGCGGTATGGAATACATGATATTTGTCAAATGATGTCGATATATGAATCAAGCTTACATCTACTTCGTATGGAAGGTAAGGGGACGATTCCCTATATCCCCATTCCTTTCCCTGTTGAATAATGTCGAAAATTTTCTAACCGCACCTTTTCTTTGAGACTTCCAAGCACTTCACTTGTTCCGTCCGTATTTACTCCTGTTGCAATTAAGAGCCCGCAGGAACGCACATGACCGTCTTCACGCACCTTCAAGTACATGGCATCCACCAGTATAAAGGGAAAGTGGCTCTACTAAAAACCGTGGATGCTTTCTCAACGGCTCTTCGTTTTGTTTTTCGATACGGACATAATACCACTAATAAATATTTTCTTGAGAATTTTGTTGAAAATCATACCATTAGTTTCTGATAATCTGATACTTTAGTCCTATTTATATAAAAAAACATCCCTGTAAATCTTAATTTTTTGAATTCAATTTAATACGATAGGAGGCTATATTATATTAAAAGAGGCTCAATCAAAAATGATTAAAACTACGGCAACTGGAGGTATTGAATTAGACTCAAAGCTTGTAGGCGATGTTAATATCCTTAACAACTATGTCACAGAAGGTCCAGACAAATTATTGCACATTGATCCTAAAGCAAAAGAAAAAGTTAACCATGAATCAACGTGATACTGAATTATTTGCATATCAAATGAACCAATTTAAAGCAGGATTTGCCACAGAAGCCGCTATAGCGGGGGTGATTGGTGGCATAGTAAGCGGACCCGCCGCATGGTCTGCTGCGGCAGCCGGTGCACTAGTGTCGCTTGGCTACAGTCTAGTCGCTAACAGTCTTGAGGCGCTCAATAATCCAAATGGTACCACGCTTAATGTACATTGGTTACCAGTTCTACATTACGAAGTCACAGAAAACAGTCAAAAACCATATTGATTATGTTATAATTAAAGTTACACTTCCGGGGATGTGATTCTTTGATAGCGTATCGCCAATATTAAGTGTTACTACTCTTCTTCTTTATGGAGGGTGATTTTACATGTTTATGCACTAATTACTGTAGGAGTTGTTGTATGGATCTTTTAACGCTTAAATAAACCCAATGTTATTAGTGCGATATTGGTGTTAGTTATAACCTTAACTAGTGCGATTTACCAGTTTATAAACAACTCAGATGATTTCTCGATATTTGATGTTACGACTTTAAGCTTTGTATTGATCATTATCGTTACCATAGCAACAATTCGTCGAAAAAACGATTAGTAATTCTGGATGACTGTAATCAGGGGTATATTCCCAATTACAGTCATTTTTTGTCTCTTCAACTTTTCGGCCATTTCCCCATCTGCTTCAATATCCGATCTAACACCACCGCTAACTCAGCCCACATAATCTGCCCATTCGTTCATGCTCCCCCCCAGATTAACCAGCCTTCGTCTGTCGCGCCTGCCGCCTCTCCCGTCTGCGGTGCAGGAGCCGGAGAAAGCGAATCCGTTCATAATTGGTCTGGATTTCGGAAGCCGACAGCTCCAGTGCCGCTTCGCCGAATACTTTGATATAGATCGGCTTGATATACTCGTCCCCCAATTCAATGAGGGCAGACTCGACCGCTTCTCGCTCGGGGGGAGGCATAGAAGCCAGCTCTTCCTCGGCCAGCCCTTCGATCGCGCCGCCTTCCTTCGCAATCTTCTCGATGCGCATAATCATTTCGCGCCGATCCACCTGGAGTAGATCCATCAGCTGCTCGATCCCCATTCCTTGCTGCAGCCCTTCCATCAGCAGGCGGCGCTCCGATATTTTGGCCAACTCATTTGCCTGCTTCGCTTCCCATTCCACATAGACCCATCTGGCGAATTCAGGCTCGCTAACAGCAGCGGCCACCCAGTCCAGCGGGAAATCCGTCGTGCGGGCATACTGCTTCGTTATTTGAACAATCTCTTCGCCGAAGTCGCGAACCTTCACTGCGCCGAACCCCGGAATCTGCTCCAGCTCCTCCGATTGCTGCGGCAAATAGGCGCTGACCATGCGAAGCATCCGGTTCGAAGCGATCCAGTACGGAGCGCGTCTGAGCCTCGTGGCCGCTCCCCTGCGCCATTGGGCCAGCCGATCGTACACCTCCGAATTCGGATGGAGATCGGCATAGCAGGCGATCCACTCCTGCTGCTCCCGCATGCGGCGCTCATGAATGTCCACCTCTGGAACGAAGCCAAGCGACAGCCGATACCCTGCGCTCATGAGTCGCGCCATGCCCCACCGTAGTGAAGCTCGCATCTCGACCCAATCGCCGCCTTCGAACCAGATCTCCGGCTCCGCTCCTTCCGCCTCCCACAGCACCATCCATTGCCCCTGCTCCTCGCCTGCGGTCAGGAGCCCGAAGGGAGCCGCGCACGAGTCTTCCTTCCGCTTGCCGCCGCGCTTCGGCCGCTTCTCGCTCCCATCCTCCTCCATACTACGCTCTAATCGTACCATCCATACAACCTGCATGATCTACCATCCTCCTTCTCGCTTCTCAATACCACCCATACCTAAGCGCAAAAAAAAGAAAGCACCTCTTCCAATGCAGCCTACGCATTATGAAGAGGTGCTTCCTCGTCCTAGTTATGAGTTTATATAGATTATAACATGACTGCGGAATCTGTCAATTGATTATGACCTTTACGCAAGCGTGCGGTATAATGATAGTGTTACTGATACAAGGAGGCTCTTCCCATGAGTGCACATGAACTCGATTTTTTGGCCGATCATACTGAAATGACATCAACGAGGTTCGTTACGTTTATCGGCGGCAGCATGCGCCGCTTCAATCTCGCGCTTACCATAACTTCCCGCTTCTATGGCAAGACGCTCGTCACCGATCTGCAGAGCGGTCTGACCTCGATTCTCGGACAGGACGATCTGGAAGAGGAAGGCTATCTCGAGCATTTCTACCAGTTAACGGACGAAGAGGCCGCCGATCTGCGCCAATTCCTGTCCCTTGTTGTCGGTGCCGCGCATTTTACCGACTGATTTGGACTCCGCGATGTCCAGACACGAGCTTACTCAGAGCACCAGAGCACATTGCTCAGCTCCCGTCCCGGTGTAGAGAAACATATGATCATTACTCTTAAAATTATCACTCTAATTGAGATAATATAAGGTAGCGTTGTAACCTGTAACCGTCAAGGTACTTTTGAGCAGATTCCGCTAAATAATTTTCAACACCTAGATATTCCTAAATATGGTTTCTCGATGCTTGAGGCGGAAGCTGTCTCCGCTCAACTTAATGACCTCGCTCTTATGCAAGATCCGGTCGAGAATGGCGGTCGTGATGGCCGGATCACCGAGCAATTCACCCCAATCCTCCGGTCCCTTGTTCGAGGTCAGAATGATAGATGTTTGACCATAGAGCTTGTTCACAAATTGAAAGAATAAATGCGATTCCCCTTTCTCCATGGCCATGAACATCAAATCATCAATGATTACTAGGTCGGATCCCAAAATACGCTTCATTCGGGTCTGTGATGTTCGTGCTATCTCATGTGTCTTGAGGAGATGGATGAGGGTATCCATCGCAACAAAACTGACCCGATGCCCTCTCCCTAACGCTTCGATTCCAAGCCCCACGGACAGGTGAGCCTTTCCTACCCCAGGCGGGCCTAAAAGGATTACATTGTAGGTGTGCTCCAGCCAGAGCAGTTCCCGCAATTGCTCCATATGGCGCTTGCTGAGTGACTGCTGTTCCTCCAAATGAAAGTCATCCAACGATTTTATGAAAGGGAATGCGGCCCATTTCATCCGTTTCGTTCGCTGTTTTTCTTCCCGCCTTTGCAGCTCGTACTTGAGGAGATGGCGCAGGAAATGACTACAGCTCCAGGTAGTGGCTCACGGCATCTGCAAAGTCGGCAGCACGGTACAGGCTGTGCGGGCCTGATCCACATCCGTGAATCGTTCAGCCACATGATCGATGTACGCCTGAACACCCTTTGTCCGATCTCTGCCGTGATTATGGTTTCGTATGAGTTCACCCTTGCGATGAAGACAAAGCGTATGCTCCGCCAGGATGTGCCCCGAGCCTTCCTCATAGATGATCAGTTTGTTGTCTTCCGCAACCCGTACAGCGACTTCCTTATCGGACCCGTCATACGTACCGATCGGGACGGTATACCGGTTCGATTCATACCAGATGGTATTGTCCTTCCGTACGGTCCTTGTTATACTGGAGTTGCTTATTCTTTCTATTTTTTTCTGGACTGGGCGGAGGTGCGCTTTTTCTGAAGCGTACACTTCGGCCGGTATTTTTTGGGTCGTATGATGCATCTTGGCGTTGCCCGTGCGGCTTAGCCAGGCCAAGCACTGTTCATTGAGCTTGTCAATATTTGTGAATGAACGATGCCTTGCAAAGTTGCGTTTGATGTATTTCACCACGTTCTCTATTTTGCCTTTGCTCTCCGGATCGGCTTTGCGACACATATAAATCTGGAACTCACGCTCTTCCACATACTTTGCGAACTCGTGCGTCAGAATGAGATCACCGTGGTTCTCGCTGGTTAACAACAAATGGTCTTGGTCATTTGTACCGAGAATGAGATAGGACAAAGGTGATGAACCATAGCTTGACCAGATGGCCTTCTGGATGTCTGAGTTTGGTTTCCCCGAAGTCCATTTGTATCTGCCTGCCCATCGGGAGTTCTTCCACCGCTTCGTATTGTCTAATTCGCACCATCTTAGGGATTGCATATTCTATTCGCAAACCTCGTACATAGCTTCGAACAGTACTCTCAGCGACCTCTATGTCCTTATGACGTTCCTTCAGCCAATCCATAACCTGGGCAGCGGATAGATCAGGATATTGGCGCAACCCGTTGACGATCTCTGGTTCAAACAACTCCAACTTCTTTGATCGTGTCTCAAGTCCCTCCATAAATGGTTTGTACTCATCTACCGTCATGTTCCAGAACTTGATCACCGTATTCCTGGATATATTCAGATTCCTTGCCACTTGCGACTTCTTTTAAACCTAACCTTTTTTGTTCCTGAATAACGAAGTACATAGGCCACCTTTCTTCTTTCTTCACACCGCTTCCCCCTGATGTTGGATTTACCAGTTCTATGATAGCTTAATAGGAAGGGTATGGCACATTCTGTTCATTCTTATTTAGCGAAATCTGTTTATTTTAGTTTAGCAGTTACAATTGGTTCTCCATCGACTCCCCACTAACTGGATAGCCCAATTCAGAACATGCCTTATCATACCTACCTATCAGAATTAAAAATTTTAGTTAATTAGCAGAAGGAGGGATTGAGCAATTATGGATAATTTGAATCCAAAGTCAATAATATGCTTGTCTATGAAATCAAAGAAAAGGCTATGCAAATCCGCTCGGAAGGCAACAGAACCAAGGAATTACATTCCATCAACACCGCCTAATACTCCAATCGCATGGTTTGAAAATGCACTTTTTTTCATTTATTTTGTAACAATTGTTCAAAAAAAAGAGTATGCTTGCCGATATAAATAGTACAAGGAACATTACCGTTTCTTGAATATCTCATCCGAGGGGAGGGAATTGAAATGGGAGCATTGGCATCGATTGGTGTTTCGATTTTTAGTGCAGTTTTTGGTTGGGCTTTTCCTAAAGTTATGAATCGCATTTTTGGCTAGTACGTCTAAACGCAATACCTTCACACCAAAGCCCCTGAATCTTGGCATTCTGCCTGGTTCATGGGCTTTCCTCTTACTCTACCTGTAAATCCCCTCCCCGAAAAAGCTGCCCCTTATCGTTACGGAACATCCTGTCCATTCCCGCTAGGAAGGAACAAAACCAAGCACCTCTCCTCTCATTTTCTCCAATTCGGATGGTTCCCTCACGCAATTTCTTTCATTTTCTTTCTAACAATTGTTCAAAAAGAGGGTATGCTTGCCGAAATAAATAGTACAAGGAATGGATCGGCTACACTTCGTTGGACAACAAAAATGAGAGCTTGTAGAATAAAGCAAGTGGTGCAACTCTACGAAAACGAAAAATCCCGAGCAGACATTGTGGAGGAATATGACCTCTCCGGAAGAGAATGAACTGATCGCCTTACGGAAAGAGAACCAGCGCCTCAAAATGGAGAACGACATTTTAAAGCAAGCCGCGCTGATCATGGGACGAAAGCAGCTATCATCCAGAACAATCGTGATAAATACTCGGTATCAGCAATGTGTGACGTCCTGCAAATCGCAAGAAGTACGTTCTACTACGAATACGAAGCCAAAGAAGAGACGAAAGAAGATGACGTAACCGAAGCTATTATGGACATTCGACGGTGAAAGGCGATTTGCATCAGATTCAGTGGTTTCACACCGACCGGGGAAGTGGGTTTACAAATCAAAAAGTGGATTTGAAGACTTTTGAAATCGACCGATCGCTCCGTATGAAAGGCTGTCCGTTTGACAACACCGTGGCAGAAGCCGCCTTTAAGGTCATGAAAACTGAATTTGTGAACCAGATGAACTTCCAGAGCCTTCGTCACCTGAAAGTGGAACGGTACGATTACGTGAACGGGTACAACAAGCATCGCATTCATGGAACATTGGGGTATATAACTCCTGTCCACTACTTTTTCTTTAAGCGCATTAAAGGGCGCAACACCCTTTGTACCCCCCGAGGGTAACTATGAAGTTCATCGCGTCGCACTACACCGAAAACGATGAATCCTATCACAAACAAAGCGATAGTAAACAATGTTACGATACATATCGTCACCAGGTAAGCTAACTTAACGGGTATAATGGTAACTAACTGCTCACCTAGCCTTTCTACAAAAAAACCAAAGCCACTAGTTAACACGACGGTCAACAGAAAACCAGACCAACGAGTACCAAACACCTCAAAAGGAACTATTTTTTTCATAACACGCAAATTAAGCCATGTAATGAAAAGAAAACTCACTGCTGTCCCGCCGATGATACCATAAATATTAAAAAAGGGAAAAAGACAAAAACTTGCCAACAATTTAATGATAATACCAAGTGTAACACTAATCATAGGTATATAGGGTTTTCCTAAACCAAGTAAAATAGAACTGGTTATCATCATCGTAATTTGAAATATCGTTCCAAACGTAGCCATGGCAATAATCCCAGAACCATCTGGCGTACTAAACAACAAACCGTTTATAGAATACGCACCAACTGTCAATGCAACGACAATCGGCATACCACTTAATAAAGAAATTCTCATCCCTAAAGAAATTTGTTGTTTTAAATGACGAATATCTTGCTTAGCAAATGCTCCGGAAATAACAGGAATCATAGACATACACAGTGCAGTAGCCAATATGGGCGGAATCCCAGCAATGGATTGGCTACGGTATGTTAAAATTGAGGATAACTGTTGAGCACTCCATAAATCAACCTGTAATGAAAGCAACTGTGTCGTAATAGAGACATCAATAAAATTAACAGCGGGAACAGCCAATGATGCAATTACGGTAGGTACAGACAACGCAAATATAGAACGAAATACATCACTTAGTGGAACCTTTCTATCACCTGTACAACGCGAATAAATCCCAATTTTACGATCGGATTGACGTAACTTACGAATATAATAAACCATTACCATAAATGCACCAATACTCCCAAAAACACCACCAAAAGACGCACCTGCCGCTATCCATTTTTGAGAAGCACCATTTTTCAATAATAATAAGGCAAGGCAAATAGCAAAGAATACCCTTACTATTTGCTCCACGATTTGGGATACGGCACTAGCTTGCATCATATTTTTCCCTTGCGTATAACCTCTCATCATAGCTAGCACAGGAAAAATAAAAGCGTTGCAAAATACAACCGCTCAGCTTCACGCACTTTATTTAAAGCATAGTACTCAGAAACCATCTTACTCAACGTACTTGGAACACCAGCCGTTGCGATTGCGAGAAACATTAAATATACCGACTGTGACGTCACAAACAACGAACGCCCCACAGAATCCAGCATATAATCAAGTGGTACACGCTGAAATAAGCCAAGCATACGCGTTACTAACGATGCCGCAAAGAAAATAAACGTACCTTTGACAAATGATTTCTTTCTCAATATAAACTTTCTCTCCTTATTTGACTAAAATGAAAAAGTACTGTTGAATCTTATCTTATTGGCATCACTTATGCTTTTTACCAATGTACCTCTCATTTCCGCTCAAGAAACAACCAAGAAAGTCGAAGAGGTTAGTAGCTTAGAACCTTATGTATGGCTGCGCCAGCAGAAATCCTGGACCATGCCCAGAAGTCTGCTGGGCATGGCGATTGCCTACAGCCTGAATCCGTGGGAGAAGCTGAGTGCTTTTCTGAAAAACGGCATACTTGAGATCGATAACAAGACACGCCCTAGCTTGCATCGAGAAGTTTAATAAGTCCGCCAAACTCCAACTCATCAAACTTTTTCGCTGCTGCATCACGACGTAAATTCCAAATGCACTGGTCTAACCCGCATTCAATCGGAACATCTAGTCGAATTCGAGCTAAATCTCTGCAAAGATGAAGCATTTCCACATTCGCTTCTATTTTACTTCTGACACTTCTCGGTAGATTATCTAAATTTTCAAGACAACCCTCGATTGATTTATACTCACGAATTAACCTCATTGCAATTTTTTCGCCAATTCCCTTTACACCTGGATAATTATCTGAAGGATCACCCATAAATGCTTTTAGATCAATGACTTGCAACGGTGTTAGTTGTTTCGTCGCTAAAAGCGTCTCCAAATCATACACCGTGTAATTTGATCTTCCCTTATTCATAATTACAACTTTTACCTGTTCAGTAATCAATTGAAGCATGTCATGATCTCCAGTTAAAATGAACACTTCCGAATTCTTCTGAAGTTGTTTTGATATCGTACCAATACAATCATCCGCTTCATATCCCGTCACACCAATGTTGGGAACGCCCATTTCTGCTACGACTTCTTTAACTAAATCGAATTGCGGCAGAAGCTCAGATGGGGCCTCAGAACGGTTTTGTTTGTACTGGCTATAGCTCTCGGTACGAAAGGTACTCCTTCCCATATCCCAACAACAAATGACATGCGTCGGCTTAAAATTATGGATCGCATCAAAAAAATATTGAATAAATCCATAGATAGCATTGGTAGGTAATCCGGTGCTAGTTTTACGAATATATCCAGCATAAGAAGTCGCATAAAACGCCCTGAAAAGCAGGGCCATTCCATCAATTAGCAGCACCTTTTTATTATCACTCAACATAATTCCTCACTTAAAAATTAGATTTTCTTATAAACAGCAGCATGCGCGGCGCGACCGATTCGGTCAGCGGCTTCGTCGCGTCCCTTTTTCCTATCTACTCAGGATAGACCTGCTATATACTGCTGACACTACCCTCCATTGTAGCATACATCGGCTTCCGCCAGCCCACACGCCCCAACCAAGCGATCCGCCCGCTGCGCTGCAAGCCATTCTCGTCGGCGCTGTCAGTCGTGCTTGGCCGCAGTCGTCCACGTATCGCGGTAATTGTCTTCGCGGAAGCCGACCGTGACCTTCTTCCCGTTCGTGACGACCGGACGCTTGATGAGTCGGCCGTTCGAGGCAAGCAGCTTGATCTGCTCCTCTCGGCTCATCTGAGGCAGCTTATCCTTCAGCTTCAGCTCCTTATAGACTTCCCCGCTCGTATTGAACCACCTTTTCAGCTCCAGGCCGCTGCGCTCGATCATCTCCTCCAGCTCCCGCACGCTTGGAGGCTGCTCCAAGATCGGCACCAGTTCCAGTTCGAGTCCCTGCTCCCTGAGCCATTGAGTCGCTTTACGGCAAGTGCCGCATTTGGCATAATGATAGACCGTTGCCTTCAACTGCTCCAACTCCTTTCTTGTCCGTTCCGCTTAGTGCAAGCCCGTGCTTGCCAACTTCCTTATCGGTTCTAGCCGCTCTTGTCATTTGCGGCCCGGCCCGATGGCAGGATGGCCGTCACTGCTGTCGCCCGTGCAGCAGACGCTCCCGCAGCGACAGCAGATCATCCGGCAGCGGAGCCGTGAAATGCATCGGCTCCCCTGTCATCGGGTGCTTAAAGCGCAGCTCGGCCGCATGAAGCGCATGCCGGGTCAACGGCTGCAGCGCTCCGGCGAGCCATAGCGAGGCCGCCTGCCCGCCGCCGTAAAACTTGTCCCCCAGCAGCGGGCATCCGATATGCTTCATATGGACGCGGATCTGATGCGTCCGCCCCGTCTCCAAGCGGCAGGATACGAGGGACGCTTCCTCGCCGTACGTCTCCAGCACCCGGTAATGGGTAATCGAATCATAGCCGTCCTCCGTAACGACACGCACATGAGGCTCCGTCTTATCCCGGTCAATCGGAGCCCGGATCGTGCCCTCCTGTGGCGAAGGAACGCCATAGACGAGCGCCTTATATCCTTTCCAGATGTCATCCGTCTGCATCTGATCCGCCAGCTGATGGTGAGCATGGCCATGCTTCGCGACGATGAGCAGGCCGGAGGTCTCCTGATCGAGCCGGTTCGCCGGCCGGAAGCGGGTTAGTTCCCCCTTGGCACGCCAGTAATGCACAACTCCGTTCGCAAGCGTCCCTCCCGGGTAGCCCTTCGTCGGATGGACGACGATCCCCGCCGGCTTGTTCAGCACCAGAATATCGTCGTCCTCGTACACGATATCAATCGGGATCGGCTCGGGCGGTATCGATTCGACCGCCTCCTCCTCGATCCGCACACGAACGACATCCCCCGCATGAAGACGCTCTCTCACACTAAGCGGCCTGCCGCTTCGCTCTGTCAGCCCGTTCACCGTAATGGCCGCTTCCCTCGTCTTCAGCCGGGTCAGCAGTCGGCGCGACAGATTCAGTCGCGAGCGCAGGACGGCCCGCAGTTGAATCCCTTCGTCGCCTTCCGACACGACATATTCGAGCTCCGCAGCAAGCTTCCATCCGTTAGAGTCCGTCATGACGGGATCTGCGGCGGAAGACTTCCGCGCTCCGCACATATTCTTCATCCGGTACCGAAGCGATCGCATTGGCCCGGCGGGCAGCGACGAAGAAGTAGTCCGAGAGCCGATTCACGTATTTCATCACTTGCGAATGCACGGTTTCTTCCCGGGCCAGCGTCACGAGGCGCCGTTCGGCGCGGCGACATATCGTCCGGCACACATGAAGCGCCGAGGCCGCCTCGCTGCCTCCCGGCAAAATGAACTTACGGATCGCTGCCGTATGCGCATTATGCTCGTCGATCCAGGCTTCCAGCCGTTCCACCTGCTCCGCATGCACCTTATAGACAGCCTCGACCTGCTTCTTCTCCGCATAGGCGATATCCGCTCCGCAATCGAACACCTCATGCTGGATCTCAATCAATTGGTTGCGGAGCTCCTCATAAGCATCTCCCTGGCAGCATGCCGCCGCCCAGCCTATGAACGAATTCAGTTCATCAAGCTCGCCGTAGGCATCGATTCGCAAATGATCCTTGGACACCCGACCGCCGATAAGCGATGTCGTTCCTTCGTCCCCTGTCCGTGTATAGATTCTCACATGTCTACCTCCTTGTTGACACCGCGCGGCGCAGCATTTCGTCCGTATTCCGGCACGGCAGGCTGACGTGAGCGCATCATCCCCTGAACCTCCTGGACGATACCTCCTCCGGTACCCCTGCCTCCAGCCGGAACCATTGATAGCTGCGGCGCGCCATCTCCCGATTGAGAGCCGCATGCTCGATAATATAGCTCCGTTCCTTCGGATCCGTGAACGGCGTGTAGGCCGGCGGATCGTTCGTAATCAGGAACAGCTTCCCCTGAAAAGCGAGCAAGGCATCCTGCAGCCGCTTGCGTGCGGCCGCGATCTCTTCTCTATATATAGCATCATTATCTTGATTAGCGACGTCCGGACGCTTCTTCCATAGCTGCGCATGGACGCCTGCGAGATAGGAGGTGGCGCTGTCCACGACCACAACCCTCCGTTCCGCCCGGAACAGATTGGACTCTTCGTTAATCCGATGCAGAATTCCCGGCAGCTCTTCCCCCGCCGACAGATGCTGCCACCGGCAACGGGAAGAATCGGGCATACCATCGGGAAGGCTTGTATGTGACGTCGTCAGGTACAGCCCTTCACGGCCGAATCCTACTGCATAGGACAACGCGAACGATGTCTTCCCGCTGCCATGGCCTCCGGTAATCCCGATAATCACACCGTCTCCCTCCATCCGTCTGCTTCATCTATCGGCCTTCATTTCGCTTCCTCCATCAGCTTCAAGATCTGGATGGAGCGCTCCTCATTCGGCGTGCGAACCGGAATCACGACGAACAAGCCCTTCTCTGTGATGCCGAGCTTGTTCAGAAGCGGAAGTCTTTCAGCCGGAAGCGCATATAGATGCTTTTCCTGATGTTCAATATAGCCCTTTTCCGCTTTTTCCAGTACCATACCTTCAAAATAGCCTTCTTCATATTTGTCCTTGTCGAAATAAGCATCCAACGGAATATGGCCACCCTGATTGCTCATCGACTTCACATCTTCCTCGGGCACGACATGCACGCCGTAATCGCCCGCCGCATATTCGACAAATAATTTCTGTACATTGTACATCGGCGACGCAAACACGTCCACTGTGAATTGCCCCTCCAATTTCTGACTCAATTCCGTCTTCAGCGCCTCGGTCCATTCGGATGGCACTGTTGTCGTCGACATCATGAATATGGATATGTCCGCTTTGGTCCCGCAGCCTCCCAGCACGAGCGCCAGTGCGAGCACCATCCCCATCCATCCCCATTTCCGCACGAAGAATTCTCCTTTCTCCAGCATGGTCTGTTCGTCTATTCCCCACTATATCACAAACCGTAGAAGCATAAAAAGAAGACCCCGCAGGGTCTTCGGTATGCTAGGTTCGCTCGCCGAGCGATTTCATGTACTCGTTAATCTTCAAATCCAGCATGCTACTGATTTCAATCATATTTTCAGCCGTGAAGGACTGCTCTTCTTGAAACATCTGCTCCATTTGCTTGCGCAAAATCCTTATCTCCTGTTCAAGAGCAAGCATCTTGGACGAAACGTTTCTTGTTTTGCCCGACCATTTGGGATGAGATTCGTCTTCTCTCAGTAAACTACGTGAATGCGTTGTCAATGTGTAGTTCGAACAAAACAAGTCCTTTCCTCCTTTCACAGCTGGATCCTCGAAGCGCCATCATCGCCCATCTGTTCCATTTGATGGAGCAATCACATGGTACATGTTATATTATACCAGATGAAGGAAGGGAAAACTAGTTCATTTTAGCTCAATTTGAATTTCTTTCACACTTCCTGCTTAATCTTGTCGAGGAAGCGCCCCATACGATCCAGCGCTTCATTCAACTGCGATACCGACGTCGCGTAGGAGCAGCGGATGAAGCCTTGGCCGCCCAAGCCGAATACGTCTCCCGGCACCGCCGCCACCTTCGCCTCGAACAGGAGCCGGTGCGCGAATTCCTCGGAAGTAAGCCCAGTCGATTGAATGGAAGGGAAGGCATAGAAGGCACCCTGCGGCCCGTGGCAGGCAAGCCCGATGTCGCGCAGCCCCTTGACGATAAGACGCCGCCTCTGGTTGTACGACTCGACCATATGCTGCTTCTCTTCCTGCCCGTGCTTCAATGCCTCCAGCGCAGCGATCTGGCCCATAACCGGGGCGCACATGACCGTATACTGATGGATTTTGAGCATGGCCGATATGAGGTCCTTGTGGCCGCATGCATAGCCCATGCGCCAGCCGGTCATTGCATACGCCTTCGAAAAGCCACTTACTAGAATCGTGCGCTCCTTCATCCCCGGCACGGACGAGAAGCTGACATGCTTCTGATCATAGGTCAGTTCGGCGTAGATTTCATCGGAAATGACAATGAGATCGTTCTCCTCCACTACTTTCGCGATCGGCAGCCAATCCTCATAGGTCATGATGCCGCCTGTCGGATTGCTCGGATAGCAGAGTATGAGAACCTTCGACTTCGGCGATATTTTCGCCTGCAGCCCTTCGGCGGTCAGCTTAAAGTCATCCTTCGCGAACGTCTCGATTCCGACCGGGACCCCGCCGCCGATCGACACGATCGGCGAATAGGAGATATAGCTAGGCTCGGGTACGAGAATCTCATCGCCCGGAACGACAAGCGTCCGCAGCGCCAGATCGATCGCTTCCGAGCCTCCAACCGTTACTATGATTTCATTGGCAGGATCATACGTAACTTTGAATGAATCATCCAAATATTTTGCAATTTCCTCCCGCAACTCCGGCATTCCCGCGTTGGACGTATATTTGGTGTGTCCCCGCTCCAACGAATAGACACAGGCTTCCCGCACATGCCAAGGCGTGCAGAAATCCGGCTCCCCCACCCCGAGAGTGATAATATCCTTGCTGGCTACCGCCATGTCGAAGAACCGGCGAATCCCGGAAGGCGGAATATCCCGAACCAGCGGGTTAATGTATTGCTGCATGGAACGATTCGTCCCCAGCTTCTCCTCTTCCCTAATCATGAACTGTCACCTCTCACGGGGAAACGACGAGACGATGATCGTCCTCGCGCTCTTCATAGATTATGCCGTCTTGCTTATACTTTTTGAGAATAAAATGTGTCTTGGTCGACAATACCGATTCGATCGGCGACAGCTTGTCTGAGACGAACGACGCCACCTCACGCAAACTTTTGCCTTGAACCTCGACTTGCAGATCATATGATCCCGACATCAGGTAGACCGCCTTGACCTGCGGGAACAGATAGATCCTTTCGGCGATTCCTTCAAATCCGCGGCCGCGCTCCGGCGTAATCTGAACTTCAATCAAAGCCGTGACCATCTCGTCATCGACCTTGCTCCAGTTCACGACTGTCGAATATTTCACAATCACATGCTTTCGCTCCATTTCCGCGATCGCCGATTCAACCTCTTCCACCTGAACCCCCAGCATCGTGGCGATGAGGTCCGGGGAACGGCGGGCGTCCTCTTTCAACAATTGGAGTATTTCAATATCCAGCGAGCTTAAATCTTTCATTCCCATTGCCTCCCTCGACGTGCCTGCAAATCAGCCGATATATTGTTGATATTTCAATATGATACACCTTTTTGCTGATCCACACCAGCACAAACATAGGTTAGGCGCGGTTGCCAGAACAAACAACAGCCACCCTTCCAAAAATGGAAAAGCGGCTGTATGGCGCTAGGACAGGTAATCGGGATAGCGGCTGCTTCCGGGCGCCTGCGGCTGGTATGGGTCTTGCTGTTGCTGCTGATGATGCTGCTGTTGTTGTTGTTGTTGCTGATGATGATGCTGCTGATATCCGCCATGCCCGGAATAGCCCGCGCCGTAGCCCTGCTGTGCTTGCAGCTTTTGCTGGACGAACTGGTTCGCCTTGTGCATGGCCTGCTCATGGTCGTGCAGTTGCTTGTTGACTTCATCCCGAAGGGCCGGGGAGGCGACGGAATACATATGTTGCTGCTGCATCAGGTTGAACAACTGGCCTTGCATCAGCATGGTGCTGTTCGTCAGATTGGTGAACATCTGGCGAACCGTAGGACAAGCCGCTTCCGTTACGCCGGTGGCATATTCTCTTGAAGTGCGCTTCAAGTCATTGAGAATCGTATGTAACAAATCTTTCTCGGGCATGAACCCGCTCATCGAAGTGCCATTCATGGTCATAAACCTCCTGTCGTTCGTCGTTATTGGGACTGGTTCTCCTGCTGGGCATGAGTCGGCGCGATCTGGGCATGCTGCTGCAGCGATTGCATCAGCAGGTTCATATGCTGCTGATGTACAGACACCATCTGGACGAGCGTCTGCTGGATTCCGGGATTGTTCGTGTTCGCCGCCGTCGCCGCGCACTGCTTCATCAACAAATCCTCATTGGAAATGGAATCTACGATATATTCCAGTTCTTTTGCAGATAGCGGCTTCATCGAAAGATGGCTTTGTTGTCCATATGGCATCGTTGGGTTCTGCTCCTTTCTACTGTGAAAATGTTGACAATCATTTGTATTATGACTCTCTGTTGAGAAAAATATGTAAATCGAATTCGTAGAGCATTGACGCGGATGAAGTGAGCGCTGGGTAAGCAGGAGAGAGCCACAGGCGGCGCTTCCGGCCAAGTCAAACTTGGAAGACGCCGCCAATCGCGGCGAGCAGCTTCATACCAGAGCGACTCGCTACTGCTTCGCTCCCTGCTTGACAAGCCGCTGCATGAACAAAGCGCCAAGAATGGGCGCGCTCCCGGTCACCGCCAGGAAGCTCACGATAGCCAACTGCCCGGAGCGCCAGCTAGCGAGCCCAATAAATGCCACGATGCCCAGCAGCCTTCCGGCCAGCAGACCGAATTCGCGAACGACGGTCAGCTCCACCCGCTGCTTGACCGACTCCTCGTCCCGTCCCATAATATCAAAAGTCGAGGAGGTCATCGGTATGATGAATAATGGGGAGAACAGAGAAGTGATACCGCCGAAGAGGATGAGCATTGCATAGTTCACTTGGATATACAAAGGGATAATGGCCGCTGCCATCGCCACGCTTCCTGCGATCATGCCTGCGGCGCGATAGGAAGTGCGGTACAGCCGGCCCGCCAGATAGAAGCTGACAAGCGCGATACCCGAAGTGATGAGCGTATAGTTCCCCAGCTTCAGCTCGTTGGTTGTCGTGATATAGACAAGCAGTCCGACCAGGAAATAGTATACGCCTTCGCGCACCCCCTGGGCGGCCAGCGCCGGAAGGGCGACACGCCATGGGCTTCGCCTCGGCTTCCAAGCCGTAAATGGAAGCGACCAGCGGTACGCTCCTTCCGGCGGCCGCCGGTGCAGCCAAAAGCTGAATATGCCTGCGCTGACGAACACGATCAGCGAGGCCGTGAAAATCACCGTATACCCCCGTTCTCCCCCTAATCCAGAAATGAGCAGCCCGGATACCCACGGGGCGATCATGGCGCACAAAGATCCGACAAAGCCCGTCCAGCCATTGAACAAATCGCGATTGGCCGCGTTCGTGATTTCAAAATAGATAACATTGTACGCCAACCAGAAAGCTCCGTTGGCGGCGCCGAGCACCAAGCCGAGCGGGAGTATGTACTGCACCGCTGCCTTATCGAGCCACAGAACCGCCGCGTAAAATAAGGCGGATAAGCCAATGCCCAGCCGAAGGCAATTCATTTTATTTCCTTCCTTCACCCATTTTCCGGCAACATAAAATATAATGGCCATAGCCGCCTGCTGTGTAAAAGTAAACCAGCCGATAAAGGTGAATTCCGATTTCATCTTCCATAAAAAAACATTGACGAACGTCCCAGACAGAGCGTTCGCCAACGAAAATAGGCCGAATACGACCAGGAGCAATAAAGACTGGCCGTCAAAACGCGCTTTCACGAAGGTGAACCCTCCCTGCTTTTAGAGCTGGTAGCCATATGGTTACAGCTGTTAACTTGCCCCAAAGCAGGCGTTTTATTTATTAAGCTTTTGCATTTCTTACATTTTCCATCATCGCTTCGCGATAAGGCGCCGCCAATATTTTGGACACCTGGAAGCAGGATGTGCACACATAGACGTTTAACTTGAACGGCGGCTGAAGCAATGGCGCCGCCAGTGCTTCCGGCCGGGCTGGCTCGAAGCTCGTTCCAGATATCGCCTCCGTGCCGGCAAGCAGCATATATTCACGGCAGTGCGGGCATTCCGGCACTTCCACTTGACTGTGCAGGATCTGGTCCACGCCTTCCTGGTAACGAAACGTATCCGTATCGCTATACAGCACGCTGACATCATCCCAACCGAAGTTGGACCAGCCCTTCTCCTCCGACTCTTCGCCATCTTCCCGCTCCCTGGACGCCGTCCCTTCGTCTACTTCCATTTCCAGTTCGACATTGAGCGTGCGGTAATTGTTCAGCTCATTCTGGCAATGCGGACATTCTTTCTCCGGGCCCAGTTCCTCGTCCCATACAATTTCCGTATCGCACCAAGGACAAATTATTTTGCCGGACTCGCTCATCGACTTCCGCTCCTTCTTACTCTAAATTTCCCCAATAAATACTTCATTCCGCAATCCCTCCCAGACGTTATGGAGATCAACCGCAGCGTCAGGCGGCATCACTTGATGCTAGCCCCTATAATATAGGATAGCGAAATGGAAATCATCATCGCCAATAGGCCAACCGCTCGGTTATCCTTTTGGATCTCTTCATCAAACCGAAAATAAGGCATTAAGAAGCAGAATAAAAAATAGGCGGCAAGCAACAGCATGTATCCGAGCGCTGCCCACAGCAAGGACGTATATAAGGAATCTCTGACCACGATTCCGAAGCGGAAAATATTGCATATCCCAAATATTTTACCGGACGTGGCCATTGCAACGCTGAGATTCCCCTTGCAGATTTCATTCCAGCACTTGTATCTCGTCACCAGCTCGAAAATGGACAACAGCAGCACTAAAGCCAGCACGGCTACGGAAAAATAGGCAATCATGGATACGTAGGGATTGCTTAGCCATTGTTCAATCAGCACTTCCATAATGCTCCCCCTTTGGTCTCAAGCTATTTTTACTTCAACTCAGCCACGGTCACTCCCGTTCCGCCCTCTCCGAAGTCGCCGAGACGGAAGCTTTTGACGTGCTTGTGCTTGCGTAAAAATTCCTGAATTCCAGAACGGAGGATGCCTGTCCCTTTGCCGTGAATAATATAGACCTGCCCCAAATTGCCAATCAGCGCCTCATCGAGGAAACGGTCGACTTCCATTAACGCTTCCTCTAGGTTAGCTCCTCGGAGATCGAGCTCCGACCGGATCGTGTCTCCCCGAGTCCGCTTCACATTCGTTCCCGACTGCACGGCCTTAGCGGCGGATTTCACTGAAGACAGCAGCTCCAGATCATCCAGCGGCACCTTCATCTTCATCATGCCAAGCTGAACGACCGCCTCCTCGCCGACGAACTCGACCACGCTGCCCTTTTGATTCAAGCTGTACACCCTGACGTCGTCTCCTGCCTCAATGCGGCGGGCCGGCTTCGCTTGCCGCTTCGGCTTCGCAGCCAGCTTGGCCTCGGGCGCGGCCTCATCCAATCGCTTCCGCGCTTCCGTTAGCATATGCTCCTTGACCTCGACTCCTTCCATCGCTAGCTGCCGCAGGTCGGCGATAATCTCCTGGGCTTGGCGACGGGCCTTGTCCACGATAGCACGGGCCTTCTCTTCCGCTTGCGCCTGCCGCTTCTCCCGATCCGCCTCCTGCTTCTCTAGCTCACGGGTCAGCTTCTGCTGCATCGCTTCCAGATCCATGCGCAGCTTCGACGCCGTCTCCCGCTCTGCTTCGGCCTTCAGCCGGTTGTCCTCCAACGACGCGATCATCGTCTCGACGCGCATATCCTCTTCCGTCACTTCTCCGCGCGCATGATCGATAATCGACTTCGGCAGACCAAGCCGCTCCGCAATCGCAAACGCATTGCTGCGGCCCGGAACGCCGATCAGCAACCGGTAGGTCGGGCGCAGCGTCTGGACATCGAATTCCATGCTGGCGTTGATCACGCCTTTGCGCTCATAGGCATATGCCTTCAGTTCGCTGTAGTGCGTCGTCGCAACCATCCGGCAGCCTAGCCGGTGAATATGCTCCAGAATGGCAATCGCCAAGGCGGACCCTTCGGCCGGGTCGGTACCCGCACCCACCTCGTCCAATAGGACGAGACTCTTTGGCGTCATTTGCTCCAAAATGCGAATAATATTGGTCAAATGGCTGGAGAACGTGCTTAAGCTCTGCTCAATGCTCTGTTCATCGCCAATATCGGCATAAATGGTGTCGAATACGCACATCTGGCTTCCATCCTCTGCCGGAATGAATAACCCCGACATCGCCATCAGGCTCAACAGCCCGATTGTTTTCAAGGTGACCGTCTTCCCGCCAGTGTTCGGACCTGTGACCAGGATCGACGTATAGGAATTCCCCAATTCCACATGGATCGGCACAACCTGATCGGCCGGAATCAGCGGATGGCAGGCCTGCCGCAGCTTCAGGAAACCGCGGTCATTCATACGCGGCAGGGAAGCCTTCATTTCCCGCGCGAGGCGTGCCTTGGCGAACATGAAGTCCAGCGTCTCCACGGCCCCTGTATCGTACTCCAGCACATCCGCAATTAAGCCGACCCGATCGGTCAGACGGGACAAAATCCGCTCGATCTCCCGCTCCTCCCGCAGCTTGGTCTCGCGCAGATGATTGTTCATCGCCACGATCGCCTCCGGCTCAATGAACAGTGTAGCTCCTGAACCGGATTGATCATGGACGATGCCGCTGTAATGGCTGCGGTATTCCTGCTTGACTGGAATAACGTACCGATCGTTGCGGATCGTAATCAGCTGCTCCTGCAGCATTTTGGCCGCGTTCGAGGTGCGTATCATCGCCTCCAGCTTCTCCCGGATGCGCGTCTCGCCAGTACGAAGCTCCCGCCGGATGGCCGCCAGCTCGAAGCTGGCCTGGTCGAGAATCTCGCCCTGCTCGTCGATGCATTGGCGGATGTCCTCCTCCAGCTGCTTCTGATCGCTGATCGTCTCCGCCAGATCCTGCAATAACGGGATCGCTTCTTCCTCATGAACGGCGGCAATATGGTGCTTCGTTCGCCGTGCCGCGAAGAGCAGCGCCGAAATATCCCACAGCTCGGTGGAACTGAGTATCGCTTGAATCCGTGCCCGCTTCAAAGCTCCCCGAATATCCTTGACCCCTGCGAGTGGAGGCCCACCCTTAAGACGCTCGACCGTCATCGCTTCGTCGGTCGCCTGCAGACGCCGCTTCACTTCCTCGAAGTCCGAGATCGGCCTCAGATGCAGCGCGGCCTGCTCTCCCAGGCCGGTCGCCGCATGATTGGCGAGGGAGGCTAGTATTTTATGGTAATCCAGCGTATTCAATATTTTTGAATCCACAACCCGTTCAACTCCTCTCGGTGTCCATTATTCGGTGTCCATTATTACGAAACTCATTTTTGATAGCTATGATGTCTGAACCTGCCACTCATGTTTATCGAGGAAAAGGTTACACTAATTGTTGCACAACCTACACCCTTTCAAACAAGTAAGGAGGAAAGTCCATGAATTTTCTTGGCCATGTCGTTCGATTTATCGTCGCGGCAATTGTATTGATGGTCACGGGCTGGATTGTGCCGGCGTTTTCCGTAGGCGGCTTCTGGAGTGCCCTGATCCTGGCCTTGGTGATCGCATTGTTCGGCTGGATTGTCGAAGGCATTTTCGGCAAAAAAGTCACGCCGTTCGGACGCGGAATTGTCGGCTTTCTGGCCAGCGCCTTGGTCATATATGTAGCCCAATTTTTCGTCGGCGGCGTATCGGTTAGCATTCTGGGCGCCATTCTGGCCGCACTGGTTATTGGGTTGATCGACTTGTTCATCCCGATTGCGTCTCCATTCGAAGCCGGTAAACAATCATAGCCCAGACTTCAAGCCTTTTTCAAGTCCATACTCTCCCCCTTATCAGACGACATGCCGGCATGGACAGCAATCCCTTGTCTTAATAGACTTGGCCATCCGCCAATGCATCCGTTACACTGGACTGATAAAGGGGATGAGCATGAGACGCAGGCGATGGCTGGGCCTGAAGCTAGACCCGAATCAGACCGAACAAATCATCACCCCCCGACAAGCCGGGTGCTTAAAGCTGATTGTCGATTAACGTACCCCGCTGCGCTAGGCAGACAGAGGCCGCCGTTCTGCCCTTCGGGGAGATGGCGGCTTTTTGCATGCAGCGCGCTCGCTTCGTTCAGAGACGAATGCACCGTGCCCAATTATAGCCAATGCGCCCAAGTGACTGCCTGTGCCATCACATCGGGTATCCACACCCCAGTCCATTTCATCCAGACGGATGCTCCCGCCCAATCGCGGATAGCGCCAGTCGGCCAAGCGCGGAGCATGACGTACAAGATGCACCAGACAAAAGCAAATTGCACCAACCCCAATAGGGCGCCTACCAGCCGATCCACGGCGCGCAGCGGCTTCGCTGCGGTCAGCTTCTGAATGACGAACCGGATGAGCCACAGCCCCGCCATCGCGAAGGTGAACAGCAAAATGAACGCGACAACCGCATGCACCGTCTCCATCAGGGCCGGAGAGAGGGACGATGTGGCCCCGCCAGTACCTGCGCCGCTCCCCGCATCGGGAGGGAACAGCCGCCGCCGCACCCATGGCACGAAATCTTCGTAATACCGCGAGGCGACAATGAATGACACGATGCATCCAATAAGGGACAGAAGCTGGGACTTTATTCCCCGCGATGCCCCCCATGCTACCGATGCCGCAGCGGCTGCCGCCAGTACATAATCCAGCCCGTTCCAGGCGGCAAAAGCATTCGCAATAGTGCCCCACAGTCTATGCAAAAATCCCAAGATGTCTATACCCATATTTCTTCCTTTACTTTTTAACATTCTTTTGAACATTCTCGTTCTCTATTCGTTAACGTCCTGATCGATCAATTCCAGCCATTCATTGAACTCGCTCTGGAGCTTCTGATATTCGTCCTTCAGTTGAAGGTAAGCCTCCTCCATCTCCTTGGCCTGCTGCCGCTCCATATTGCGCTCCACCTGCGACAGCCGGAATTGATGGGACAGCACCTCGAATTGCTCCTGTATCTGCTTCACAAGCTGCTCCTGGCCATCCTGCGCGGTCGCCTGCAGCCGGGCCGATTCGACTTCCGCTTCCTTCAGCCGCCGCTGCATTTCATCCCGTTCTTCGTTCCAGGCCTTGAACGCCAAGGACCAAGCTTGCTCCTGCTCCGTCCACTCGTCGGCCTGAGCCTGCCAAGCGGCTTCGTTCCGCTTCCATTCTTGCTCCCGAGCTTGGAATTGATCCACATGCTCCTGCCATTCCGTCTCCAGGCGGCTGCATTTCTCTTCCCACTTGGCGGTCTGCTCCCGTGCTTCCAGCAGCTCGCGTCGTCCCGCTTCGACCGCCGCGGCAGCCTCCTGCTGCGCCTCCTGCACGGTATCGGCAGCCGCCTTCCAATGGAGCGCCTCCGCTTCATGCTGCTCCCGCAAGGCGGCGATGGCCTGCTCCAACCGTTCGCGTTCGCGCTCTTCCGCCTGCTGATGCCTCTGCATCGCGTCGGACAGCGACTGCTGCAGCTCGGCCGCATTCGCATGGGCCTCGTCGCGAACCCGCATCAGACGCTCCATCTCCACCTGACGCGCAAGATCCAGCTTTTCCGCCCGGCTCAGGCGGCCCTCCAACTGCTGGATGCGATCCGCCGCTTGCGCCACCTTCACATCCGCCACCTCGCGCAGTGCCTGCTCCTCGGCCAATGCCTTCGTATGCTCCTCCGCAGCTTCAATCTGCAGATTGGTCATCACTTCCACCTCTTCGGCATGGCGGTTGTGTACCTTCTGCAGTTCCTCCGCATGAACCGCTTGAAGACGATTGAGCTTGTTCTGCCATTCGCCGCTGACCTGCTCCAGCTCTTCTTGATGCGCTTCAAGCCATTGCTCCTCCTCAGCCTCATGTGTGGCCTTCATGCGCTCGATCTCCGCTTGGAGCTGCTCCAGCTCTGCTGCCGCCTGTTCCTCGGCTTGCTTCAATTGGAGCTTATGCGCCGACTTCACGGTGGCCAATTGGCCTTCCCAAGCAGCGGTCTGTTCAGCAAGCTGTTCCTCCCACATCGCAACTGTCTCTTCGGCCAGCCGCTCAGCTGCCGCGATGTTCTCTTTCCATTCCGCCTCCTGAATAGCCAGCTTCTCACTCCAGATCCGCTCCTGTTCGGACAGCTTCTGCTTCATCAGCTGATCGTGCTTCGCGGCTGCTTGCTCCTTCTCCGCCACTGCCTGCTTCTTCTGTTCCGATAGCTGCTGATTGGACTCCTTCAGCTTGGCTGTCTCCACGCGCAGACCCGTGGTCTGCTTCTCGGTGTTCTCCTTCTCCGCCGTCAACGCCTGCTGGAGCTGCTTCATCTGCGCTCCCGTCTCCTTCTGAAGCTCCTCAAGCGCACGCGCCGATTGCGACTTGACCCGTTCCAGCTCCCGGGTCAGCTCCAGGCCGGCCTGTTCCTGCTCCAGCAGAGACTGGCCGATCCGCTCATGCTCATCCTGTATTTTCTGCACTTCTTCCGCAATATGCACGGCCGCCAGGACGGCGATGCGCGTCGTATCCAATCTGGAATTGACGTCCGAGAGGGTACGCATACGCTCGTCTACCATGGAGGCGATGTTTCTCATGTACTCCTTGCTCGTCGTTCCTACCAATTTATACTGCGTTCCATATATGTCAACCGTAACCCGATGCTTGTTGTCCGGAGTGGTCATTCCAGCGTCCTCCTTGCCTGTAAATCGCCTGGCCCCTGATACTGTCAAGTGCTGGCAATATCTATACTTCCATCCCTATTAGGTTCGGCATGACAAGCTTCATTTCCTTCTCGGACTCGACAGAATTGTCTTGTTTTCCTTGGGAAAAGAACATGGCGGCAGGCCAAAAACGCTATGGCCTCTTTGAGGGTAAAGCGTTTCTGCGAGATGATGATAGAAAAGCGGACTGCCGGTCCTCCATTAGACCAGAGGATGGCAATCCGCTTCCTTCATTTCGTACTATTTGCGGAGCTCCGCTTCGAATCCGACTTCCAGCGCGGAAATAACACGTGCGTGAATCTCCATAATCTCTTCGTCGGTGAATGTCCGCTCCGGATGCCGATAAGTGAGCGAGATCGCCACGCTCTTTCGGTCCGCCGCGATCCGATCCCCAGTATAAACATCGAATACCCGGACCGATTCCAGCCATTCTCCCGCCGCATGCTTTGCCGTCTGAACGAGCTCGCCGACAGCCATCCCGCGTTCGACGACAACCGCAATGTCGCGTTCGACCGCAGGGAAGCGAGGAAGCGTCTTGTAGGTGATATTGGTAGAAGCCGCTTCAATCCACGGCTTCAGATGAATTTCCGCGACATAGGTGTCGCCTAGATCTTTATCCCGCTGTACCTCCGGATGCAATTGGCCGATGATGCCGAGCCACTGCTCTTCCCCGTTCGTCTGAAGATACATGGTCGCCGATCGGCCTGGATGCAAGCCTTGCGGCCGGTTTGCTTCATAGCGGATCTGTCCTTCGAGGCCGAGATATGCCGCCAAGCTGTCGACAATTCCCTTCACATCAAAGAAATCTACCGCTTCCGCGGCGATGTTCCATTGCGGCGCCCGGCGCGCGCCCGCCAACAGCAGGCCAAGCACCGGCTCCTCCTGGGGAAGCTCCGACAGCGGTTCCTGCGGCGTCATGTACAAGCTGCCCAATTCAAAAATCTGAATGTTGTCCGATTTTCGGTTCCGATTGTACGCCGCGACATCGAGCATGCTCGGTAGCAGGCTTGTACGGAGCACGCTGCGTTCCTCGCTCATCGGCATGAGCAGCTTGACCGGAACGGCATTCGCTGCCAACGCAGGGAACCGCTTCGCTTCCTCCGGATGCGTGAACGAATAGGTCACGGTCTCATGCAGGCCGTTGTCCGTCAGCTGATGGCGGATGGCGCGTCGGATCCGCTGCGCCTTCGTCAGATGGCCCGGTGTCGTTACGCCTTCAATCGCCGTCGTCGGAATCCGGTTATAGCCATAGATGCGGGCAACCTCTTCAATCAGGTCGACATCGCGCGTAATATCGCCGCGCCGGCCCGGCACCGTCACATGGAATGCGTCGCCGGAATGTTCCGATTCGAGACCGAGCCGGTCGAGAATCGTCTTCACTTCGTGCGACTGGAGCGAGGTACCGAGCAGCCGGTTCGTCTTGTCCAGCGTAAGCGTGATAACAGGGCGCTCCTGCCGCTGCTTGCACTCTTCGACGATGCCTGCGGAGACCGTACCGTTCGCTAATTGGCGAATCAATTCGGCCGCACGGTTCAGGGCCGGAATGACCGCTTCCGGGTTCGCTTCCTTCTCGAAGCGAAGCGACGCTTCGGAGCGAAGTCCGAGCTGACGGGACGTTCTGCGCACGACGCTGCCCGCGAAATGGGCCGATTCCAGCAAGAGGTTGACCGTCCGCTCCGTTACCTCTGAATTTTCTCCGCCCATCACACCCGCCAGCCCGATCGGCTTCGATCCGTCCGTAATGAGGAGCATATGCGGCTCCAGCTTCCGCTCTTGCCCGTCTAGCGTCACGAAGGTCTCGCCTTCGCGTGCATAGCGGACTTCGATCATGCCTTCGTTCACCTGGTCGGCATCGAACGCATGCAGCGGCTGCCCGTATTCCAGCATGACGTAATTCGTCACATCAACGATATTGTTGATCGGGCGCACGCCCGCCGCCAACAGCCGGTTCTGCAGCCATAGCGGAGATGGCTGGATCGTCACATTGCGGATATAGCGGGCCGCATAACGGCTGCATCCGTCGGCTGCGCTGATGCTGACGCGAATCGCATCCGCTGCCGGTGCCGAAGCATCCTCTTCGACCTGCGTTTTCGGCAGGCGAAGCGGGCGCTCGAGCAGGGCGGACGTCTCATACGCCACGCCCAGCATGCTCAGGCAATCCGAGCGATTCGGCGTCAGATCCAGCTCCAGCACATAGTCGTTCAGACCGAGCACATCCATGATCGGCGTTCCGACTTCGGTGCTCTCCGGCAGGACGAGAATCCCTGCCTGCATTTCCTTCGGCAGCAGCTTGTCATTCATGCCCAGTTCCTTCGCCGAGCAGATCATGCCCTGCGACTCGACGCCGCGCAGCTTGGCCTTCTTGATCTTCATGCCGTCCGGCATAACCGTGCCGATAAGCGCGACAGGCACCTTCTGGCCGGTGTCCACATTACTGGCCCCGCACACAATCTGCAGCAACTCGCCCGTGCCGGCGTCCACCTGACATACGTTCAGCTTGTCGGCATCCGGGTGCTTCTCCCGCGACTTGACATCGCCGACGACGATGCCGTCCACTCCTTTGTTACGGTTCTCTATCACATCAATCTCGATGCCGGCTTGCGTCATGCGCGCCGCCAATTCCTCGGCAGTCACGCCGGTCACATCGATATATTCCGCCAACCATTGGTAGGATACGTTCATGGCCGTTCTCTTCCTTTCCTGTGAGAGATAGTTCCTCCGGCTACATGCGAGCAAATTGCTGCAAGAACCGCAGGTCGTTCGTATAGAAATGGCGGATATCATCCACCCCGTACTTAAGCATCGCAATCCGTTCGACGCCCATGCCGAACGCGAATCCGGTATACACCTCCGGATCGTAGCCGCCCATTTCCAGTACGCGCGGGTGAACCATCCCTGCCCCCAGAATCTCGATCCAGCCGGTCTGCTTGCAGATCCGGCAGCCGCTGCCGCCGCATTTCACGCAGGTGACATCGACCTCCGTGCTGGGCTCGGTGAACGGGAAGAAGCTCGGACGAAGCCGAATCTGCATATGTGCGCCGAACATTTCACGCATAAATTGCAGCAGCGTGCCCTTCAGATCGCTCATCCGGATATGTTGGTCAATCACAAGCCCCTCGATCTGATGGAACATGTATGAATGGGTCGCATCGTCATCATCGCGACGGTATACCCGACCCGGACAAATGATTTTGACCGGAACCTCGCCCTTCATCTTCTCCATCGTGCGCACCTGGACCGGCGACGTCTGCGTCCGCATCAGCAGTTCCTCCGTAATGTAGAAGGAATCCTGCATATCGCGAGCCGGATGCTCCTTCGGCAGGTTCAGCGCCTCGAAGTTGTAGTAATCATGCTCGACCTCCGGACCTTCCGCAACGGTATATCCCATGCCGATAAAGATGTCTTCCATCTCCTGGATGACCTTTTGCAGCGGGTGTGCCGCACCCTGCGCCAACGGGCGTCCCGGCAGCGTCACGTCAATCGTCTCCGCCTGAAGACGGCGTTCCGTCACTTCCCGCTGAAATGCCTCCTGCTTCTCTTCGATATCCTGTTCGATGGCTCCGCGCACTTCATTCGCTATCTGGCCGATCAACGGACGCTCTTCCGCGCTCAGACCGCCCATGCCGCGCAATATTTCGGTAAGCGCCCCTTTTTTGCCAAGAAATTTGACGCGCAGCTCGTTCAAGTTGTTCGCATCCTTCACGTGCTGCAGCTTCTCCAGCGCTTCGGCGCGCAACGCCTGTAAACGCTCCTTCATGGTGTCAACCTCCCTTTGGTTTTCCATTCAACCTCTTCAATATAAAAAAGCCTTCTCTGTCTCAAGGGACGAGAAGGCCGTGGTACCACCCTTATTAGACAACACACGCTCCGGCATGGCCAATGTCGCGTGCTGTCTCACTTGAATACGACGATAACGGGTCGTTCGCCGGGCGCCTCTACTGGCACAGGCGGCTGCCTGCCGTTCAAGGCCCTGCTCCGGAGCGAATTTCGGCAGTCCATGTCTTCAGACGCGCTCTCAATCGGCGGCGCATCCTCCCTGGGAAGCGGTGCTGCGTACTTATCTCCATCTCGGCAGTTGTAAGGATACAAGTTATTACGATAAGCAATACGTTGCATTTCATGTATTATAGTCAACGCGCCGCTGTTTTGCAAGGGGCAATGCGCACGGTGTTGTTCTTCTGTGATAATGTCATCCCCTCACTGTTCTGAGATCATGGATCGGCTACACTTCGTTGGACAATAAAAATAAGGGCCGGTGCTATTGTGAGGTACATTTCCGAAGCGCAAGTCGATAAGCAAGGAAGGAAAACAAAAGGCAGGCCCCACCCCAGTATAATCCAATACTCCACCACGTATGATTAGAGCTGAATAAAAATGGACCTAAATTGTGTAACGGACTCAGTATCTTTGTAATGTACTTTGTCTCAGGAGCAATATATAAAAAAACTTGACCCACTAATAAAATGAGTATCCATGGAATTGAAAAAACTAGAGAGCTATGCCGAACTACATTTGATACCACAAGTCCGATCATGGCAATGACAGCAGCAGCTAAACTTAACAGCAACATAACAAAAAAAATGTACATATATACATTATGAAGATAAAGGTCTCTCCCTAAACTAGGTATCGTGGGTTTTATTTGAGAAGACATCGTTGGGATGTGAAATGGACTTGTACATAGACAATAGATAAACGCTATTATTTGAAATAGCAAAGTAACTACAAACGTTACTATAGCTATAGACATCGTCTTACATACTATATATTTCTTCAACGATGTCCGCGATAGACAATATTGAAAATAGCCTGTTCTATAATCAATAAACAATGAATCTCCACAAATGAGCATCACGATGAGGGGGAATACAGTTGCCATGTAGCTATTTAAGTTCCAACCTATGCCTTTAACAAAACTAATAAATGGATTAGTTTTTCCGAGTATTAGCTCCATAGGATAGCCACTATGATTAGGTATACTTGCTTTTTGCATGGACACAATATGGATAAATACAGCCATAAAGGCAATGAAGGCAACAAGAAGTTGCCATCTGTAACAAGTTCTTTTCCACTCCATCTTAATAAAAGAGTTATACACTATTATCCCTCCATTTTTTTATGTATGTACACCTAAACTATAATTGCTTCCTAGTCGAAAGCAGGCATCCTATGAATAAACAAATAACGAGAACCCCTATATTGACAGATAAGTTCATCCAGTATGTAAAGTAGGTGGGTAAAATGTCAAGGGTTGAGGTATAGAGAAACGGTGACAAATACCTTGGTACCACGCCGTTAATGGCTAATACGGCGAGAACAATAAACGTGAGAATGATGATTGATATTTTTTTCGAATCATAATTCACTACGAAATGGAGCGTACTTATAAGAAGAGCCAGTGTCATACCGCCTGTTACAAAAAATAATAACAAGATAATCATCATTGTCTGTGCCGGGATTCCTGCCTCATACACACCAGAATAATACAGCATCGTATATCCAGTCCATTTCGCTTCGGTCTGAAAAATAAAACTAGAGATAAGGGCAGTGATTAAAAAAAGAAAAAGTTGATAAAAAACAATCACAAAAATCATCGATATGCTCTTGGCTAACCACCACTTGACTCTGGAACCGATTCTATTTATAAGGAGCGTATGAATCCCTTCCGGGCAAGCGTTAGTCTGAATAAGTAACACGATGGGCAGAAGGGTAAGGAGCCAATTTGTAAACGTTGCAGAGCGATAGGTTTGTTCTAATCCCCCAAAAATACACAACATACTATCGGCGACCGTAACTTCAACTTGCTCAATGATAGATATTTGGTCAAGTAAGAAGATTTGACAGAGTACATTTACGATCCCAAGTGCGGCGATTACAAGCTGACTTTTACGCGGGTAGAACAACAGGTAAAGTTTAAACGTAGCGTACATATTCTTCATTGTTTCAACCTCTATTCACCCATATTCATTGTTCTTATGCGAACCAAACATAGAGCGAACAGACCGGCTATGACAACAAGAAAATAGAAGGTTGAATATATAGGTGTAAAATTGTTAATAATTTCAACAGATGCTTGATTATGTTCCATAGGTAATACATAAAAATAGTAAGGCGCATGCAATGCAAGTATCGCTTGAGCAAGCGGAGTGTATATTAGTCCGGAATGATTATCAAAAATGGAACTGTGACTTTGTAAAATAAGCGCTACCACTCCGGCATAACCGGCTACAACATGTTTAAAAAGAAGAGAGAGCGCAAGCATGAACAATCCGAGTGAAACGAGTAATAATAAAATGAGGTTTGCCTGAATGAATAACAGTTGGGTAAGTTCCATCCAGCTAACAACCTCCTTACTATGTATCACTTGAAAATAGTAGGGGCCTTTCCACGGCAGACGAAATAATAGACCTGTCAAGACTACCAAAATAACAAAACTGAAAAAAAATAATAATGATGAACTTATAATATAAAAAAATTTATAAAGCACGTATTGCGTTCGATTAGATAATCTCGCCATTACTAAAGTAATATATTCCCCTTCAGTATCTTTAATGTAAAGGTCGCTTACCAAATAGCAGTAAGTAAACGGAATAATGAAAATGATAACAAAAGGGCTTGATAAGGTGGAAAATAAATAATCACCCAATAAAAGTTTCTTCCCAGAGGGGAGAAATTCGAACGTCAGCACATATCTGGAAATGATTGCAGATAAAAATAAAATGAACCAAACTATAAGCCATCTTATCCAACAAAATTGTATACGTATCAAGAAGTTTTGCTCCTTTTGAAAATCTTTAGAATTTTAATTTGGAAGTAGCTGTCCTTGTTCTAATCGATAAGTTACTTTACACAAGCTAGAAGTATCTTCCGTTCGATGGGAAACAATGATAAAACTGACGCCTGATTGGGTCATAGAATGAACGATTGAATGAAACCTTTTTACCCCTTCTGTATCTAGTCCATTCGTAGGTTCATCGAACAGGACTAAGACGGGATTTTCCATGATGGCTTGCGCAATTCCTAATCGTTGTCTCATTCCTAATGAATATTTCCGGACTGTTCTTTTTAAAAATGGATGTAAGCCGACTTGTTCCATTACTTTAATAATATCGTCGCGCTTCATTTCGTTTCTAATTGAAGCTAGTAATGATAGATTCTGAAAACCTGTAAATTGGGGGAGAAACAACGGATCTTCAATCAGTGCTCCCACACGATCAGGTAAATTACCTAACATGCCTGGAGATACGTTTTTCCCCTTTACTTGCACGGTTCCTTTGTCGGGATACATAAACCCCATAATTGTTTTAAGTAATGTTGTTTTGCCACTACCATTTACTCCAACAATGCCAATCACATCACCGGCATTCACTTGTAAATCAATATGTTTTAAGACTAGATGTTCACGAAATTTCTTTGTAACTCCAGATAAGCTTAAAACAACGTCGTTACCCATGGATAAAGCTCCCTTCTCTTGTTCCATTTCTTTAATGTAAGGATAAAAGTGCAACCCACATTTTATATGGGTTGCACCTTCCCTTAATTAGGTTTACAAAAATTATGGGGCCCAACTAAGGAGGGCTCGAGTTGTTCTATAGTTATCCCAAGCTGTTTTAAACCGCGCTTTAATATTGTCGCCTACCCTTGTGTTGGTATTATGCGTCATCACTTGACCATAGTCAGAGTGGTCTTTATCTTGATGCAACTCATAGTCACTTAAATCTGAATCGTTAGCAGCAAGCACAATCTTTGCATAAACATTATATTCATTGTTTAATACTTTTGTTTGTTGAGATGATCCTGTAGCCTCTCTCTCCACGGTATCCCAACTTCCTGTTCGCGGAAGGGTAATCGTGGAGGAGTGCCATGTCGCAGCTGATGCTACCCCAGAAATTAGCAAACAGAGTGCTAGCGTTCCTACCGTAATTATTTTCTTCATACAATATCATCCTTTCTAAAATTTGGTATATGCATTACCATAATAATCCAGATTATATTAACCTGTCAACTATTTATGAACATAAAATAGAATCAATATACTAGCACGGTACGAGAACTCCGTAGAGAGCCATCAGGGGCACGAGGAAAAGCGGACAGACCGAAGAGAAGGAACATATGCCGCAGCGGCGTAGCGTACCTTTGACGAGTAGCTCCTACTGTTTACGCTAGCTATAACATGGGCGGTACAAAAAAGTTCCCATAATTTTATTGTGATGTATCATATTAAAAATCGGCATCTATATATTACATATTATTTGTTCAATGTGATATACTTAATCAAGAAAAAGAAACCAAGTATAAATTCACTCTGAAGGAGGAATTCGACAATGGCATTGTCTGTTGCCATCAACGGCATGGGTCGCATCGGCCGTCTCGTGCTGCGCCGCGCTATGGATGACGCACATTCACCGTTCGCCATCCGGGCCGTGAACACGCTTTATTCCGCCGCCACCATCGCGCATCTGCTCAAGTACGACTCCATTCACGGAAAATGGAATGCGAACATCGTCGCCGAAGGCAATACACTCCTTATTAAGGATACGCCCATACAGGTAGTGGCAGAAGCCGATCCGTCCCGGCTGCCGTGGCAGTCGCTCGGCATTTATACCGTCATCGATGCAACCGGCAAATTCACCGATCGCCCGGGCGCTTCCAAGCATATCCATGCCGGCGCAGAGAAAGTCATTATCACCGCTCCTGGCAGAGAGCTCGACCTAACGATCGTGATGGGCGTCAACGAGTATATGTACGACGATAAAAGCCATCAGCTTCTCTCAGCCGCATCCTGCACGACGAACTGTCTCGCGCCACTACTTCATCTGCTGGATCGGTCATTTGGCATCCAATCCGGTTGGATGACAACGATTCATTCTTATACCAATGATCAGAAGCATCTCGATAATCCGCATAAAGATTTACGCCGCGCGCGGGCATGCACGCAGTCCATCGTCCCGACGACCACCGGCGCAGGCAAGGCGCTGGCCGGAATTCTGCCACATCTGGCGACCTTGGTGCATGGCATCTCGGTGCGGGTGCCGACGCCGGACATCTCGCTCGTCGACTTGACGGCCGAAGTGAAAACTTCTGTGACCGCAGGCGATGTCCGGCTCGCCTTCCTGCATGCGATCCGCGACGGACATGAGCGCTATCTCGAATGGTGTAATGAGCCGCTCGTCTCCACCGATTTCATTGGCAATGACAAATCCGCCGTCGTCGACGGCATGTCGCTTATCGCCCATGATCGCCACATTAAGCTGCTCGCCTGGTATGACAACGAGTGGGCTTATGCGGCCCGGGTCGTCGACTTGACCCGCCACGTGGTGCAGGAGGGAGTGAAAGGCTCATGCAAAACGGCAACTGCCCGGTAATGCTGGGCGCCATTCTGTGCGAACGCTGCGGAACCCTTTTGGAGGAAATCGATACCGAGAAAGTAATCGTGTATTATCATCGGTGCGACGACTGCGCCGTCTGTTCCGAAATCGATAAAATCGGGGGCGAATCAAAATGAAGCCGACTTGGATCAGTCACTTTCGGCATGGAGATGCCGGCATGAAAGCGCTGTTAGGCGGAAAAGGAGCCAATCTCGCGGAGATGACGCGCATCGGGTTGCCCGTGCCGCCGGGCTTTACCATTACGACGCAAGCGTGCCGATCCTATTATGCGATGAACCGGCTGCCGGACGGCCTGATGGACGATGTGCGCGCCGCTCTGCAGACCGTCGAGGTGATGCGCAGCCAGCGGTTCGGGGACGCCCATGATCCACTTCTGGTCTCCGTCCGCTCCGGTTCCGTACATTCCATGCCCGGCATGATGGATACGATTCTCAATCTGGGACTGAACGATGAGACGGTTCAAGGCCTCGCCTCCGCCACGGGCGACGAGCGTTTCGCTTATGATTGCTACCGCCGCCTCATTCAAATGTTCGGCCATGTCGTGTCCGGCATTGAAGCTGGTGAATTCGAGCGTATCCTCGCCGAAGTCAAGGCGCATTACGGCGCGCAGACGGATCAGGCGCTCCCCGCAGACGGCTTGCGGGAGGTTGTCCGGCGGTATAAGCAATATGGGGTGGAAGAAGCCGGCGCTCCGTTCCCGCAAGACGTCTATGTCCAGTTGCAGTCCACCGTCGAGGCGGTGTTCCTCAGCTGGAACAATCACCGCGCGCAAGTGTACCGCAAGCTGCATCAGCTCTCCGATGAAGAAGGCACGGCCGTCAACATCCAGTCTATGGTGTTCGGTAACCGTGGAGCGGATAGCGGCACGGGCGTGCTTTTCACCCGTCATCCGTCGACGGGCGAGAAGATCTTGTTCGGTGAGTATTTGAGCGATGCCCAGGGAGAGGACGTCGTGGCCGGTACCCGGACCCCGCAGCCTATCGCCAGGATGGCAGAGGAAATGCCGGAACTGTACCGGCAACTGACGGTGACCGCCGAGCAACTGGAGCGCCATTACCGCGACATGCAGGATATCGAGTTCACGGTGGAGCGCGGCAAGCTGTTCATTCTGCAGACGCGGGCCGGCAAGCGGACAGCGCAAGCGGCCGTCGCCATCGCGGTCGCGCTCGTGCACGAAGGGCTGATCATGGCGGAGGAAGCGTTGCTGCGGATGGACGTTGCGCAGTTGGAGCATCTGCTGCACCCGTCCATTGCGCCCGATGCCGCGATGGACACCGTAGCGGCCGGTCTGCCCGCGTCGCCAGGGGCCGCTTCCGGCCGCATCGTGCTCGATGCCGACGAGGCCGAGCGGATGGCCGCCGCCGGCGAGCGCATCATTCTCGTGCGACCGGAGACGACGCCAGAGGACATACACGGCGTGCTCGCAGCGGAAGGCGTACTGACGAGCCGGGGCGGTATGACGAGCCACGCGGCCGTCGTCGCCCGCAGCATGGGAAAGCCGTGCGTCTCCGGTTGCGAGGACGTAAGCTTCGACTTCGGCCGGAAGTGCATCGTGATTGGCGGGCGCACGTTCCGCGAAGGTGATCTGCTGTCGATCGACGGCGCGACGGGGCGCGTCATCGCCGGAGCCGTGCCGGTCATCGACGCGGAGATGTCGGATGAATTCCAGCAGCTGCTGGAATGGGCCGACCGTGAACGCGAGCTGGGCGTCTATGCGAACGCGGATACGCCCGCGGACGCTGCCACAGCGCGGGCGCTTGGGGCCGAAGGCATTGGGCTCTGCCGGACAGAGCACATGTTCATGTCCGCCGATCGGCTTCGCATCGTTCGGGAGATGATTCTGGCCGAATCAGAGGCGGAGCGCCGGAAGGCGCTCGCACAGCTGCTGCCGCTGCAGCAGGAGGACTTCGAGGGCATCTTCGAGGCGATGGACGGTTATTCGGTCACGATTCGGCTGCTGGATCCGCCGCTCCATGAGTTCCTGCCGAATCTGGAGGAACTCATCGTCCGGCAGACCGAGTGGAAAGCAACCGGAGCCGGAACAGAGCTTGAACGAAGAGAGCTGGAGCGCCTGATCGCCAAGGTGCGCGCGTTGCATGAGATAAATCCGATGCTCGGCCAGCGCGGCTGCCGGCTCGGAATTTTGTTCCCGGAGATTTACGAGATGCAGGCGGAGGCGCTGTTCCTCGCCGCCTCCCGCATGCTGCGCAAGGGCGTGCGCGTGCAGCCGGACATCATGGTGCCGCTGGTCGGCCACGCCGCCGAGCTGAAACTGCTGCGCGAGCTCATCGATCGCACGGCGGAGCGAGTCCTCGGTCCGGAGCACCGCAGCTGCGCGTACCGCATCGGCACGATGATCGAGGTGCCGCGCGCGGCGCTGACGGCGGACCAGATTGCGAAGCATGCCGATTTCTTCTCGTTCGGTACGAATGATCTGACCCAGATGACGTTCGGCTGCAGCCGCGACGACGCGGAGGGCAAATTCCTAGCCCACTACGTAGACCGCCGCGTGCTGACGGCGAACCCGTTCCAGGTGCTCGATACATCCGGTGTCGGCCAGTTGATTGAACTGGCCGTGCAGCGCGGTCTCGCCGCCAATCCGCAGCTCAAGACCGGCATCTGCGGCGAGCATGGCGGGGATCCGGACTCGATCCTGTTCTGCCATGCGACCGGGCTCGATTATGTAAGCTGCTCAACATACCGCCTCCCGCTCGCCCGCATGGCCTGCGCCCAGGCAAAGCTGCTGCTCGGGAGCCGGAACAAAGCTTCCCTGCACTCGATATCGGTGTAATTATTCCTATTGTTTATTTCCTTCCAGGATGTGATACAATAAGCCCATAGCGGCTTCATGCCGTCTATCTTTCATATTTCATATTCATGAAAGGGTTGGGTGAGGGGCTACGATGGAAAGCAGGTATTCGATTGGTCCACCAAGAAAGAGAGAGGCCATCGCATGCAAAGGAGAATGCTTCACCTAATCCAGCTGTCCGCCTGAATCGGAGCGATTGGCGGCAGGAGCTGTTAGCGGGAACCGTATCTTTTTTTGCGATTGTCTATATTATTATTGTTAATTCATCGATATTGGCGGATGCCGGAATTCCGCAGGAAGCCGGTATTATTGCTACCGTGCTCGCGTCCGCAATCGGCTGCTTCATTATGGGCTGGTGGGGCAAAGCGCCCCTGATCATCGCGCCGGGGATGGGAATCAACGCCATGTTCACGTATACGCTCGTTCAGGGCATGGGGTTGACGTGGCAGCAGGCGCTGGCCGTCACGATGATGTCCGGCATTTGCTTCATTGCCATTAGCCTGACTTCACTCGTCGAGAAGCTGAGAACGGCCATTCCCGCTTCATTACAGGAAGCGATCTCGGTCGGTATCGGTCTTATGCTGGTCCTTATCGGATTGCAGAAGGGCGGGGTCATCGTATCGGATCGCTCCGCTATCATTGCGGTGCAATCCTTCGCTGACCCGGGCGTCCTGGTCACGCTCTTGACCTTGGCGTTGACATGCATCCTGTACATGCGCAACGTTCCGGGTAATCTGCTGCTGGCGATTATCGGAGGGACGGTGCTCGCTTACTTGTTCGGAGCCGTGCCGCCGAGCTCGGCGGCCGCCGGGGGCGGAGGCTTTTCTTGGTCCACCTATGGGGATGTGTTCGGGCAGGTAACCGTGCAGGGCGTACCGGTCACGACCTTGATTGTTGCCGTATTCTCGCTGACGCTCGTCATCGTATTCGAGAACGTCGGGCTGATTAGCTCGCAGTTGAATATGAGCGGCAGACAGGAGCGCTTCCAACGCGTCGTTCAGGCCAATGCGGCTACCGTCTTCTTGAGCGGGATCCTTGGCACGAGTCCGACCGTCTCCACCGTGGAAGCGGCTGCCGGCATTTCTTCCGGAGGAAGAACAGGCTGGACCTCGATCGTAACGGGAATGCTGTTCCTGGTGACGTTCATTGCGATGCCTGTCATCACGGTCGTTCCGGATCAGGCTGTGGCGCCGATTTTAATTTTCATTGGCGGCTTGATGATGCCCGCCGTCCGAAATATTTCCTTCGAGCGGCAGGAGGAAGGCCTTCCCGCCTTCTTCACCATCGCGTTCATTCCGCTGATGCACAGCATCGTGGACGGGATCGCCATTGGCTTCATCAGCTATGCGCTGTTCCACCTCGCGGTTGGCAAAGGGCGCGAAGTAAAGCCCCTGTTCTATCTCATTTCCCTTCTATTCGTCATGCATTTTGTGCTGCAGACGATATAAGCGTGGCTGCCGCACAATTGCGAAGGCAGCCACGGAAGATGCCCGCCTCGAACGCATTAGCGTCGGAGCGGGTTTTTTAGCGCTTCGCTTGTACCGGCAGCGGAACAGCTTGGGGGAGCCTTCATGTTCAAGCCATATCAGGCGTGGGCTGATTCTCATCTCTGCCGATTGCTAATATGTCATAAGGATGGGAGCGGCATGCGTAGAACCTAGCCGACTTGTTCCCTGATAGACTGCGTCTACCCCAGCTCCATAAGCAAAAAATCAGGACCCGGTACGAATGCCGTGGCCTTTTAGAAGTGAATCCCATAAAATGTGGCATCTGATGATGAGGTCTGTGCCGGGTGAGCGGGGCCAGCATTCTCCGCCCCCATGCCGCAACTATAGGAGAGAGGTGATTCCCTTACATGAAGGCGTTGGTTACCGGTGTCTCCGGCTTTGTTGGAAGCTATATGGCGGAATATTTGCTAGATCAGGGCGTCGAAGTGATCGGAACAATTCGCAACCGGAGCCGGATGGAGCATATCCGCCATATCGAATCGAGGATTCATCTGGTCGAGTGCGAATTGCGCGATCCGTTCTCCGTCGAGACGTTGCTGACGCAGGAGAAGCCGCATTTGATTTTCCATCTGGCGGCGCAGAGCTTTGTACCGACCTCCTGGAATTCTCCCGTCGATACGATTACGAACAATGTGGCGGGACAGCTCAATATTTTCGAGGCGATCCGTCGTCACGATCTTGACTGCAAAATCCAGCTCGCCTGCTCCAGCGAGGAATACGGCCATGTCGAGCCTCACGAGACGCCGATTACCGAAGACAACCCGCTTCGCCCGTTAAGTCCATACGCTGTGAGCAAGGCAGCACAAGATTATCTGGGATACCAATACTTCAAAAGCTACGATCTGCATGTGATCCGCACCCGTACCTTCAATCATACGGGCCCTCGCCGGGGCGAGCAGTTCGTGACGTCCAACTTCGCCAAGCAGATTGCCGAGATCGAGCAGGGAATCCGGCCGCTCCGCGTCCATGTCGGCAACCTGACCGCGAAGCGGGACTTTACCGATGTGCGGGATGTCGTACGGGCCTATTGGCTTGCTCTGGAAAAAGGCGATCCCGGCGAATGTTACAACATCGCCTCCGGCTCCTGCGTTACGATTCGCGAAATGCTGAACCTGCTGCTCTCCTTCAGCAACGTCAATATCGACATCGTGCCGGATCCAAGCCGGATGCGGCCGTCGGATGTCGAAATTTTGCTGGGCGACAACACCAAATTCTCGCGGCAGACCGGCTGGAAGCCGGAGATCCCGCTGGAACGAACGCTGGAGGATTTGCTGAACTATTGGCGCGAGCGTGCAGGCAAGCAAGCATTGTAAGAAGGAGAGGCACCGAAAGCCGATCTTAGACCCGTCAAGTAGAAAAAAAGAAGTTAACATATGCAGCGATCGTTGTTCGGTATTCCACCGGGGAAAGGTCGCTGAGCTTTTTTGGAGATGGGGGGATGACGGCCGCAAGCCTATGCCCCATTCCAGGTACAGAACATATAAGTTATAACCTTGAATGGTACTGGCTTTTACCTGAAGTGGTAGTCTTTAATATATGACCTTCCCGTTGTGAAATGTTCAGTAAGTCCAGACAATATAGTTGTCGAGCTTTCCTGCAATTTAATTGCGATGATCTCGATACTACATCCATCGGGGTATCTGTTCACAAAGTTGCGTCTATTTTGAAAAACCGTGAGAAAAAGAAGATAACAAAAAATAGGTCAATCAGCTATTAGCTTCATATCAACAGAACCTGAAATAGTTACAATAAATTTACCATCTTCATCTTCTATCGGCACCAATTCGATTATATCCGATATATCAACGTTAAGCACTTCGCAAATTGCGGCAAGATTAGGTATACGATCTCCAGAAGCAAGTTTGCGAGCGGGAAGAGGAGAACGACAGGGGCCCTGCTACAGATGGGATCGACTCATTCGACCCAGCCAAAAAAAGCACCGACACAATGGGGTTCATTCCAATGGGTAATTTTATTACGATAAGTTACATGTTATATAATGTTTGTCCCGAAACCCAAAAAGGCCCCGGTCGCAGCAGCAACCAAGGCAAAGGTAGTAAAGGTTATGTAGAAAAAAATGGAGCGGGTGATGGGAATCGAACCCACGCTGCTGGCTTGGGAAGCCAGCGTTCTACCATTGAACTACACCCGCGAGAATTCAAAAAACACACCCAGATCCTGCAAAACTGACCGAGTGTGTCGAATCAACAATAGATGGTCGGGACGACACGATTTGAACATGCGACCCCCTGGTCCCAAACCAGGTGCTCTGCCAAGCTGAGCTACGTCCCGAAAAAAGGTACTTTTTACAAAGGTTATTATACTATATATTTGAGTATTATGCAAGCTGATTTACAAAAAATAAATAGTCAAATATTCTATATTTCTTCTCGCATATGCGCAGGGTTTTCCGCGATAACACGCTTAACGGCGGTTATCCAGCCGTACTCATCGTCCCCCTCTCCTCGTTTCCTAACTTTGTGCCTCGGCCAGCCATTGGGCCCTTCCACCGCCCTTTCATCACTTGCAACCCGACGGCTATCCCTCCGTTCATCCGTCCTGCTCCCTGTTGCGCCAGGTAAAGATCCCACATGGGATGCTCGGTGCCGCCTCCTACAGCGATGACCCTGACGGTTTTTATTGCGATTGCGGCGCTGCCGTTGATTCCCGCACGATAAGCTCCGAATGGAGACGGACGATCCGGTTCGTCAGCGACACGCCGTTCATCTGCTCGACAAGCATGTCCACCGCCGCCTTCCCGATCTGCTTGGCCGGCTGCCGCATCGTCGTCAAGCGCGGCCGCAGCTCGGAGGCAAGCCTCTGATCGTCGTAGCCCGCGATCGACATATGCTCCGGCACCCGAAGGCCCGCTTCGGTTAACGCATTGATAGCGCCCAGGGCCGTGAAATCATCCGCAGCGAACAGGGCCGTCGGCAGTTGTCCTTGTTCAAGCCATTTGCGAACCGCTTGGTAACCGGATTCAGACGAGAACTCGCCCGACTCCACCGCGTACGGCTCCAACCCCGATTCTGCCAGCGCCTGCCTGAATCCGCGCTCCCGCTCGACCGCGCTGAGGAAGAAGCCCGGCCCCTGGATATGAGCGATGGAGCGATGCCCCAGTTCAACGAGATGGCGGGTCGCTTCATAGCCTCCAGTATAATTGTCGACGGTAACACCGTGAACATCCGGCTGAATGGTCTGGGGATCGATGAGAACAAACGGAGTATTCCGGCTCCTAAGCTCCGTTAAGTAGGTCAATTCATTAATCGGCGACAGCAGAAGCAGTCCGTCCACCCGATTCTCCTCGATAAAATCCCACCCTACGCCTTCCTCTTGGGGATATTTAGCAACGGACAAAGCAAGATAATTTCCGTGATCCTTCAACAGCGAAGACACCGTCTTCACGATGCCATCCAAGAACGAATCCTGCAGTGTTGTTACTACCATGCCGATTACTCCGGTTTTGCCTTTCGCCAAGCTTCGTGCCGCCGCATTCGGGTGATAGTCCAGTTCTTTCATCGCCTGGAGAACCTTCTGGCGATTCTTTTCTCGAACAGTTCGGGCATTGTTCAAGACACGGGATACCGTTACGACAGACAAGCCAGCTTTTTTTGCCACATCAAAAATACTGACTTTCATAGCCTTCTCTCCTCATTGTCATAATAGAGCAAACACGAATCTTTCCCCGATTATTCCAACTCATAAATATAATACCATATGTCGGATAATTGAGATATCCAAAAGATATGTTCTACTCCGACTTATTTCAGAAAAAATTACAAGTAGCTGTTTTATAAAACCTGCAGCAATCCGCTATTCATTTAGATATACTATTAATTAGAGCGAGACTTGCGCCAATCGCCGCCTTGAAACGCAACTCAAGTTGCGGCGTATTAGGTATATATAAGATGGGTGCATTATTCACCCGCAAAGGAGATGGTAAGAAATGATCGTAGCAACGACCGAAAATATCCCCAACTATGAAGTAACCGAAGTGCTTGGCACAGCTTTTGGCGTTGTCGTGCGCGCGCGCGGCATCGGCGGAGACATTATGGCTTCCTTGAAAGGGCTGGTCGGCGGCGAAGTAAAGCAATACACGCAGATGATCGAGGACGCGCGGCGCCAAGCCATGGATCGGATGATCGAGAACGCGCACGCGATGGGCGGTGACGCCATCACGATGATGCGCTTCGACAGTGGCGACGTCGCGCAGAACATGAGCGAGATCGTAGCTTACGGTACGGTCGTCAAGCTAAGATCTGCTCAGAGGTAAGCAAGCGATGTGGTTAATGATAGGTATCGCGTTCGTCGTATACGGGCTCCCTTTGCTCGCCCTTATTATCCTAATCATCGTCGGCAAAACATATTATGACAAGCGCTACAAGCAAGTCGATCATCCTCGTGACGCGATCGGCATGAACGCCGATTTTGCCCCGACCAAGGAAATTTTTATCGATCCCCGCGACGGTCATAAATATCAGGTATACTACAATGCCAAAACGGGACAGAGGCAATATATCCGCATGGATTGATGAAGGCTAGCATGGCATTGCGGCATAAAAAAACAGCCCGCATCCCTTGACATGGGAGCGGGCCATCCTACTTGTTATTCTGGTTTCTTCTGGGAAAAGCTGACTTCCGGCGTCGTCATGCGATCGTAGAACTCGACGTATTTGTCACGCTCGTCCGAAGCAAGCAGCGCCATGGCTGAACGAGGATGTTCATCAAGCGTTCCCGTGACGAGATACGGAATCAGGTAACCCCACTCCCATTTTTCGCGCGTCTTCAGCATATATTTTTGGATAAAGCTAAGCACGGGACGTATATGGTATCTGCTGTTCTTCAGGTGCGTCAGCAGCAGCTCGGTCGGGCAGTTCCCTGCCCCGCGCCCCATGCCATAGACGGAGGCATCCAGAATCTCGACGCCCAACTCGGCTGCGACCAGCGAATTGGAGAAGGCAAGCTGCATATTGTTGTGCGTGTGCACGCCCAAGCGCTTGTGCGGCAGATGCTCCTTGAACTTGTGCACCAAGTAATGGATATCGTTATGATCGAGGCTGCCATAGGAATCGACGATATAGACGATCTCTACCGGGCTGTCCTTAATCATGGCGAAGGCTTCAATTAACTCGTTCTCCATTACGTTGGAGAGCGCCATAATATTAATCGTTGTCTCATAGCCCCGATCGTGGAAAAGCTGAATCAGATCGAGCGCTTTGTCAACGTCTTTGCTGTAGCAAGCGACACGGATCAGATCGAGCATGCTCTCGGAGCGAGGCAAAATTTCATGTTCGTCCACCCGCCCGATATCAACGAGCGCCGACAGTTTGGTTGTTCCTTTTTGCGGAATGATTTTACGCAGGAAATCGTCATCCAAAAAGCGCCAAGGGCCCGCTTCATCAGCGCCTTCAAGCCATTTCGGCGAATTTTTGTAGCCAATTTCCATATAATCGACGCCCGCTTCGTTCAATGAGGCATACAAGCTCTGCACGAACTCGGCACTGAAATCCCAGTTATTGACGAGTCCGCCATCGCGAATGGTGCAGTCGATAATTTTGCAATGATTCGTTTTCATCCCGCTATCTCCTTCTCAAAATAATTTTCTCTCTATTCTATAGAGAACGAGTCCGAAAGTAAAGGAACTCCGGCTTCTGTCTCTATACTGATTCTACTTTCTTACAGAATCTAAAATGAATACAGGTAATCAAAATCATTGCGCTTCAACCTCCCCTATGGTAATATGTTATCATCAATTGATAAAGATTATCATTACTATTTGATGTATAGAAAGAAGGTTGAACACGATGGGCCATCATGATCCCCGTCCTGCTCTATCAACCACCCCATTATGCGAACTCAAGCCTGGCCAGTCAGGCTGTATCTGTGATCTGTCCGAAGCCAATCCTGCCGTCTGCCGGCGCTTGATGGAGCTCGGAGTCGAGGAAGGCACGCATGTGCAGGTCATGCAATCCGGCCTTCTTGGCGGACCGCTCACGCTCGAAGCGAATGGCCAGTTGATCGGTATACGCCGCGCCTCGGCGCGGCGTATCGGGGTGAATGCGGTATGAGCGCACAGACAACCGCGCTGATCGGCAACCCGAACACCGGCAAGACTTCCCTGTTCAACGCCCTGACCCGCTCATACGAATACGTCGGCAACTGGACAGGCGTAACCGTGGAGAAAAAGGTGGGGCGGCTGCATCGTCAGGCAGGTTCCCTGATTGATCTGCCGGGTATCTACTCGCTTCATCCGATGTCAAGAGACGAGAGCGTCGCCGTGCAGTATCTGCTGGAAGAGCGACCGAACGCCATTGTCAATGTCGTCGACGCCTCCCAATTAGAGCGCAACCTCATGCTGACTGTGCAGCTGCTGGAGTATGGCGTACCTGTATATGTCGCCCTCAATATGACGGACGTGGCAGCCGGAAGAGGCGTTCATGTCGATCCGGCGAAGCTGTGCGCCGCACTCGACGTGCCGGTCATTCCGGTGAACGCCCGCAAGAAGCAGGGGATTGCCAGCATTTTGGAGCGCCTGCAGCCGCAGGCGGACGCGAGCATGTCCCCGCAGGACGCTGCTCGCCAAGACGCATCTGGCAGCAGCCCAGCATCACCGCTTGCGCATGCAGGCACACGGCGCAGCCCACTCGTATTGAATTACGGCGATGAGGTGGAACTGGCAATCGAACGCATTGCCGCGCTTCTTCCCGGTGATGACACCACTCTACTCCGCTGGACGGCGCTGCAATATATCGAGCAGAACGAGACGGTCCGCCAAGCCGTCCAAGCGCGGATAGGGACGGAGCACATCCGCCAGATCGGCCACATTATCGAAGAGGCCGAGCAGCGCTTGCGGGACAGCGGAGCGGCGCTTCATCTTCCGCAGCGGCTGCGCAGCATCCGGATGGAATTCATCCGTCAGATCATCGCTTCATCCGTCCATGCGGAGCCGCGGCAAGCGCGCACCATGACAGAGCGCCTCGATAACATCGTCACGAATCGGTGGCTCGGCATTCCAATATTTATTCTAATGATGTTTCTGACCTTCAAAGCCACCTTCGACTGGTTCGGCTCGCCGATGTCGGATGCGCTGGACGCATTCTTCTCCGGGCCGCTGACCGATGGCGTAGCGGCGCTGCTGGATGCGGCAGGAGCCTCCTCCTTCACACATGCGCTGATAGAGGATGGCATTATCGCCGGGGTCGGAGGCGTATTGGTGTTCGTGCCGCCAATATTTATGCTGTTCCTCTTCATCTCATTCATTGAAGATTCCGGTTATATGGCCAGGGTCACCGTCGTTATGGACCGGCTGATGGAAGCGGCCGGGCTGAACGGCAAGGCGTTCATCCCGTTCATCATTGGCTTCGGCTGCAATGTGCCAGGCATAATGGCGGCGCGCACCATCGAACAGCCGAAGGAGCGTCTGGTCACGATACTGCTCCTCCCACTCATGTCCTGCTCTGCTCGGTTAACGGTATTTGCGCTGTTCGCCGGCATATTCTTCCGGGAGAATCAGGCGCTCGTCGTGCTCAGCCTGTATCTGCTCAGCATTGTGCTGTCGCTGCTGCTGGCCAAGTTATTCACCAAGCGCTTCATGAAGGAGGAACACAGCATCTTCGTCGTCGAGCTGCCGCCTTACCGCATGCCGCAATGGCAGACACTGTTGCGCAGCACATGGGAGAAGGGCAAGGGCTTCGTCCGGAAAGCAGGCACGTTCATTCTGGGCGGCTCGGTCCTGATCTGGTTCCTCACTTACGCCGGCCCCGGCGGGCTGGGAGTAGAGATGGACGATAGCTTTTTGGCGCTGATCAGCGGCTTCCTCGCCCCACTGCTCGCACCGCTTGGATTCGGGACATGGCAGGCTGGAGCCGCACTGTTGGCTGGGTTCCTGGCCAAGGAAGTCGTCGTGTCTACGATGAACATCATCTATCATGCGCCAGATGAGGCGATACTACAGTCACAGATTGCCCAAGCCTTTACGCCGTTGTCCGCTTATTCGTTTTGCGTGTTCATGCTGCTGTACATCCCGTGTCTTGCGACGGTCGGCATTCTGCGCAAGGAGACGGCTTCGTGGCGATGGACATGGTTCTCAATCGGCTATTCACTCGTCCTCGCCTATGCGGCGGCGATGGTTGTAATAACAGTCGGACATTGGCTTGGCTATAGGTAATATAGGTAAGAAAGGATGATGGTGATGCCCTGGTTCGAGATTGCCCTCGTATCTGCTATTTTCGGCTACTCCGGCTGGATGCTGATCCGACATATCCGCAAAAGCAAGCAGGGCGCTTGCGCCGCATGCGCCCTGAACCGCTCCTGCCCATCCGGAAGCTGTGCTTCCGTACCGAAGCAGGAGCATAAGCTAACCGAATAGAACCGAAGAAGGAGCGTGCCACGGGCCGCTCCTTCTTCTATTCAAGCAGATTCGCTTCTCGCCGCGCTGGCCGGATTTCCATCCCCTATTCGCTGCTTGTTCACGTTCGCCTCACGCGCTTCGCCGACTTCGAATCGCCCCGATCGCTTCGATAAATCTCTGCTCTACGGCACCCAGATAAGCGTCTCCCCGGCGGATGTAGACGACAGAGACCTTGTTGAAGGGAGGCGGAATCAGAAATACGCGGAGCGAGCCCTCCGCCTCCTGATTCTTCACGACGGCCCGCGGCACGACGGTAATGCCGAGTCCAGCTGCAACCGTGCCGATAATCATCTCCAGCGTGCCGAACTCCATAACCTTCGCCGGCTGAATGCCTTCCTGCTGCAGCCATCGTTCGAGCTGCGCCCGGTATCCGCAGCCGCGCTGGAACACAAGTATCGGCAAATGCAGCAGCTCCCGGAACGGAAGCGGCATGCCGAGCTTGTCCTCCGAAGCGTACCGTCCGCAGACGAGCACCAGCTCCTCCTCGAGAACCGGAATCGTCTCTAGATTGGCTGCGCTCACCGGCCCGGAGACGAATGCGCCGTCCAAATGATAATCAAGCACCTCTTCGATCAGCTTCTCGGTCACACCCGTCACAAGCGAGAGTTCGACCTTCGGATGGTTGCGGTAGAACAGGCTGAGAATATCAGGCAGCCCAACGACCGTCTCGATCGAACCGATAAGGAGGGAGCCGCTTGGATCGTTGGGATCCTGGAACGCCTTCTTTATCTCCGCCATGAGCAAGGCTACACGCTCCGCATAATAGAGCAGCTTCCGTCCCTCCGCATTCAAGGTCATGCCCCGGCGGTGGCGGTGGAACAGCGGATATCCGATCTCCTGCTCCATCAGGCGGATGCGGGCGGTCACGTTGGACTGGACGTATCCCATCTCCTCAGCCGCCCGGCTTACGCTGCCATGCTCGACAACGGCCAAAAAAATATGTATATCGCTTACTTCCATCCCCGGCTTGTCCCTCCGTTCCCGTGGTGATTCAGGTAACATTAATAGTGATATCTTAAATCACTTTCAATTATTTTACAAGATAGCTAAGCAGCATTATGATGTAGGATAGCCGCTGCTTATTATTCAGATTGTGCATACAGGAGTGAGAAATATCATGGGCAAGTCCCGTTTTTGGCAAGGCGCTTTCTATTGTTTGTTTTCCGCAATCGCTTGGGGAGCGATGTTCCCTATCGCCGAGAGCGCGCTGCATCATATCGATCCGTTCTGGTTCTCCGGCATCCGCTATAGCGCTGTCGTCGTGCTACTGGTTCTGCTGCTCGCCTGGAAGGAAGGCAAGAAAGCCTTCCGGACCGAAGGCCACGGCATGAAGCTGTGGGGATTGGGAACACTCGCTTTTATGGTATATAATTTTGGCGTCTTCTGGGGCCAGCATCAATTGGGCAAATCCGGCGTGCTGCTCGCATCCATCATGGAATCGTTCATGCCGATGATCGCCGTGCTGCTCGTCTGGTCGCTGACCCGCAAGCGTCCGAATATCCGGACCTTGGGCTGTGTTGCCGTTGCCTTTATCGGTGTGCTCTTCGTCGTCACAAAGGGCGAGTTTACTGCCCTCGCGAACGGCGGCCTGCAACTGCTGCCCTTACTATCGGTATTCGCCGGCGTTATTGGATGGGTTGTCTTCTCCGTCGGCAGCGGCCAATTCTCCGGTTGGTCAGCGCTTCGATTCGCTACGCTGACCTGCATCTACGGGGGAGCGACGACGATGGCCGCCGTCCTCGGCCTGACGCTTGTCGGCATCCTCGATGTCCCGGAAGCATCCGAGGTCGTCCGGATCATTCCCGAAATGCTATTCATGATCGTCGTGGCGGGTCTGATCGCCCTGCTGAGTTGGATACAGGGCATTCAACACCTCAATTCGGTGAACGGCATGCTGTTCATTAACTTCGTGCCTGCGACGACATTCGTCATCTCGGTCATCCAGGGCTATACGGTCTCCGCAGCCGAGATTATCGGCTCACTCCTTATCGTCGGCGCGCTGATTGCCAACAATCTGATCATGCGGCGGGAAGCAGCCATCAGCCATACGTATAGACCGTGAGTGGAACAAATAAGATACAGTAACCAACAGTCCCGATCCAATTAACTACATTTTATGGTTGACAAACCATATATTTCGAGTATACAATGAGTTCATGATACTTATCCCAATACGATAGTATAGATTGTTAATAGTTGCAACGAGAAGGCAAGGATAAAAAAACTAGCAAATGTACAGCTTAGCTTTTCATCATAACAAGTGGCTAGTTTACATTTACTGTAGAATATTCAACCCGATAGCGATCCTTGTAAAGCCACCAATCGCACGTTCGTTTATGCCAACGGCAAATGAGTGTACACCGCCATGAACTGCAATGTTCAGAGAAGTCTTACTACGGCGCCCCGCTTCTAGTGACCCACAACATAGCATGTAACATCACTCGGTTATCCTTGGCCATATGGTCACCATCTTCTCATAGGATAAGTTTACCATATTCTTTGGTTTATTAATATATTTCATTTCTGAAAGGAGATTTTAAAAATGAAACTGAAAAAAGGTTTAGTGGCAACGGGTCTATCTATTGCATTACTAGCTTCTGCAGGGTCAGCACTAGCTGCTACAAAGTATGGCCCATCTTCACCAGTAGTCCCCAGATTAGGTGGTAATTAGTATTCAAATAGTCACCCTGCAAGTGGCTCAACGCAAGTAGTTGAAATGGGATCAATTGGTGGGAATAAAGATATTTACGGCACAATCAATGACACTTCTAAAAACAATATTTCCGATGAGACGGCATTACCGAAATACAACACTACAAATATTTATAGCGATGCATATAGGAATCAAAACATTATGCTTATGCTTGAAACATCTGCACTTAATCCTGTAGATACCCAGTGTACATTTAGTTGGACACCTTAAGTTTGCCGTCGAGCAAGGGAACCGGATACAAGTTCTCTTGCTCTTTACTAAATTTATTTATGTATTGGGGTGAGTTAAGGGTTGTTACAAATGGTACGGATGGAGCTGTTTAGGACGTTTTGTAGGTGGGCATTTATAGTTCCATTTATGATTATTATTGCTTTTTTTATTATAGGGATGGAATCTTATTTCAGTCCCCGACACCCTAACTTTTTTTCAGCGTATTTTTACGCTCATGGTGCTGGAGCAGATAGTTTTCTTGCAGGAGTATTCCCGTTAGCTGTAACCTTATTGGTTGGTCATTCATTGGCGTGGGATCGTAAGACTGGATTTTACAATTATGGACTGATTAGAACCAATTATCGCCGTTTTATTGGGGGTAAATTTATAGCCGCAGCTATTACTTCCTTTATTTTGGTATGCGTAACGGAATTGTTAGCCTTCGCTTATGCCGTGCTTAGATATCCAACCTATGATATTTCACATATTCAGATTGCTTATGCGCTACCTTTGTACAAGGAATTGCCGTTCGTCTATATTTTGCTAATTATTTTTAATACAGTACTAGCAGCTATCTGCTTCTCTTTCCTCTCGATTACATTATCTACCCTACTAACAAACATTTATCTTGTCGTTGCGCTTCCGTGGTTATTTGCTTTTTTACTGCAATTCTTCTTATATATTATTTCGGAAATCAAGTATGCTCCTCTCGATTTGCTTGGGATATACATGATAAGAACCGCTTATCATTATAGTATCTTTGAAATTGCTATTGTTTGGGGGGGAACAGCGTTATTCCTCGTCATCATTACATTCAGTATCTATGCTGCTGTTAAATTCAAAGTGAGGGAATCGCAAAATGCCATATGAAAGCAAAGGAATTTTAATAAAAACGGTCTCAAAAAAACTCGGTCGTAAACAGATTTTACAGCATGTTCACTTGGAAGTACAGCCTGGTGAAACCGTTGGCATTACGGGGGAGAATGGCAGCGGAAAATTTATCTATGCGGATCAGGGTGAGGTTTATGTAAACGACGGATTGTAATATGAAGTGCGACAGCTAAAAAAATGGCCCAGGGAAGATTCGTGTACAATGGGAGTTACCACACACACACCATTACACAAGGAGAATCTCATTATGGGTTATAAACATCTTAGCATAACGGAACGATCTAAACTAGAACTGCTTGTACAAATGAAATGCTCTTTACGCGAAATTGCCAAAAAACTTGGCCGCCATCCTTCCACGATTGGTCGAGAAATCAATTGAGGCCGCGTGAGTTGATAGTTTCGCTTTTAGTCCTTTTTGGGCAATAGATTATATCCATTTGATTTATGTTTCTTAGGTTGTACATTTTTATTAATATATTTCATATCTGAAAGGAGATTTTAAAAATGAAACTGAAAAAAGGTTTAGTGGCAACGGGTCTATCTATTGCATTACTAACTTCTGCCGGGTCAGCACTAGCTGCTACAAAGTATGGCCCATCTTCACCAGTAGTTCCCAGATTAGGTGGTAATTGGTATTCAAATAGTCACCCTGCAAGTGGCTCAACGCAAGTAGTTGAAATGGGATCAATTGGTGGAGAAGATAAAGCTATTTTTGGTACTATCTGTGACTCTTCAAAAAATAACATTTCCCCTGAAACTGCATTACCTGAATACAATACTACAAATATTTATAGCAGTGCTTCTAAAGGTCAAACCATTATGCTAATGCTAGAAACTTCTTTATGGAATTATGTAGATACTCAATGTACGTTTAGTTGGACACCATAAGTTTATTGGTTTGCTGTCAAGCAAGGGAGTTTTTATAATAACCCCCTTGCTTGACTACTAAAATTGTTACTGGAGTGAGTTAAGGTTGTTAAAAATTGCACAGATGGAGTTATTTAGAATATTTTGTAAGTGGTATTCTATAATTCCATTTATAATTATCATTGCATGTTTTATTCAAGGACTAGAAACCTATTTTGATCCAATACACCCTAACTTTTTCTCAGCATACTTTTACGCTCATGGTGCTGGAGCAGAGGCTCTTCTTGCAGGAATATTCCCATTAGCTGTAACCTTATTGGTTGGTCATTCATTGGCATGGGATCGCAAGACCGGATTTTACAATTATGTCATGATTAGAACGAATTGTTGGAAATTTATTGGGAGTAAGCTTGTATCAGCAGCCATTAGTTCCTTTGTTTTAGTATGTGTGACAGAACTAATTGCCATGGCTTATGCAATGGTAAGATATCCAATCTATGATATTTCCCACAGTCAGATTGTTTATGCACTTGATCTCTACAAAGCAGACCCTTTTGTCTATGTTTTGCTAATTATTTTAAATACGATATTGGCAGCTATCTGCTTTTCTTTCCTCTCAATTACATTATCTACCCTACTAACAAACATTTATCTTGTCGTGGCGTTACCTTGGTTATTTGCTTTTATACTGCAATTTTTTTTGTATATTATTTCAAAAATTAGATATGCCCCTCTAGATCTACTTGGGATATATATGTTAAGAAACGATTATAGTATCTTTGAAATTGCTATGGTATGGGGAGGAATATCCCTATCACTCGTCATCATTACATTCAGTATCTATGCTGTTAAATTCAAAGTGAGGGAATCGCAAAATGCCATATGAAAGCAAAGGAATTTTAATAAAAACGGTCTCAAAAAAACTCGGTCGTAAACAGATTTTACAGCATGTTCACTTGGAAGTACAGCCTGGTGAAACGGTTGGCATAACGGGAGAGAATGGCAGTGGAAAAACAACGTTATTACGGATTATTGCCGGAATTATCTATGCGGATCAGGGTGAGGTTTATGTAAACAGAAAAAAAATACAGCCCGGATTTGTCGGTAATATTCCGACTTCGATTGGTATTTTAATTGAGCACCCGGCATTTTTGCCCCAGTTCACCGGTTTTGAGAATCTATATATGTTAGCTGGAATTAGAAATAAAATTAGTAAGCAGACGATTACAGACTGCATGCAACAAGTCGGTCTTGATCCGAACAACCGTAAATTAGTAAAATCATATTCTGTCGGAATGCGACAAAGACTCGGAATTGCCCAAGCCATCATGGAACAACCACAAGTGTTGCTACTCGATGAACCAACAAATGGGTTAGATGAAGCTGGCTTAACGATGTTTTATGAGCTTTGGAGTGAACAAGTGCAACGCAAGACGGCGATTATCCTCGTCTCTCATCAAAAAAGCGAGATTCAGCAATACTGTGACAAAGTATACCTTATTGAGCATGGCCATTTATCTTTGTCGCAGGAACATAGAACATCCAGTTGGACCATCGTATTGAAAAGTATGGAGGAACTGGAGCGTATGTATCAAGTTACCCCTACGTTGCAATTAACGGATCGAGTGCATGGAAATCCGGCCTGTATCATTAGTGGAACATGGGAGAACCGTGCTCAAGTAGACCATTACTTGAAGCAGAACAACATCGTAGCAGTAGAAGTGAACATACGCACATGATTACTTTTGAGGCTTATCAACTGATGATCCGGAGAAAATGGAGATGGGCATTTATTATATTTATTGTAGCCATATATGCTCTATTGCAGTTTTTATATTTGCCTGAGCCAGATATTGTATCCATATATTCATTTTTAATCCTGTTATTCAACCAGCATTTTTTTGCTATGGTGCTTGTTCCGATGTTGTTCTTAATCATCATTACGGACTTGTTATTACAAGATCAAAGGACGGGATATGTTCAATACACTTTTGTGCGCAATCGTTCCAGACTGAGCTGGTTCATGGCCAAAATCATCGTTCTTTTTTTATCCGCTTTTGTTTTTGTAACTACCAGTTTTGGCGTTGTGATTGGAATTGGAATGATGGCGAACTTGCCTTGGGGATTTGATGAATTTGTAATCCAACTCGAGACGCCTCCTGCTGTCAGTGCCATCAGTATGTTTGGGTTATACATCTTCACCTTGAGCGGTTTTGGCAGTTTGGTTATCTTTTTATCAATATTATGGAGCCATGTGGTTTGGGTCTGGGTTGTCGGTTCTACCCTTGCCTTAGCCTCCTATCTCATCTGGTTTAACATGAGCCAGGAATGGGTAGCTTGGCTACCAACAACGCAGATTATGTATTTTTTACATGTCCCTAATAATAAATTCGCTCCGATAGATGGATTTACTATGAAATGGTCTATTACCTATACGTTCATGCTTTTTGTAGGTTTCGGGCTCATTAATTTTTCGGTGGTGCGCAAAAAAATGTTAATACATTGATATAGGTAGGTTACTATGCTGCAACAATTAAAAATGTATGGTCACATCGCTGTTCGAGGACGAGATATTGTCTACATCATTGGGTTTTTCATACTGTTAGCCGTCTTAAAAGCATCCTTGCTCTACTATACAAAAACAACTTTCTCGCTGTCCCTGGGGATGTGGGAGTTTATATTTTTTTCATTTGGCGGTCTACATTGTTATGATTCTTATCTGCTAATGATAGGCTGGGTGCTTCCCTTTTTTCCACTCGTCTATGTTAGCTATAATTTATTTAGTAACCATCCGGTTTATGAAGTTTATATATATACACGCATGAATACACGCTGTAGCTGGTGGTTAGGTAAAACAGTGGCTCATATTTGTCTATCTCTTGGCTATAGTTTTATACTTGTCATGGTTCATTTTATCATTGGATTTCTATTTTTCTCTTTTTCGACAAAAATAGATTTACATGCACTTGGTTATCAGGAGACTACTTTCGTAACCATCTCGCCATATTCCCTTATCGCAGTAGGTATTGTGTTCATTGCAGGAATGGTGTCCTTTTCCCTATTCACGCAATTTGTTACTACGTTTTTTCAAAATCAATTCTCAATCTATATCATTTGGACGGTACTCGCCTTTGCTTTGTGTCATTTGTATCTACTCGGTGTAATTCCGCGAAGGTTATCCCCGATGATGTATGCTTCTTCCATTGATTTATTGGGCACTACCCCAGTTTCCCCTTATCTGCTTCTCGTCGAATTTGGATATAATCTGTTGGTCGCAGCGATCGGTATCTGCTTCGGTTATTGGGTACAACTGCGAAAATAGGCCACCTCACAGTTATCCATAGCTTTGATTTCCAACCCTGGCCACTGTACTTTTTGCGGGTTGTTGGACATCTCCTTACGGAGTCCCGAGCATTCACCAAGCTCGAGCATAAAAATGTTGTTGCGTATGTAATGCAACCAGATTCCCATGCTCGGCCTGACGCTCTCGTAGCCTTGTCTGCCTGTGCTCCAGAGGTGGAAGTCGCCCCGTCTCATCTTACGCTCCCGTGGGCGGCTGCTGGGAAAGCAGTTCAGCCGCCCCAACTCCAGATGACATCTCTTTGCGGGCTCTTGTTACTTTTTCTAGCGATTCTATCCCGTCATGGCGAACGGTAGACGCTTACGCCTCCGACAACACGTACTCGGCAATGGTGCGAACCATAACCCCGGTAGCGCCCTTCGGATCGACTCCGCGGCCGCTGCTCAGGAAGGCAGTACTCGCAATATCGAGGTGAATCCAAGGCAGGCCGTCCGCGAACGTGCCGATGAACAGTCCGCCCGTAATCGTGCCCGCACCGCCTGGAATGGCGTTGCGCACGTCGGCTACGTCGCTTTTAAGCATATCCCAATATTCCTGGTGGGACGGTAGCTGCCACACATATTCGTTCGTGTGCGCCGCCGCTTCCTGGAAGCGGGCGAAGAAGGCGTTGTCGTTCGTGACGACTCCCGTCGAGATGCTGCCGAGCGCCACACTTACGGCCCCTGTCAAGGTTGCCACATCGATAATCTTGTTGGCGCCGAGCTCCTTGGCATACGTCATGCCGTCCGCCAACACGAGGCGGCCTTCCGCATCCGTATTCAACACTTCAATCGTGCGTCCGCTGTAGGAAGTGAGGACATCCCCCGGCTTCAGCGCGTTGCCTGCCGGCATATTTTCGGCCGAAGCGACGACGCAGACCACGTTCACCTGCGGCTTCAGACGGCCGATAGCCGCCATCGCGCCCAACACGGCAGCGGCTCCTCCCATGTCGCAGATCATCTCATCCATATTGGTGGAGCGCTTCAGCGAGATGCCGCCGGTGTCGAACGTAATGCCCTTGCCGACAAGACCGCACACCTCCTTCCATCCCGGCTTGCCCTGGTATTTCAAGGCGATCATGCGCGGCGGATTGGACGAGCCTTTGCCGACGCCCAGCAGGGCACCCATGCCCTTCGCCTCGATCTCCTTCTCGTCCAGCACAAGCGCCTCGAAGCCGAACTGCTTCGCCAATTCCATCGCCGTCTCCGCGAGGCGGCTTGGGTACAGCACATTGCCAGGCAGATTCGTCAGATCGCGCGCAAAGGTCGTTCCGTAGGCATAGGCATGCCCGCGAACAACGCCTTCGTTCCATGCCTTCTCATCAAGGCCTTCTCCGACCAACACCAGTGCTTCAACGCAGTGAATTGGCTTAGCGTCTTTCCTGTACGTCACGCGCTGGTATGCTCCGAGCAAGAAGCCTTCCACCATGACATGCGCCATCGCAGCCGCCTCTTCGCCGGCTGACTTCTTCAGCTCGTCCGGCACGATTACCGCGATGCGCGACAGCTTCAGCTTGACCGCTTCGCGCGCGGCTTCCGCGAGCATCAGGCGCACCTGCTTCGTCGCAAGCGCCTCGTCCTTGCGGCCGACCGCAATGAGGACGGGAGCCTTCTCTTGGCCTGTTGCCGCGACATACGTCTTGCAGCAGCCTGCCTCGAACAGCCCGGCCTTCACCGCGGCCTGACAAGCCTCCGCTCCCGGGAACCCGGAAGCTTGCTCCAGCTCGGAGCGGGATCCAATGACGACAATGCCGTCCGCTTCAATGTCGGTTACAGCCTTCGCTTGCATCTGAACGGTAACCTTGTCCAGCCAAGCTACATTCGATAAGTTCACGTATGAATCATCCCTTTTGCTTATATTGAAGTTGCCATAGTATCAATACTACCATATTTTCCGTAATTCGGGCACGGCCATTTTGCTAGCGGAAATTTACCGATGCCGCGGCAGTGCTGACTCGGGCGATTACGATAGGATTAAAGGAAGCTTAATAACGAATTCCGTCCATTCTTTTACCTTGCTGTTTACATCAATAATCCCTCCATGATTTTTAATAATGCGGTAACTGACTGACAATCCCAAGCCGGTGCCCTCTGTCTTCGTCGTGAAGAAGGGGTCAAATAAATGCTCCAGCGTCTTCTGCTCCATGCCGATTCCGTTATCCCGTATTCGGATGGCGATATACCTGCCTTCCTTCTCCGTTGTGATGCGAATCCGGCCCTGGCGATCTTCCTGCATGTGTCCGATCGCTTCAATCGCATTGCGGACAATATTCAAAATGACCTGCTTAATCTGCTTCACGTCAATCGATACGCAATACGTGACGCCATGAAGAGCCTCTTCCAGCTCGATTTCGCAGCCTTGCATCAACGCTTCGCTTTCGGTAAGAAGTACGACTTCGCGAAGCAGGGGGGAGATGGGAACTTCTGAGGTCATTGGGGCGGATGGCTTGGATGAATTCAGAAATTCAATTATGATGTCATTCGCGCGGTCAATCTCCGCGAGAATGATTCGTGCATACTCTTCCTTGCCCAGATGTATCAAATGTGGGCGCAACAACTGGATGAATCCTCGAATCGACGTAAGCGGGTTCCGTATCTCGTGGGCAATGGCGGCCGCAAACTTGCCCAGGATCGCCAGCTTGTCGTTCTGATACGCCGTCTGCTCAATCCGCTTGAAATCCGATACATCCTTGATAATGAATAAAAAATCGCCGTCCAACTGCTCCCCGTAAGTAACGCTAATTAAGTAATGCCTGTCATTCCGGTCAGAGAATTCATGACAGCGCTTACGCACTAAAATGGTATCTTTGTACAATCGCACTATTTCTTTACGCTTGTCCTTTTGGAGCAGAGGATGGAACAGTAATTCCCGCAGACTGCAGCCGATGAGCGCCTTGCAGGGAATATCAAGCAGCTTGGCGGCCTCCACATTGATAAACGAAAGAACGCCGCTCCGATCGAACAACACAATGCCGCTATCCAATTGCTGAAGCACACTTTCATATTTATTGTGCGCCATCTGGGTGGAATACAATGCCTGTGCGGACCGAAACCAAGGTTCGCGAATCGGGTCTAATACCAATATGATTCCCTCCTTGCTTCCCTGTTCTGCCTTATTAGCCATAATCCATTCCATGAAATACAGAAACGAACGATGCATCATTTTCATGGCCGCACCCGTCTCTACATGGGACAGCACGGTAAACATAGCTTCCTCGTGGAGGCTCCATACCATCTCCGGATTCAGCGGAGCGGCACGGGCAGTCTCCCGTGCAAGGTTCAACTCCCTTATTCCACCGTACAGCATATAACGCCTGACTCCTTCGACATATCGAAGCTTCCATTCCGACCGTTCACACTCTGCCTGTACGCTTATCGAATTCATACGGGATTCACCTCATTTACAGCAACCTGTTCCGTTCAGCAAGATCAATTCCAACAGTTCCATCATAGTAAACTTTTGGCAAAAACGTCAACCCTAGATAATGTCGAAAATATACTAAAAAACTCGTATCCCATAAAAGTAACTTAAAGGATGGCGCGCCTACAGCCCCAAACGAAAAAAAGGCGACCCGGTCATGTATCGATGCCCGTCATCGCAGTTGTTCCTGCGACGGTCCCGTACGTCCGCGTGTCGCCTTTCCCTATGTTGAACTCATCCATTTGTCTGGCCCCTATTCTGTCTACGGCTTCGGGAGCTGCGCCTTGTGCCGACTCATCAGCGCGAGTCGCCGCTTCAGTTGCGATTCCCATTCCTTATCCTTCCACTGCTTGGCCAATGCCAGCAGATCGAGCGCATTGTCGATTTGGTTGCGGACCAGCTCGATCGGATCGTCCTTCTCATGATTAATGCAGTTCTCGAACAGTTGACTGTCGTCCGTAGCGACGTACTCCTTGAAGTTCACCTCCTCCATCCCATCGCTATGAGCATACTCCGCCAGAATTTCGTACTCATTTCCTACGAGAAAATGCACCTCGATACAGTGGCATACCGGACACAGCAACAGGGGAACATTTCGTATGCGAGTACGGTAATGCTGAAGCGTGCCCTTCGTTCCAATCATGCTTGCTCCACAACAGAAACTCATGTTCTCCCTCCTCGGTATGTATATAAGGCTTCTGCATTCGGCCATCTCTCCGTTGTCTTATTAGCTTATTCGATACGTAAGCGGTTAATTCCTTCAATGTCTCGTCTGCCCACGTCTAATCATACGCTCTGCCGGCATATAGATGTGACAATAACGATTTTCAAAGGGAGGTTTGTCGATGAAGCCTGACATGCTGTTCATTGGTTCGAAGCAGATTGACTATGTTCCAGTATGACGAAGCGAGCGGGCAGCTCTATATTCATTACGCAACCGGGTGAACGGATGCCTGTTGCTGTGTCTCCCCGCATTGGTATGAGCGGCTGCTCCATTCTGAGAATCGCTATGACGCTGTCGTCCAGTTGACGGTTCGCTCGCGCTCGGAATCAAGTGATCAAAGAGTTCACCTGATGGCGAAGAACTCGGACACTCTGTTCGCGTACTGGCATATCTCCCCGCGCAGACGGGCTGCTGCGGAACGGCATCCATTCCGCTTCATCCGGAATCATGCCGCTCAAGTCCGAGGCCGGCACTCTATTCGAGCAATTTTCCGTATATACGCTATATTCCAAGCATGAAGGAGTCCCCGCATGATCACAACGGTTCCGCTTGGCAAGCATCATACTTCTCCCGCTCGTACGGGGCAGATCGCTCTTCTTCTCCATGCCCATCTGCCTTATGTGCGTCATCCGGACCGCAGCGGCACGCTGGAAGAGCGGTGGTACTTCGAAGCCGTGTTGGAGACGTATCTTCCACTGCTGGATCGGTTCCGGCGGCTTGAGCGGGATCGCATCCCGTTCCGGTTGACGCTCTCGCTGTCCCCCATCCTGCTCGCCATGATGGACGATCGTCGGCTTCACGAGCGGTTCGAAGCGCATCTGGCTCAATCCATCCGCCTCGCTTCCTCCGAGCTCGAGCGGCTGGCGGCGGGAGCGCTGCGGCAAGTCGCCGCCATGTATCTAGAGCGCTGGCGGCGGTACCAAGCGCTGTACCGGGAGTGGGGTGGGCATCTCATCGACGGCTACCGCCATTATATGGAGCAAGGCCATCTGGAGTGCATCACCAGCGCCGCGACCCACGCCTTCCTGCCTTACGTGAAGCAGTAGAAGCTCGTTCGCGCCCAACTGGAGACCGGGCTGCAGGAGGCGGAGCGCCATCTCGGTCGGCGGCCGATGGGGCTGTGGCTGCCCGAATGCGCCTATTCGCCCGCCCTCGCGCCGCAACTGCAGGCCTGTGGTATCCGCTATGTCGCCGTCGCGTACAACACCTGGGCGAAGGCGAACCCGGTTCCGGCCTCCCTGCCGTACGCCCCTGTCATGACGACGGGAGGCATCGCGGCGTTCGCCGGGGATCCGAAGTCGTCACGCCAAGTGTGGAGCAGCCGCGAGGGCTATCCCGGAGATGCCGACTACCGGGAATATTACCGGGATATCGGCTTCGACCTCGGCTGGCATGACGAGGCGGAATGGAACGATATCCGCCCATATCTGCTGGAGGACGGCAGCCGGCTTACTACCGGGCTCAAATATTTCCGGATTACCGGACGCTGCTCGGCGGGGAGGCGAACGATAAGGAAGGGAGCGCCCTTGAGCAGCGTTTCGTTCGGATGAACGCTCCGGATCCGGCCGTGCAGGTGCTGATGCTCGCCTGGGAGTTCCCGCCGCTCGTCGTCGGCGGACTGTCGCACGCCGTTTACGACCTGTCGCGGCATCTCGTGCACGGGGATTGCGAGGTGCACGTCCTGACCCGCGATGTCCCCGGGTCTCCGGCGTACGAACGGATGGACGGCGTCCATGTCCACCGCGTGGCGATGCTGGCTCCGCTGACGCCTCCCGCCTTCATGGATTGGGTCTTCCAGATGAACGCCGCCCTGAGCGATGGCGCGGATGCCATTATCTAACACAAGAACAAGTTTCCCCGGCGGATAAGCCGCGAGGATCTTCTGGAGAAAGGCAAAAAAAGTTTCAGCCGTAGCGTGTTCGTCTTCTTGCCAAATGATTCGTTGCTTCCCGCGAAGAAACCAGGTTTTCTGAATCGCTTGATAATCCCGATTGTGCTTGGCTGTAAAGCCGACCTCGTGGGGCACCGAATAGGCGACGGTCTGCTTCAACTGATCTTGCTGTTCCTTGGTTAACCGAGTAGGAGCACCAGATCAATGCTTGAGCCGCAAGGCGGCCAATCCGCCGTTTTCGTACGCATGAATGTAACTGCTCACCGTCATTCGATTACGATTCAAAATTTCAACGATTGCCATCATGGGTGTGCTTTTCTAGTGCAATTAGATGGCTTGATATCCCACTTTGTCCGTTTCTTTATCTGTTTCTTATTCGATAAATGGTTCATTTTTGCTTGCCAAGGCTTGCTAAGAAATTTGATTCAACTCTTCTGCTCGCCATACTCGCTTGTGATTATCTCCTTACTATCCCAAAAAACCCGAGAGAGGGCACTTAAGTGTCCATCTCTCGGGTCACAGTTCACCCTCGATCTTCTTACCTCTGTTATGATAAACTATTTATTCAGTTTATCATACATTCTTTTCAGGAAAACGGCTGCTTCTGCTCTTGTTACTTGTTGCGTTGGATTTAGCTTATTTGTCTTGCTTGAAAGAATGCCTTCTGCGATCAGGGAAGAAATTGCCGCTTTTGCATTACTATTCAATTTTTTAGCATCTGTATAACCCTTCAAGGCGTTCGGTTGACCGGCTTTCAGCTTCATTCCATTTGCAATCATGGCTTTATACAACATCACCATAACATCTTGTCTTGTCATCGTTTTGTTCTTTTTGAAGCCAGAAGCCATTTTTTGCAAGAAGCTTTGCTTTGAATTGTTAAACAATCTTTGCACGAATATTGTCATTTGACCATGCGTTACTTTGGCAGTAGGAGAAAATTGACCTGCTGCTGTTCCCGCAATAATGCCTTCTGCATGTAAGAACTCAATCGATTCACGCGCCCAACTGTGTTTTTTCAGGTCAGTGAATGCCGGTTTGGTTTGCGTCCTTTGCGGCGTAGAACTTCTTTTTTGAACCGAGTCGCTCGGTGTTTTCACGTTTTGCTTGCTCGGCGGAGTAATGGATTTTTTATCATCGTTACTGCTTTTCTTTTCTACAGTTGTTCCACTTGCTTTTGTTTTACCACTAGTAGTGCCCTTTTTCGTTACAGTGCTTGGGCTTGGGCTTGAGCTTGAGCGAGAACTTCTGCTTGATCTTGAACGAGAACTTTTGCTTGAAATGCTGGATGATTGTGGCACATCAAATGTTGCTTTTGTCTCCGCAATTGCTGCTTGCCCAGAGCCTTTAACACCAGTTACCGTTACTTGATACTTACTTCCAGCTTGAAGTCCCTCTAGCTGTAATACAACCGTGCTTTGGGCTTGACCCGCAACATAACCATATTTTGCATTTTTCACTTTAACCTTTGTGTCTTTTTCAAATTTCCCGTTGCTATGCTTTTCCAATGTGTAGCTAGCTATAGTTTCAGCAGAGGCGACATCTAACTCACCATCGAACGTCAGTGTCAAGTCTTTTCCTTTCAACGCTGCCTTATTGCTAGCTAATCCTGTTGCTGGTGTATTTTTCGTTCCAGTGCCTGAGCTTAAGCTTGAACTACTGCTTGAACTGCTGGATGTCTGTGGC